>CAIOHN010000138.1 GCA_903858105.1 uncultured Pseudomonadota bacterium | reverse complement strand
GCCCGTATTCGTTGTAGTTAACAGTATTAATCTATGCACCAATGTATAGCATGCAAAGGGGTATTTGCAATGCCCAGCATCGACATAAACGCTTGTTTTCTTGCTTTATAAAGCCCGACTGAATACAATCTGCCTCCTTCTTTCAGGTGTTTGAGTCATTTCTCGGCTCAACTTAAACAGGAAGTCGGTGCGGCGATTCAACTAATCGCCCATGCCGACGCTGCCCCCGCAACGGTAGATAAGTAAAGATCCGCGTTTTTGCCACTGTGCGATTTGCATGGGAAGGTCGCGAATCAGGCGTAAGCCACTTATAAGCCCGGAGACTGGCCCGGAAGATCATTCGAGACAGCGGAGGGCTGTTTACGGAATGGTCAGAGTCCATGCCTAGCCTGTCTCCGTCTTTTTCGTACCCCGTTTTCCTCTGTCCTTTTTAACCCGGATGCGCGGCGGGCGCAGAGGACAACATGCAAAAAATTCTAATCAGTTCCTTAATGCTGGCGGGTGTCAGTTCAACTTTAACTGTACAAGCCGCAAACGAGGACGCTATTAATCTCCCCGATACAGTGGTCACGGCCACCCGTAGCGACACCGCTAGAACCGAGTTGGCGACGGCTGCCACGGTGTTTACTCGTGAGGACATAGAGCAATCGCAAGCCAGAACGCTGCCCGATTTGTTAAAAGGCTCGACAGGCATTGATGTTGCCCAAAGCGGCGGGTATGGGCAACCAGCCAGCGTAATTATGCGCGGGACTAATGCCAGCCATGTTTTGGTGCTGATTGACGGCATAAAGGTTGGCTCGGTTACCCTGGGAACCACTGCGTTTGAGCTGATACCGATTGAGCAAATCGAGCGAGTGGAAATCACTCGCGGCCCGCAATCCAGTTTGTATGGCTCGGAAGCCATCGGCGGCGTGATTCAAATTTTTACCCGCAAAGGCAAAGACTCGGAAAAACCCAGTGTCGCGGTGGAAGCTGGCGGCGGTTCTTACGCTACCCATAGAGAAGCGGGTAACATCAGCGGTCGCTGGCAAAACAGTTGGTATAACCTGGGGGTTTCCAATCTGGAGAGCAATGGTTTTGCACCGAGAGTAAAGGCGCCTGCAGGCGTTATAAACCAGGGCGCTTATAACAACACCGCATTGAACGCCCGTGTTGGACATCGGTTTGATAATAGCGCTGAGGTCGAAGCGTTTTTTATGCGCTCAGAGGGCGCGAATCAATTCACCAAATCTTACGGCGACGATATTGGCAACAAGCAATTTATCAATCAAGTGCTTGGTACGTCTTTGACGATGGATGTAATGAGTAATTGGCGCTCGGTATTGCGTTTTGGCCAGTCGCAGGACGAAAGTCACAATCTGGGCTCTACGATTGCTGCCAATAATACGTTTTTTAATACCACGCGCTGGAATGCGACCTGGCTAAACGACATCATGCTTGCTGATAAGCATAAATTAACCCTGGGTACGGATTATCGGGTGGATGAAGTCGATAGTTCGGAAAAATTTACCAAAACCTCACGTTATGATGTGGGTGTATTTGGTGAGCTACACAGCGAAGTATTTAAAAATAATTTTATGAACGCGTCCTTGCGTTGGGATAAAAATCAGGCCTTTGGCGATTATGTGACAGGTAATATCGGCTGGCGGTTTAACTGGAATTACGGCCTGAGCGCGTTTGCTAATTTTGGCAATGCCTTTAAAGCCCCCAGTTTTAATGACCTGTATTATCCACTCGATAGTTTTGGTAGCTTTGGAAATCCCAATTTAAAGCCGGAAAGCTCAAAATCGGTTGAGGCAGGTTTACGCGGAGAACACGGCAAGTTAAATTGGGAATTCAGAGCCTATCATACGGATATTGATAACTTAATTTCCTGGCAGCCAGTAGACCCAAACGATGTGTTTGGTGCCTGGTCGCCTGCCAATGTCAGCAAAGCCCAAATTGACGGCCTTGAGGCAGAAATTGATACCCAGTTTTTGGGTTGGACGCATAAATTAAACGGAAATTTATTAAGCCCGAGAGACCGTGAGAATAGCTCTAAATTGATAGGTCGCGCCGACAAAACCCTGTCTTACGATGTATCCAGAAGCTTTGGCGCGTTTGATGTGGGCGGAAAAGTTTTGGCACAAAGCGACCGACTGGCGAGTAATTCGGGTACAGTAGTCAATGGCTTTGTGACCCTTGATTTTCGCACGGCGTACCACATCGACAAAAACTGGATGATTAGCGGCAAGCTGAATAATGTTTTAGATAAAAACTATCAGACCGTTAGCAATTACAATATGGCCGATAGAAATTTCTTTATTTCCATTCATTACAACAACTGATTCTTGGGAGAGCCTTTATGAATAAACCTAGCCTTGCCGTCAAACCCGGCGCAGTCGCCTTGATGGCATTAATGGCCGCGACCCGTTTTCATCATTTTGGTAGCTCTTTCGCGTTGCCTGATGCGTCGCTGGTCGTGTTCTTTTTTGCGGGATTGTGGCTGGGCGGGCGCTATTTGTTTGCCGCGCTGCTACTTGAAGCAGGTTTGATCGATTATTTGGCTATCACCAAACTGGGAGTCAGCGATTTTTGCGTGTCTGCGGCTTATGGATTTTTAATTGGCTCTTACGGCGCGATGTGGCTGGCCGGCAAATGGTGCAGAAAATTCTCAAGCTTGTCAGCGGCTAGCGCGTTGCAGCAATTTGTCGCGTTGACTGTGGCAACGTCCAGCGCTTTTCTGATTTCCAACGGCAGTTTTTATCTATTGTCTGGTCGTGCTCCCGATGCTTCATGGGCGCAGTATTTGGATGGTGTTGCCACTTATTACCCGCCTTACTTGAGCGCAACACTGATGTACGGTGTTGTGATTTTTGGCTTGGTCAGCGTCGTAAAAGCACTGTTTACAGCTAAAGCAAGCCGCGAAGCTGTTTAAGGTATAAACGTAGGGCGGAATTCGTTCCGCCCTAGCCGCTCCAATAGACCTTCCGGCGCAATCATCGCGCAATTCTCCACAAACCACTAGCAGCATGACCCTTACGCTTACCATTCTGCTGGCCGTCGCACTGGACTATTGGCTGGGCGAGCCGCGCAATGCCTGGCACCCGCTGGTTATGTTTGGTCGTTGGGTTAGTACTATCGAACGGCAGCTATTGGTCGTTGGGCAATCGCCAGTGCAGCAGCGATTGAGTGGTGTTATGGCGGTATTGATTGCCCTGACACCGGCTTTGCTGTGTCTGATAAAGCTAACCGATTGGCCGGTGCTAAACCTGTTCATAGAGGCAGTTGTGTTGTATTTCTGCATTGCCGCGCGCAGTTTGCAGCAACATGCCCAAGCCATTTATCAAGCCTTATGTAACGAAGATTTACAATCGGCCAGGCTGAAAGTCGGCAAAATCGTCAGTCGCCAAACCGACACTATGACCGAGCTGCAAGTGCGGCAGGCAGCTATAGAATCAGTTTTAGAAAACGGTGCCGATGCGGTATTTGTGCCCTTGTTTTGGTTTGCGCTGGCAGGGCCGATAGGTGCGGTACTGTATCGCTTAAGCAATACCCTGGATGCGATGTGGGGCTATAAAAATCCCCGTTATCTGTATTTTGGCTGGGCGGCGGCGCGGTTTGATGATTTATTGAACTGGCTGCCGGCCAGATTGACCGCTGTCAGCTATGCCTTGCTGGGAAATACCAGCTGTGCTTTGGCGGCGTGGCGCAAACAAGCACATTTGCTGGATAGCCCAAACGCCGGGCCGGTAATGACGGCAGGGGCTGGCGCTTTAGGGCTAAGATTGGGAGGCCCGGCTTTCTATCACGGTCAATTCAAACAAAAGCCCTGGTTTGGTGGCGAACGCAATCCAGAAAACGCAGATATGGTTCGCTCGTGGCGATTTATGTATCAAACCCTGGTGTTGTGGCTGATTTTAATTGCTGCGGGAGACGCGCTTGCTTGAACACGGCGGCCGCTTGCGCCGGGCTGCAAGCCAATACAATATCCCCTTAAGCGACTGGCTGGATTTATCCACCGGCATCAATCCTCAGGCTTGGCCGGTGTCGGCAATACCTGCCGCATGCTGGCAGCGTCTACCGGAAGACGACGATATACTATTGCCAGCCGCTCGTGCTTACTATCAAAACGACTCCTTATTAGCAGTAGCTGGCTCGCAAGCGGCGATTCAAAGCTTGCCTTTGTTGCGGCCTGTCTCACGGGTGGGTGTTTTGCATCCCGCTTATGCCGAGCATGCTGCCGCCTGGCGCAAAGCGGGTCATCAGGTACGGGTTATCGATGCCGCCGCTATTGACGCTGAATTGGACGAACTGGATGTGCTGGTGTTGATCAATCCAAATAATCCCACCGGCAAACGCTGGCGTGTCGAGCAATTATTGCAATGGCAGGCAATACTCAGCAGGCGCGGCGGCTGCTTGGTGGTCGATGAATCCTTTATCGACAGCACGCCGGAATACAGCTTGGCGGCACTTCCGGTCAGGCCAGGGTTAATCGTTCTGCGTTCAATCGGTAAGTTTTTCGGTCTGGCAGGCATCCGTTGCGGTTTTGTGATCGCCGAGCCGACTGTATTGCAGCGCATGGCCGAGCACTTGGGGCCTTGGCCGATTAGTCATCCAGGTCGGCATGTGGCCGCAATGGCTTTGGCTGATCGGCAATGGCAACAAGACACGGCAGTATCGTTAAAACTACAGCAGCAAAGGCTCAAACAATTGCTAAGTGATAACGGTTGGCCGCCAAGCGGCGGTTGTGATTTGTTTCAATGGCTTAAAGTCGATAAGGCGGCGGCTTTGCATCAGCAGTTAGCCAAGCAAGGCATTTTGACGCGTTTGTTTGACGATCCCGCCAGTTTGCGCTTTGGATTGCCTGTGGATGAGTCGGCCTGGCATAGATTGGCGCAGGCCTTGGCTCAACCAGAGATTAAATCGCTATCTGCGTTTGCCTAGCCGTAACGCCAGACCGGCCAGCGCCGAGCCAAATAGCCAGCCAGCCCCAGGTAGAGGCACCGACGTTACGGTGGAGTCGAAGACGCCTAGGGCGTTACTAGCCAAGCCGTAAACCTCAAAGCCTAAAAATATTGGCTGGTTTGCAAAAATATTTTGGTAGCCTGGCGAATTAATACCATCTAGCGTAAACGTATTCGGGGCAAAAAATGCGGTAATCCCAAAAATTGTACCGGGATTAAAGTCTCCAAACGGATTTGGGCTGGGTTGCGGCGACGGGTAGCTGGATTTAAGAAACATCACATCATAAGTGCCTGGGCGGACATAATTTGTTAATGGATTAGCACTGGAGAGTATTGCACCAACCGCAGGTGATGACAGGGTTATTTGCTGATTATCGACCAACGACCAGCCGATTTCTTGAGTGCCAGCTATTGGCTGTCCGTCGTTAAAACTGATTGATGATGATTGGTTTTGCGCGTAAGTCTGAAAATATTGGCGGGTTGCCGAATCAAGGCCGGGAATATTAGGCAGGTAACCTTGGGTGTCAGGTGTTTCCGGGTTAAAAGTAAATTGTCCAGAAAAACTGTCACCTACGCCAAGGTCGCCAGTGGCGTGAACCAAGTGACCGGTAAAGCTGAGTTTTTGCGCAGCATTGGCAGATGCTGAAAACAATATCAATGTAAATAGGCAGGTTATTTTATTCATTATTTTTGAAGTTTCAGTGTGATAGTGACCCTGAACAAACCTTGGTCAGGATTGGGTGTGGAGTCAAACAAATAAACAGTGACTATCCTGCCAAGCTGAGCCAGGTTGTTTCCCTAACCGTTAGATTGGACGAGCCCACAATTAACAGCTCCTATTGCTTACGCTGCGAGGGGTGTCTTATAGGGCGATTGTGCTTGATTTTTTGAGTGTGAACCCAAACAAGCCAGCTAACGCTCCGCCAAATAGCCAGGCGCTGGCAGGCAACGGCACCACGTTTGTGATTTTAAAGTTATCGTAAGCAGCATCAAGGTAATTGGCCTTGACCATCATGGTCACGTCCAGCCGGATAGTCTGGCCGGCAAACGCCGAAATATCTGCTGAATAACTGGTCATCGGTGTCGATAAGGCATCACCCTCATAGGTTCTAAACAAAGTGGCCAGCAAATTATCGGAAGTATCTAAAACCTGGATGGTAATGAACTGAGAAACCAGATCAAAACTCGCACTGCGATTGTTGTAGAGCATATCCCAGGATAAGGTCTGTGGACCGCGATCCAGCGTTAAGTCTTGATACATGCGATGGGCCTGGACGCCATTTTGCAATTGGTAGGCCAAAAAGTTTCCGTCTGTTGCCACATAAGTAAGCGGCAGGTCGTTTGCCTCTTGCGTAACGTAAACGCGGTCGTAGAAATCAAAGGTGCTGTCATTTTTGTGTATGGTATCGCCGCTGCGAGCAATGCCCCAGGTGCCGTTTTCTTTAAGGTCGCTATCTTCAAATAATGTCCAGCCAAAATAGTCACCCGTTTCAAAGCTGCCATTCACCAAGCCAGCGTTTGCCTGTTGGTTTAGTAATAATGACAGCATTAAAGCACAAAATATTTTGTTTGTTTTCATCGGTTGGTCTCCTTATCGAGCAGGTAATAAACGACGCAGGGCGCTTGGGTGTGCCCTGAAACGGCGTCGTTTCGCTTGCAGAATAAACTATAGCATTCTAACTTGAAAAGTGAGCGGACTTTGTGCAAGATTTTCCAGCGGCAAAGATTATCGCAACGTTTGACGATTGCCAGCCTGTTTACTTTATAGCGAATTGACTATCAGGCTGGAGTATCTAATCTGCAGGATATTTTTTGTTAAAAGCCGCTAGCCACAATCGCCAGGGCAATTTAAATCTCTAAGCCGATCGACGGGACCGCCAAGCCAGGCCGGCAAATGCTGAGCCAAACAGCCAAACTGCGCCAGGTAGCGGCACTGCGGCTATGGCATAATGATCAATCGAGCCGATAGAGACATTCCCGGCTGAGCGGATTTGAAATGCATAAAACACCGGCTGTAAGTCTGTGTCAAAAATGCCCTGATAGTTCTGGGTTTCAATATCGGTAGCCGTGAAAGTGTCTTGGGCAAACAAGGCCATAATTGTATAGGTAGTATTGATCGACGCCGGGTCGTTGCTACTATCGCTAATGTCTGCCATGTCATAAGTGCCAGCCGCTACTCTGCCATTAAGGCCGATGCCATTGATCATGGCTTGGGTAAGCGTAAAGTCGTTTTCAAAATGCACTTCAATTTTGTAGTTGCCCAGCAAGGCCGGTTCCTTGTTAATGGCTATGGACGACGATTGCTTATGCAAATAGCTTAATTCGATACGCGGGCTCGATACATTCGGCGGCGTTTGGTATGCACTTAAATCCGGTGAGTCCGGATTAAAGCTAAATTGGCCTGCAAACGTATCGCCGACATGAAAATTACCGGAATCAGTAAGCAAATGACCGTTGTAGCTCAGCTGTTGCGCGGCATTTGCGGTCGACGAGAGTAATAAAACGGCTAGTAGTTTGGCGAGTCTTTTCACTGTTTTTTCCTTTTCAAATGGTGAGTGCTGGATTGAGTCCTTTCTGGAGCTTGGAAACAGCGTTGCTATTATCTACCGATGCCGTAAGAATCAGCTTAATCGGTAGCTAGATTGTGCGCGATGTCAGTGAATACTGTCAAAACACTTTATCCAAAATCGACATCACAATCTCTACCGCAATCAACCAGATGATGATCCATTCTAAAGTCGATGAATGCTGGTGCTTTTGCTCGTCGGCCAGCATTTCTAACAGCTCATGAATCGTTTCCAGTTTTTTGGATAGCACATCGGTGCGCTGCTGGATTTCCAGGTAATTGGCGGCCATGGAATAAATCTGTTGATATTCCGGGTGCTCCCAGAAAAACTCGGGCGTATCCAGCAGGTCGTAATTTAAAATGATGTCGCTTTTGGTCAGAAATAACTGCCCGCGAATCATCGCCATAGTTTTGCGGTTAAGCTTGATTTTGCCTTCTCGTGCCAAGGATTGCGGCAAATGGCTGGTGGCGCGAATGGTATCTATGGCGTGGCCTTCAAACGCAGCCAGTTTGATCGATTGCGCCATGGCATGCGATAGCGCCAACAGCACTTTAAAATCGGCGGATTGCAGTTCTATATGATCGTGCTGAAAGCGGTCATTTTCGCAACCCACTTCGTAGCTAAAATTATCCTCTTGCGGTTCGGCGTCCGGCTTGATCGCGTAATCCAGTAGCAAGTCCTGCAAGGCGTGGCGGTCGTCGAGATTGACATTCCAGCAAACCATGACCCCATAGGCAAATACAATGGCGCAACCGGTTTTGTAGTCGATCACCAGCGCGTTTCTAAACAACTGCGCGCGGGTGGTATCGAGGAGTTTTTCTCGCAAGCGGGCAAATTCAAACGATTGCGCCAGGCACACGGTCAAGCAGCGTTTAATAGGTCTGTCGTCAGTCATATCCAGATTTTCTCAAGTGGGCTTCGGCATTACTTTGTAACATCGACGCGGCAAAACGGTTAAAATGGTCGCTTAATCCATCTACTGAAAGCTTATTGCTGAGTGTCATGCCAATTAACTATAACACCGATGATTTAAGAATTTGTGAAACCAAGGACGTGGTAGCGCCGATTCAGGTTCATGAAGAAATCCCAATGACCGAGCGGGCTGCAGAGACCATCCTGCACACACGGGCAGCGATTCACAACATACTTACCGGTGACGACGATAGATTGCTGGTGATTATCGGCCCCTGCTCGATCCACGATCCGGCTGCGGCTGTCGAATATGCCCGCCGTTTGAAAGACGTGATGGATGAGTTGCAAAACGATCTGGTGATCGTGATGCGGGTGTATTTTGAAAAGCCGCGCACCACTGTGGGCTGGAAAGGCCTGATCAACGACCCGGATTTAAACTCCAGTTTTAACATTAACAAGGGTTTGCATATGGCCCGGCAGTTATTGTCGGACGTTAATAATCTGGGTGTGCCGGCTGCTACCGAATATCTGGATTTGATCACCCCGCAATATGTATCCGATTTGATTTCCTGGGGCGCGATAGGTGCGCGTACTACAGAAAGTCAGGTGCATCGCGAACTGGCTTCTGGATTGTCGTGCCCGGTCGGTTTTAAAAATGCCACAGACGGTGGCATCAAAATCGCTATCGACGCGATCAATGCGGCGATGAGCCCACACCATTTTCTGTCCTTAACCAAAGAAGGCCGTTCGGCGATTTTCTCGACGCGCGGCAACGAAGACGCGCATATCATTCTGCGTGGCGGCAACGACAGACCTAATTATGACGAAGTCAGCGTCGACCAAGTAGCCGAAGGCCTGCAAAAAGCCGGTCTGCGTCCCAACATCATGATCGATTTCAGTCACGCCAACAGCCTGAAAAAATACGAACGGCAAATGCTGGTGGCGCAAGACGTGTCCGGGCAAATCAGACAAGGCGATAGCCGCATCATCGGCGCCATGGTAGAAAGCCATTTGGTGGGCGGTCGCCAGGATGTCGAAGACGGCAAGCCTTTAGTTTTTGGACAAAGTATTACCGATGCCTGTCTGGCGTGGGATGACAGCGTTAAATTACTCCATGATTTGGCAGGCGCAGTACAACGCCGCCGCACTAAAAAGCAAGGTTTAACAGCATGAAAATACAGGTCAATGGCGACAATCGCGAATACGGCGAAAACGCCACAGTTGCTGACGTAATTGCCGATTTGGGTTTGACTGGCAAGCGTATCGCCGTGGAATTGAACAAAGATATACTGCCCTACACCCAACACGCTAGTCAGCGCTTGCAAGCCGATGACCGTCTGGAAATCGTGCAAGCCATCGGCGGCGGACAAGACGATTTTTTTACGCTGGCCGGTAAAATTTACCACTCGCGGCTATTGGTCGGCTCCGGTAAATATAAAGATCTGGAAGAAACCCGTCTGGCGACCGAAGCCAGCGGTGCAGAGATCATCACCGTTGCCATTCGCCGCACCAACATCGGTCAAAACCCTGGCGAGCCGAGTTTGCTGGATGTGATTTCGCCGGACAAATATACCATCCTGCCCAATACCGCCGGCTGCTACACCGCCGACGACGCGGTACGCACCTGCCGTTTGGCGCGCGAACTGTTAGGTGGGCACAAACTGGTCAAATTGGAAGTGCTGGCCGATCAGCTGACCTTATTCCCGGATGTCGCAGAAACCTATGTCGCCGCCGAATTGCTGGTAAAAGACGGTTTTGACGTGATGGTTTACACCAACGACGACCCGATTGCCGCCAAACGCCTGGAAGAGATAGGCTGCGTTGCGGTCATGCCACTGGCCGCGCCGATTGGTTCCGGTTTGGGTATCCGCAACCCGTACAATATTTTGACTATCGTCGAAAACGCCAAAGTGCCTATTTTGGTGGATGCCGGTGTCGGCACTGCCTCGGATGCGGCGATTGCCATGGAATTGGGCTGCGCCGGCGTATTGATGAACACCGCCATCGCTGCCGCTAAAAACCCGGTGTTGATGGCCTCCGCCATGAAAAAAGGCATAGAAGCCGGCCGCGAAGCCTTTCTGGCCGGTCGTATGCCGCGCAAACGTTTTGCCTCGGCATCTTCGCCGATTGATGGGTTGTTTTTGTAATCGAGAGTTGCTGTGCCAACCATTTCGATGTTCTACGGTATCCTTATCCGTATGTTTTTCTATGATACGGATAAGAAAAATGTGCTGCATATCCATGCTGAATATCAGGGGCAAACGGCGGTTTATGCGATTCAAGACGGAACGATATTGGCGGGAGCGCTACCGATGAAGAAGCATAAACTGGTTGGCGCCTGGATTGAAATTCACCAAGACGATCTAATCGCCGACTGGCAATTAGCTATTAACGGTAACAAGCGATTCCCTATTCGGGGGCTGGATCAATGAAAATCATCGACATTGTCCCCAAGGATGATTATTTGCTCTATATCATTACTGATGAGGGAAAAGCCGGTTTGTTTGACGTAAAACCCTATTTGGACTCCGAAGTTTTTGCGCCGCTGAAAGACCGGGCGGAGTTTGAGCGGGTTTACAATGGTCAGTACTTTGTCGAGTGGGGCTGTGGCGCTGACCTTTCGGCCGATACCATTCAAATGCGCTGGCAACCGGAATCAATCAACTAAATATTGCATTATCTCTGTTTTTTTCATGAATGCCGTTAATCCAAACACCGAAAACGATGTGATTTGCTATTGCAGCGGCACCACCGCCCAGCAAATCAAAAAACTGCTAGCCGAAGGTATTACCGATCCGGAGCGTATTTCTCGCATCACCGGTGCTGCTTCTGGTTGTGGCGGCTGCGAGTTTGAATTTAACCAGTTGCTGAGCTAACACAATTTAGGCGTATAAATTCTATGGCTTGCTGCGACGACCCCACCGAACCCAAAAAACTCGATCGCCGCGACTTGATCCGTTTGCAGGAGCAACATGGCGAGCTGGTGCGCGATTTGTTTACTGATGACCCGGAAAAGGTGATCCTCAAACTGCTAAACGATGCCAACGCCTATCTCACCGAATTGGCAGCCTTAAACGCCCATCATGCCTCGGTGCGGCTGCGAGCCATCGCCTTGTTGGAAAAGCCCAGTTTATCGGTGCTGCAGCAAATTTTCAGTAAAGATCCAGATTCTATGTTTGGTTTGGCCGCGAAGGTCAGGCTGGAGCAGATTCGGGATTGATAGCTTAATTCCCGGATTTTGCTGCGCTACTTCCGGGCTACATTTAACTCATGTTCTACCCGGCCAACTAGATATTTCCCATGACCGAAGCCAAAAAAATCGACCCTGCCAAAATCAAAAGCTTCATCCGTCGCCAAGGCCGGGCTACGGCCGGGCAGAAATTGGCGCTCGAAAGTCATTGGGATAAATATTGCCTGTCGCCGCAGCAGGATTTCGACGCGGCTTTGGTTTTTGGTCGGCAGGCACCGTTAATCGTGGAAATTGGTTTTGGCAACGGCGACAGTCTGGCGGCGATGGCAGAAGCTAATCCAGATTTGAATTATTTAGGCATAGAGGTACACAGGCCTGGCGTTGGGCATTTGATGATGTTGCTGGATCAGCGCGGCATTAGTAATGTTCGGATTTATCACCACGATGCCATCGAGATTTTGGAGCAAAAAATCCCCGATCACAGTCTGGCTGGGGTGCATCTGTTTTTTCCTGACCCGTGGCAGAAACGGCGGCATCACAAGCGGCGTATTGTGCGGCCGAGTTTTGTCGAATTGCTGAACAAAAAGCTGATGGTCGGCGGCTATTTTCATGCCGCCACCGATTGGGAACACTATTCCAAGGACATGCTGGGGATTTTATCGGCGGGTACTGGTTTGAAAAACAGCAGCCCCAGCAACGACTTTTGCGAGCGGCCTGATTATCGGCCATTAACCAAGTTCGAGAACCGTGGTCTGGGTTTGGGGCACGGGGTTTGGGATTTGATTTTTCGGAAGGTCTAATTTCACCACATCAAATCATCAGGAATCTGAAACTCGGCATACGGATCGTCAGCAGCGGGCATATCCTGGGTGGCTGCATTTAACACCACAATGCTGTGGGCATCTCTATCCTGGACTTTACGGGCGATTTCCGCTGGCACGATTTCATAATGGCCGTCCAGTTTGGCAATACCGGCGCGACCGTTGACTAACGCCAGCCGGACTTTTTCTGCGACATACAGGGTTTTAACTTTGTTATCGTCGTTAAAATTGTAAGCCGCGCCGTTGTGGTCTTGCTCGATGCGATTCATCTCCACGATTTGTTTGATCTGCGCAGCCAAGGCTTTTTGCTCGTCGGCCAGCTTGCGCTGCCGATTTAACTCGCGATCACGTTCTGTCTGCTGTTGGCGCAGTTGTTCAGCGCTGAGCTTGATTTCGTCAACCACTTCTACGCCATTATTGCGCTCCAGCTTGGTTTGCTTGCGTTTCTCGGCTTTGACTTGCTTGAGTTTGGCATCATTGCTCAAGCCGGATTTGAGTAATTGTTCTTGCAGAGACAGGGTTTGCGGTTTTTTCATGAGCTTAAGCGTCGTTTGGTAAATATGGGGCCAGTTGATCCCAGTCGATTGTCAGTCCAGGCACGGCTGTAACCGGCGTTTGGCCTTTTAATTCGCTGATCTCCGGCTTGCCGTAACTGTTATCGTTGAGTTTATAAATAGTCAGCACATGATCCAGTGGATGAACCAGCCAGTATTCGCGTATGCCGTGACGTTCGTAAAGCGCGCGTTTTTGAATTTGATCGCGACCCGCAGTGGATGGCGACAATACTTCCACCACCCAATCCGGCGCGCCGCGTACGCCGCGTCTGTCCAGTTTGTTGGCGTCGCACACTACCAGTACGTCGGGTTGCACCACCGTGTCGGCGGTTTCATCGTCGGCTTGACTGGGATTGGGCAGGCGTACATCCAAGGGAGCGATGAAGGCTCTGCAGGATTTGCCGAGTAAAGCGTTGGCAGCCTGACGGAAAATTTCGCCGGCCACATCCTGATGCGTCAGCAGTGGTGCGGGCGACATCATATAAATTTTGCCGTCGATGAGTTCGCAACGAAACTCGTCGGGCCAGGTCAGGTAATCAGCGTAGGTGTAATGTTTATCCAGATCTATATTCAGTGACAATACCATGTTCAACTCCACTGTTTGTCAGCATTTCAAGCATACCACAAGGCGTCGCCGGTTTTAATTGCCCAACATTTTACCGGTAGCGTGCTGCCACCAACTCAAAGGCCGGGTCAGCGGCACCGAGCAGCGATCATAGCCCTGATACTCGATGCCGCGAAAAATATCGTCATGTAGCCATTTGTAAGCGGCTGGCGCGCTTTGCAACAGCCGCTCTGGAATTAGAATGTATTGCGCGACCAATTCTGCCAGTTTTTCTTGAGTAGTGCCGTCGTAACGGCCTTCGTTGACTTCGCCCAGATATTCAAACGCCTCAAACCATTTAGAAGGCCACAGCGGCAATTTGGCGTCGGCGATGATTTTCATGATCTCCGCGTCGTTGGAAATCTTGTGGTATTTGTAAAAAAAATACAGATCGTCTTCGCCATTCCAGAAATGGAAGTTGTCGATGGTATGGGCTATTTCGTGCACTACGATGGGTAAACGAAAATCCACCAGATATTGCACGCCAATATCGCGATAAGTGCCGCCTTCCTTACCCTTATCAAAGGCCTTGACCGTAAACACGATCAAATTCTGGCCGCTGAACACCTGCGCCACGGTTTGCGACCGAAAGCCTATGCCCGGTACCAGCGTCAAAGGGTGGGTGTGATCCTGCCAGATACTGGTTTTATAATCTTCCTGAAATGCCTCCAGAATCAGTTCCTGCATGGCCGTGGGCTTGTCGGCGATTTCCTGTGCCAGATTATTAACCGGCTTGGCTTTACTGATACTTTGCCGCAAAAATGCCGGAATTTTACGAATGGCTTTTTCAAAGATGCGCAGATGGTCAGCGTTGAAACGGCGGACTTCGTAGCGATAATCGTCGCTGTGTTTTACCACCGTTTTGGTGTCGTAGAACAAAGCCAGGGCGCGCCAGGCCGCCTCGCGGTCGCCCCAGTATTTTTCCAGCACACATAACTCACCGGCGATATTGTTGGCGCAGTCTTCGCGGTAGTCGGCCAGGTCGTCGAGATGATCCTGGTTTTTATGGTCGGTCAGCACTGCGACGGCCTGTTTGCGCAAGCCGGGATGCTCGGCTTCGTAAAAGCGGATAACGTCAGCCAGTACGGCGTTAGGGGTAAATTGTTGCTGGCTGGTAGCGCAGAGCAGGTCAGTGTTCTGCGACAGGGTGAAGAAACGGTTTTGAAACAACTGCGCCGGTTCGGCTGCGCGGACTATGCCAGCACTCAGCAACAGCCAAACCAGGCCGCAGCGTTGCAGATTAGGCAAGAAGCGCAGCAAGCGGTTACTTGTCCAGACCCATGGCGTCCCAGACTTTTTGGATGGCGCCTTCGTCTTTATAGTTGGCTTGTGGTGCGCCAGCCGGATAATTCAAGGTGTAAATCCGTTCGGCATCAGCGGCCAACTCGTCCATACCCAATTGGCGATAGCCGTCTTGCATGATCTGCAAGGCAAACGGTATGGCCGGGGAGCGTTGGTATTCTTTAACCACGTAATTGGCGCGGTTGACGGCTGCGACGTAGGCTTTGCGGCGCATATAGAAATCGGCGACGTGAATCTCGTGCATCGCCATATTATTACGTAGCGCAATCATCCGCAGTTTGGCATCGGCCACATATTGGCTGTTGGGATAACGGCGGATCAATTCCTGAAAATTGTCGTAAGAGTCTTTGGCCGGCCCAGGATCACGTTGCGACGAGTCGGTCGGCAAAAAGCGGTCGATAAAACCGATGCCGCGGTTGTAATTGATCAAGCCTTTTAAATAATAGGCATAATCAACGCTAGGATTGCGAGGATGGATTTTGATGAATCGATCTGCCGCCGCCAAAGCCGCTTCCGGGTCGTCGTTTTTATAATAAGCAAAGGCGACGTTTAACTGCGCTTGAGCGGCGTAGTCGCCGAACGGATAGCGTGATTCCAGCGCCTCGTATAAGGTGACGGCTTTTTGGTAGTTCTTATTATCCAGCGCTTCTTTGGCTTTTTCGTGAAACGTTTTATCGTCCCAACCGGCATATTCTTCCTCATTACCGGTCGAGGAGGATTCTTTGCCCATTAAAGAGTTAAGGGTCTCGCAGCCTTGCAACATCCAGGCTAGACTGAGGATAAAAACGGTTTTTACTAAAACTAATCGCATACGTTTATCAACACGTTGTAATATTGCGGGTTTTTTGCAGCTTTTTGGCGGCGTTATGGCCGCGAGTATAACTTAAAAACGACTATGACGATATTAACGGCAAGGGTTCCAGAGGAACTAGCGGGAATGCGGCTGGACCAGTGTCTGGCTGAAGTGTTCCCGGATTATTCGCGCAGCAAACTGCAAACCTGGGTTAAAGCCGGGCGGGTGCTGGTGGATGGCGAGCCAATGAAAGGCCGGGAGAAGCTGGATGGCGGCGAGGAAATCGAGCTGGATGCCGAGGCCGAACGGGTGATCGAGTACACCCCGGAAGCCATACCGCTGGACATTATTTACGAAGACGATTCGATATTAATCGTCAACAAACCGGCTGGTTTGGTGGTGCATCCGGCGGTCGGCAATTGGGATGGCACCTTGGTTAATGCGCTGCTTAATCACGTTCCCAGCCTGGATACACTGCCGCGCGCCGGCATCGTGCATCGCATCGACAAAGACACCAGCGGCTTGCTGATGATTGCCAAGACCTTGCAAGCCCACAACAGCCTGGTCGAACAATTGCAGGCGCGCAGCATTCATCGCGAATATCTGGCGCTGGTAAAAGGCTGGATGACTGCCGGCGGCACGGTAAATCAGCCGATTGGCCGGCATCCGGTTGATCGCAAGCGTAATGCTGTGGTGCGTCGCGGTGGCAAAGAAGCCATCACCCATTATCGCCTTGAGCAACGCTTCAAACGCCACACGCTGATTCGGGTCAAGCTGGAAACCGGCCGCACCCATCAAATCAGAGTCCACATGACCCACATCAACTATCCGCTGGTCGGCGACCAAGTGTATGGCGGTCGCTTTCAGATGCCTGCCGATTGTAATGAGGCACTGGCGGAAGCGTTTAGAAACTTTAAGCGCCAGGCGCTGCATGCCGCCAAACTGGGACTGGATCATCCGGCAACCGGCGAATATATGGAATGGGAACAGCCCATGCCGGACGATATGCAAAATCTTTTAAAACTGCTGGCTGCAAATGAATTGGATCAAGCCTGATTGGCCGCTGCCAGCTCATGTGCATGCTGCCGTAACGTTGCGTAGTGGCGGCGTCAGTATCGGCAGCTATGCCAGTTTAAATCCGGCTAGCCATGTCAACGACGATCCGCAGCACGTTATAACCAACCGCTACATTATCCGCGACATGCTGCAACTGCCGTCCGAACCGGTCTGGCTACAGCAGGTGCATGGGGTGCGGGTGGTCAATGCCGATGAGACAACCAGTTTGGAAGAAGCTGACGCCAGTTTTTCCGATCAACCTGGCACCGTCTGCGCGGTTATGACCGCCGATTGTTTGCCTCTGCTGTTCTGCGGCGACGATGGCGAAGTGGTCGCTGCCGCCCATGCCGGTTGGCGAGGTTTGCAGGCCGGAATTGTCCGCGAAACCCTGTATGCCATGAGCTGCCGCGATGTCCACGTCTGGCTGGGGCCGGCGATAGGCCCGGAAAATTTTGAAGTCGGCGACGACGTGCGCGATGCCTTTGTCAGCGACAATCCCATAGCCGCCGTGGCCTTTCGCGCCAGTCAACCTGGCAAGTGGCTGGCGGATATTTACCGATTGGCGCGGATCAAACTGGCCGAACTGGGTGTGGAGCAAGTCTACGGCGGCGACCTGTGCACCGTCGCCGATCCGCAGCGTTTTTACTCGTATCGCCGCGATGGTGCTGCAACTGGCCGACTGGCTAGTCTTATCTGGAGAGATTCTTGAGCGTATTGCTGTATATCATTTTGTTTACGGCGGTGGGCGGCGTACTAAGCGTATTGGCTGCCGGCGTATTTTTGCTGCTGCCTGACGACAAACAAAAGCATGTGTTGCCGCATGGAATTAGTTTTGCGATAGGCGCCTTACTGACCGGCGCTTTTTGCGGCTTGATTCCGCATGCCTTTGAAGAAGTGCCTGTCGAAGATATGTCCAATTTGTCGGCGACTATCCTGGCCGGGATTTTGCTGTTTTTTGTCCTGGAAAAGCTGCTGGTATGGCGACACTGCCATTCCCACGCCTGCGAAGCGCACGGCGAAGACGCCCACGACGATCATCATCACGAGCATGGTCACAGCCATAGTCAGCCAGCGCAGACCAATCATCGGCCCGCCGGCATGTTTATCATCCTGGGCGACAGCATCCATAACTTTGTTGACGGCGTATTGATAGGTGCGGCGTTTTTAACCGACGTGCAACTTGGTATTGTCACCAGTCTGGCCGTGGCGGCGCACGAAATTCCGCAGGAAGTCGGTGACTTTGCGATTTTGCTGCACAGCGGCTACAAGCGCGGCGAAGCCTTGTTTTACAACGTGCTTTCCAGTCTGGCAACGGTGGTTGGCGGGGTGTTGGCTTATTTCAGCTTGGGCGATTTGCATGACTTGTTGCCTTATTTCCTGGCCTTGGCGGCATCAAGTTTTATTTACATTGCCGTCGCAGACTTGATCCCGTCCTTGCATCAGAAAACCGACATCAAAACCTCCTTGCAGCAGATTGGTTTAATTATGGCGGGTGTGGTGTTGATTTTGGTGATGCAGGGCATTGCGCATGGGTTTGAGGGGAAGGCTGAGGTTGAGGCTGTGGAGTATGTGGGGGCGATTTAGTTTTGGTAGATTTAATTCTTTAATGATGTGTCGCTGTCGCGACGGTTTGATTAGAAGTCGGTAGTCGCACCGACAGGCGAGATACTTTCGCTATGAAAACCATCCGTGGCTTTCACCCTTCGGGCCAGCCTGTCGGCTGTTCAAATTCGCTCCAGGCGAATTTGTGCTCCGCCAAAAGAAAGGATCCAAAGAAAAGGCGGCCCGGATGCCGCTTTTCCCCTGCGCTCCTCGCTTTTGAACGGGGTTGCCGAAAGGGGCGTCCTGCCCCTTCGGCAACGTGCGGCATCCATGCCGCACCCCCGCGGGCTGATTCGTTCTAAAGCTCCGGTGCTCGGCGCGGCATACGGGAGGACGCCTATTCCAAGGATTGCTTGTACCAAAACAAAATTAATTTGAATAATTTGTAATATGAGTGAAACGATAAATTTATTTAATTTTTATTCGGGAACATTTATTGGTCTAATTCTTGGCTTTTCCTCGTTCCCACGCGCCGCGTGGGAATGCAGCATAGCCGCGCCAGCGGTAACATAGGACAACGCTATCAGAACGAGGTCAAGACCATGGGCCGCAGCCGTTACCACATCCTCCAGTCGCAGCATCCCCATTTCATAACCTGCACCGTTTTAAATTGGATACCGTTATTCACGCGACCGGCGACCGTGCAAATTGTGCTGGATGCTTTGCTCTACCGCCAGCAGCAGCACAACTGGCAAATCTACGGCTATGTGATTCTGGAAAACCATTTACACTTGCTGGTGCAAGCGGAGGATTTAACCAGTCAACTAGCCCACTTCAAGTCTTACACCGCACGGCAGTTGATCGATTATTTGCAAATCATCAACGCCGAGCGCTTATTGAAGCAATTAAGCTGGTTCCGCAAAGCGCATAAAACCGACCGGGACTATCAGTTGTGGGAAGAAGGTAGTCATCCACAGTTGATTGATAATCCCGATGTCTTGCGACAGAAGTTGGACTATATCCACCTCAATCCGGTCAAACGCGGTTATGTGGATTTGCCGGAACATTGGCGCTATTCGAGTGCGCGGAATTATGCGGGGCAGGATGGGTTGTTGCCGGTTTATCGGGATTGGTTTTAGTGGCGACCGCAGCGCGGTAGGCCTGCATTCCCACGCGGCGCGTGGGAACGAGATAATAAACAATTCGTCGCGACAGCGACACATTGCAAAGACACACAGCCAACAATTCCCTCCCACGCAATATCCAGTTAATATCCCCTCCCAAAAACAATAACTAAAAACAAAAAGAGGGTAGATCATGCAAAACCCCAGCCGGAACATTCCGGGATACAAACCGCTAAAGCGCCTGCGCACTGCGCTGGCCATTGCCCAAGGCGCCAGCCTGTTGTCCACCTTGCTGCAAGAGCTGGAAATCACCGTCTCGCACGACCAGACCAAGCGGGTTACCTATATGACCAGCTTGTACTCGCGCATTCATCGCGAGATGTTTAGTGATTGGAAAGAACAGCCTACCGTCACCCATCGCCCTGGCACCATGCCCGATGCCGACAAGCGCAAACAGTTTCGAATCGCTATTGAACGACTGGTTTTGGATGGCGAGAGCAATAGCGATAGCGCGATTTTTGATAACAACGGCTTCGTGATTTACAGCGATGACATTGCCGAGCGACTGGCCAGTTTTTATCAGGCGCTGCGGGTTGTGCGACCCTACAGTTACGGCAATCGTATTACCCTGGATTTTTTCATCACGGCCTTGGGCAATTTGCCCGCTTTCAAAGCGGTGTATGAGCAAGGCATCGATTTTCGGCGCTTAACCGCGGAAGATGCACAAGTGCTGCACGATCACAATAGCCAGCACCGAGCGCTAAGCCGGGCTTTTGCTCATGCACTGGATGCCAAGCGCTTCAAGAATCTGCACAATCAAGCCAACAGTTACGGCAAATGGCCGGAAAACAAACGCTTTGTGTTGGGTATTCCGTTTCTGTCGCATACCACCGCCGAGGGCGTCGAATGTCTGGTGACAGTGACCGGCGGCTTGGCTCCGTTAAACAGCATCGTCGCCGAACAACTGATTGCCGGCCAGCACTTTGCCGACAATCCTTTAAGTGTTTCCGAAAATATCATCGGCTATTTGCCGGGTACTGAGGATTTGCGCGCGCCCGGCAAAACCGAGATTGATGCAATCCCGATCCGTGCCGATGGCGTCGCGCCCTTGTTTTGTCTGGACGTGAACATGCTGACCGGTTTGCGTTCGCCCAGCCAGGCCGAGCTAATGGATTTGTTAAAGCAATGTGCCGGTGAGCAAGCCAATTTGTTTGCCTTGGCGGACAACGAGGCGCTAAAGGCCAAAATGCTGGCGGCAGCCAGCGGCGAGGGCCGCTTGCGACGTACCGTGGAAATCGCTTACGAGCGCTTGGCTAAAATCAATCGAATGTTGCTGGCTGCTCGTGATGCTATTTTTGCCGGTAAAGCCTCGGTCGCCGAACCCAGGTTTTTGATGTGCATGGGCGGCGCAGGCGCGGGTAAAACGGCAGTCGAGGAAATTGCCAAGGCCTTATGCGGCGACAATTTTGTGATCGCTTCGCTGGACGAGTTTCGTAAACTCAGCGACTTGTATCGCTTGCTGACTGCCGCCGATCATCATAGCGATGATTATGTTTACGTCGAGCCGTTCGCCAATCGCTTGCGTGATTTGGTGGCACAGCAGGCGCGCGAGCAGCGGATAAATATTTTGTACGACGGTACTGGCATACCTTATCACCCGCGCTATTCCACTATCGTCAGACAATTTAATGCCGCCGGTTTTTGCACCCAGATAACCGCCGTCGATGCGTTTTTGGTCAAGCCGGCCGGGCGTGAACAGGAACTGTCGCGTTCGGGGGTGATCGGCAGCGTTAAATCGCGGTTTCAAGCCACTGGCCGTGCCTTGCCGTGGGTGGTCACCATTGATAAACACATCCGTTCGCCGCAGGAGTTTTTGCATGCCTTGGAAGATGCGGCGGTGTCGAAAATTTCTCTGTTTGCCAACGATGGCGAGCGGGATAGGCATTATCTGGTTGCCGAAAGTTTTCTGTTAAGCGATGCCGAACTTGAAGCGTTACAGCGCCAGCAACTGACCAGCGGCTTGGCCGAACATTTACGGCAGATGATGCGCGAGCGCCCGGATTCTGTCTTAAAAAATCTGGCGCAGGACGGCGAAGGCGAATTGGCGGCTTTAATCGATAGAAACCCGGCGTTATCTGAAGATAATGTGGCGTATTTGATTTATAAAGGTAGCGAGGGCAACCGCTTGTTAGCCATTTATCACCTGCGCCGCTTGGTGGACTTTGTGGAAAAACGCCAGCTAAACCCCAACGCCTCTGGCGAGGAAGGCTTGTTGCATAAGCCGGTGGCGCTGGCATTTCATGTCGATCCATATGCCAAGCATGCCTGGGTTACCCGATTGCAGGGGACTGTTGAGTAAAGCATGGGTTAGTCGCGCAAGGCTTTGTGGTATTTACCGCCAGCGCGGCTATGCTGCATTCCCACGCGGCGCGTGGGAATGAGAAAAATCCCTTCCCGCAGAACGAATCTTGTTCCCATGCGCCGCGTGGGAATACAAACCTGCCGCGCTGCGGCCACAATATAAACCAATTCAGATTCAGGGCGGCGCAGATTAGAAGAATGCGGATGTGGGTTTGGAATATATGGGAACGGCTACGACTCATTCAGTTGATCTGGTTTTGGTGGGCTCTTCGTTGTTACCGCCAGCTTGGATATACTGCATTCCCACGCGCTGTTTCACTGCCATTAAGTTAAGAGCCGGTGGTTCCCTCTCCCTCCGGGAGAGGGTTAGGGTGAGGGGGTAAATAAGGGAAAAAACTTTACTTTGATCCCCTCATCCCAACCTTCTCCCGGAGGGAGAAGGGGTTATCTTGTTCTCACGCGGTGCGTGGGAACGAGAAATCCGGGTAAAACAGCAAGCAGTGCATTACATTTGCCGTTAGCCGATTTGCTTGTTACATTTCAGCCATCGTATACATTCCCATAGTCCTCGGAGGCTTTGATGCGGATACCTAAATTGCTCCATATCTGCCTTAATGGCTATGGCGTGTTACTCCTGATTTTAACGGGTCCAAGCTTTGCTGCTCCCAGCGACGACCCGGATATTTTGGCGCGTCGTGGCCAACAAAAGCCTCCGCAAATTGCCAGTACGCCGCCGACGCTAACGCTGAGCAAACCTGCTGGTGGCTGGACCAGCGCGCTGCAAATCACGGTCGCTGGCACCTGCTCTGATCCGGCTGCAGACCCGGTAGTGGTCAATATCAATGGTGTGCGCTATTACGTGCGCAATGCCAACGGCAGTTTTGCCAGAGCGTTTCCGGCTGCCAAGGGCAAGAATACGATCATCGCCGAATGTGCCAACAGCGCTGGCGTTGCCAAGGCATCGACTACGGTTGATGCGGTGATTTCGTCAATTCCGCTTAAAGTGGTATTAACCAGCGACAGTGATGGCGTCTATACCGATTTGCATATCTACGAGCCGGATAAAAGCCATGTGTACTGGGCCGACACCAACTCGACCACGGGCGGTATCTTCTTTTTAAATCAAAGCGGCGACAATTTCGATCAAGCTGGCTACGGCCCGTATTTGTATGTGCATCCTGCGCCACCTATTGGCGTTTTCCGTATCGACACCAATTATTGGCCGGGCGGCGCAGTGCAGCATACCTTGGCTAATTTGGACATTATTCTGGATGAAGGCCTGCCCAGCGAAAGTAGGCGGCGGGTGCAAAAACCCTTAGCCAGACCCGGCGAAACCAAAACCCTGGCCTACATCGTGATCCAGGGCAACCGGCAACCGGCAAAAATCTATGTGCCGGGCCAGGACGCCGAGCGCGACATGCCCGCAGAAGTTAAGGAATACATCAAACACGAACCCAAGCGCGAAGGCGAAGATACGGGGCCAGAAGAACTGGGTTATTTACCTGCACAAGACGCAGATGCCTTGCGGCAAGTGGTCAGTGATGTGGCATTGTTACAGGCCCGCAAACTCAGTCCGTTATGGGAACCCAAACAACGCGATTGCGCCGGTTTAGTGCGCTTTGCTTACCGCACCGCATTAGAGCCTCGCGATGCAACGCGCACCAACAAGCTGGGTATTCCGGCCAAATTAAAATTGCCGCCTTTGTCGGAACAAGCCCGCCAGACATTGCCAGCGTATCCGCAAATCTGGCAAACCGGCTTGAACGGCAATCAGCCGCGCTACGGCAATTTTGCAGATGCGGAAACCTTGATTGGCTATAACTTCAGATTGAAATCCCGCGACCTGACCACGGCACAAAGCGGCGACTTATTGGTGTATCAAAAACCTTTGATCAATGACGAGCCCTATCACTTGATGCTGTTCGCCGCTGGTCGTGCGGAAAATCTGGCGGTTTATCACAACGGCGCGCAGGGCGAAGATGCCCAGGTGCGTGTGGTGAGTGTCGCCGAGTTATTGCAATCGCCTGATCCGGTGTGGATACCCCGCCCGGAAAACCCTTATTTCCTTGGAGTGTATGAATGGAACCGCTTACGCCCGCAAAACGCCTGACCGTCATTGCTTCGGCGGTGGTGCTGACTGCTACCGCCGGTGTGGTCGGCTACCAGGATTATTCCAGGCAACCTTTGAGCAGACTCATGCGCGCTGGTCTGCCGATGCTGGATTTAACCGTCAAACTGCGTGATAGCGCCAATAAGGATCTGGATGCCGCGACTTCACGGGTCGGCAGTAATGACGAAGTGCCGAGCGGTGACGATCATTGTCCTGCCTTAAGCGGCGGCGATGTCGGCTCTGCCACGGCTGTGGATGTGACGGTTACGCGCCCGGCTGATTGTCCAAAGCTGGCGGCCTGGTATGTCAAGAAGCATCCGGTGGCTTTTACCCTGTATTTTAATCAGGGAACCGAGTTTTTGAAGTGGTGGGACACGCAGCCGCAAGTTAAGGTCTTAACTGAAAACCGCTTTGTGCAAGGTTTGTTTTCCGGGTTGTTAAAAAGTCTTAAAGTCAAAGCCGAGCAGCTTAATTTAGCGGGCTTGCAAGGCGAGTTTCTGGGCCAATTATTGCGCGATGCCGTAGCCGCCAACGCCGAACTGCACTATGACATGGCGCATGCCAGCCAGGGGTGGGTGATGAGTTATTCACGCAGCGATAGCCAATTTATCGATCAAGCCATGCCAGCGCTGGCGGGCATTTTGGCTACCAGCGGCTATCGCATCACCAAATTGCCGGAGCCGATTCTGGAAACCCGCATAGGTCTGCAACGCTTGTTTTTTACTCAATACCACGCCCGCATTTACCTGGCGCAAAGTCTGGAAGCCTTATTAAACGTGATCGACAGCGTAAACCCGCAAGCCAATCATGGCGACGCGCCACTAAGCCTGACCTTGCGCACGGAAGCGTTTATTGACAACTTGTTACCGGTTTTGACCGGCTTGCCGACGTACCCGGTGCAATGGGATTTTGCTTTAAAAGACGACCAACTAGGTGTGATGAATTTACCGGCGGCAGTTTGGCAGCGGCAATTACACGGCCAGTTATTTGACGGCGTATTAGCCAGCATCCCACACGATGCCTTTGCCGGTGCTGTCGCCAGTTTAGCGTTCTCGCCTGACCTGACAGCCGATGATTGGCGCACCCTGGCAAACGACGGCCCATCAGAAAATCCGCCCGGCCCTGAGCCCGCAGGTGTGGGCGTGGTTTGGGACTTTACCGCCGATAGTCCAAGCGGCGCAGTCGGTATCATTATCGGCAATCCTAATCAGCCGCAAGCCAGCGCCGCCTATGCGCAATATTTAAAAAATCCTGAGTCCGGTGTCGAATGCGCCGGTGGCAGTTTATTCCTGGCGGCCAGTTCGCCCAGCTTATTGACCCGTATGAAAGACGCCTGCGAGAAACAATCCTTAAGTCCATTGGACTGGCAGCGCGGTGCCGAGAAAACGCGTTTGCAGTCTGCGCAACTGGCAGCGTTTGTTAATCCTGGCGCAGCCATGCGCGAGCTGTTTTTGGCGGGTGGCGCGGGTAATGCGCAGGATGCTAACGAGTTTTCTCCACAATGGCAGCAGGATTATGAAACGGCCAAGGCGGCGATGCGGACGGATGGGGATAAATTGTTTTTGGGATTGCCGATATTGAGTTATGCGGGGCGGGTTGGGGGGGGTGGGGCTAGATTGGAAGGGCGGTTGGTGGTGCAGGGGGTGACTCAATGAGTAGCTTTGAAATTATTTTGTTGTGCGGTGTCGCTATCGCGACGGTTGTTTTAATGTCGGTGCTCGGACCGACAGCCGAGTCACTTTTCTTTGTTTGGCCAAAGAAAAGTAACCCAAAGAAAGGCCACCCGGATGCCGCTTTGATCCTGCGCGCCAAAGCTTTCGCCGAGGGTTGCCGAAAGGGCCGTCCCTGGCCCTTCGGCAACGCGTCGCATCCATGCGACGCCCCTGACGGGCTATTCTCGGCGAAAGCTTCGGTGCTCGGCGCGGCATACGGGAAGAAACCCCGCTGGCGAACCAATATTTTTTTATTAGATTGAGAAAATTAACATGAGCACAACCAAAGAAAAAATCCTGCAACAAATCGCTGATAACGCAGTGATTTTGTATATGAAAGGCGTGCCGTCCGCGCCAGAGTGCGGTTTCTCGGCAAAAACCGTGGGCATCTTGAATGAAACCAAAGTGCCTTACGCCTACGTCGATGTACTGAAAGCGCCGTTTATTCGTGATCGCTTGCCCAGCATTTCCAAATGGCCGACTTTTCCGCAGCTATTTGTAAACGGCGAACTGGTCGGCGGCTGCGACATCGTCGAATCTATGAATAACGACGGTAGCTTGCTGCCTTTGCTGCAAACCACTCTCAAGCCTGCCGAGGCAGCGCAAAGCGATGTGATCAAGCATTCAGAAGTCGAGCAAATGATCTTATCCGGTTACCCGGATGCCAAAATTTACATCGAAGGCGAGGGCTGCAATTTGTCGATCAGCGTGGTTAGCGATCAATTTGCGGATTTACCGATGATTAAAAAACATCAGGGCGTTATGGAAACTCTCAGCGCCCCTTTAGCCACTGGCCGCTTGCACGCGGTTACGCTGAAAACGCATACCAGCGCGGAATGGCAGGCACTACAAGCCCCGGCCAGCGCGGGCTTGCTGCAAATTCAAATTTGATTTAGCTATTTAACAAGGAGATACCATCATGGCAAAAGTAGGCATTTTTTTCGGAACCGATACCGGCAACACGCGTAAGGTCGCCAAATCGATTGCTACCCAGTTGGGTGATGTGGCCGCTAAACCGGTCAATATCAACAAAGCCTCAGTCGACGATTTATTGGCCTACGATGTGTTGATTTTAGGTTCGCCAACATACGGCGAAGGCGAATTGCCCGGCATGAGTGCCGGTCACGATAACGAAAGTTGGGAAGAGTTTTTGCCTGGCTTGGTGGGTGCAGATTTTGCAGGCAAAACCGTGGCAATTTATGGCTTGGGTGATCAGGAAGGTTATCCCGGTAATTTTGTCGATGCTTTGGGCTTTTTGTACGATGCGTTTGCTGATTGTGGTGCCAATATCGTAGGCATGACCAGCAGCGCAGGCTACACCTTTAAAAAATCCAAAGGTTTGTTGGGCGACCAATTTGTTGGTTTGGCTTTGGACGAAGACAATCAAAAAGATCTTAGCGAAGCCCGTTTGAAAGATTGGCTGGCGGCGATTAGCCCCGCCTGGCAATAAGCATCAAGCAATGATCGAAGAAGCAGCGGTCGTTACCCGGATCAGTGACGGCCAGACCTGGATCAAAAGCCTGCAAACCAGTGCTTGCAGCGGCTGCGGACAACAGCAGTCCTGCGGCACTGCCACGCTGGCCAAAATCCTGCCCAAGCGCGAGTTCGCGGTGGACAGCGACTTGGTTTTGCAGGCTGGCGACCGGGTAACGGTCGCCATAGACGATACGCATCTGCTGCTGACTTCGGTGTTGTTGTACTTGGTACCCTTGGTGCTTATGTTGTCCGGCGTCGGCCTGGCCGAGCATTATTTGCCGGTAGGCGTTGGCGACTGGCTACCGGAAATTGCTTTGCTAAGCTTGTTATTCAGCTTCTGGTTAATCAATCGCAGCCAACATGTGTTGTTGCTGCAACTGTGTTTCAAACCGCAAATCGTTAGAAAGCTAGTCGAAACCAGTCAGTCTTAGCGGCTACAACCCCAATTCGCTCAAACTTTTATGCTCGTCCGGTCGGCGGCCCAAAGGCCAATGGAATAGTCGCTCGTCGTCTTTAATGGCTAAATCATTGATGCTGGCAAAGCGGCGTTGCATAAAGCCTGCTTCGTTAAACTCCCAATTCTCGTTACCGTAACTGCGAAACCAGTTGCCGGCGGCGTCATGCCATTCGTAAGCAAAGCGCACTGCGATACGGTTGTCGGTGTACGCCCATAATTCCTTGATCAAACGATAATCCAGTTCTTTGGCCCATTTACGCTGCAAAAAGTCGTGAATTTGCCCGCGACCCACCGGGAATTCGGCGCGATTGCGCCATTGGCTATCTTCTGTATAAACCTGCACCACCCGGTCAGGATCACGACTATTCCAGGCGTCTTCCGCCATCCGGACTTTTTGGGCGGCTGTTTCGGCGGTGAAGGGCGGTAATGGCGGTTTAGTGTCCATGATTGTTCTCCTGAGTGGTTTGAGTTATTTTGTAGACAATGTTGTCTACTTGGGTAATATTAGCAGTGGTAGACAGAGACGTCTACTAAATCTATTGGCTCTCATGCACTGTAAGTTCAGTAAGGACTAGAATCGAGAAAATAGAGTTTGCTTATTTGCCCATATTGGCAGATAAACTGTCAGGATGCGTTAGCAATGCCAAATGGCTAGTCAAATTAAACGCGTAAATCGGTAGAATGGGGCAGGGCCGACTGATAACTAAAAATAACCGCTTGATCGGGTTTGCGGCCTGTTTGCCATCTACCTAACCATTGTCTTGCTGAGGAGCAACTATGCAAATATTAAGTCAAAGATTTAAACAGATTATGACCGTATCACTGGTCAGCGCGCTGTTTTCGGTTTGCAGCCCTGTTTTTGCCGAAACGGCAGAACACAAGGATGAGCATAAACACGCTGAAAAAAGTGTCGATTGGCCGGGCATTTATAACGGTTCTACACCGTGCGCGGATTGTATCGGTGTTAAAACCACGCTGGCGTTAAACAAAAATGGCAGTTACATGATGATGACCCAATTTCTGGGCAAGTCGGAAAGAGAATATGTCGAAAAAGGCAAATTTACCTGGAGCGATAAAGCCAATACCATAGTCTTGACACCTAAAAATGGTTCAAGCTCGCAGCAATATCTGGTCGGCGACAATGCTTTGATTCAACTTGATGCCAATGGCAACCGTTATACCGGTAAAGGGGCAGAGCGCTATACTTTGCGTAGAAATGATGTCTCTAATACCCCGCCGGAACATTCTGGACATTAAACCGCTACAGCCAGTCCTGGATAAGGCATGAGCAAAATGGGTGAGGTAATGCCGAACCCATTTTCAAGCCCTGGCAGCCATTGTCTATGATCACCGATAAAGAATTTATCGCCAGCAAACCGCCGCGAGAGCGGATTTTACTGACGGCTCACGACCTGTTTTATCGCGATGGCATCCGCGCCACCGGTGTGGATAAGGTGATCGCCGAAGCGGGCGTTACCAAAGTCACCTTCTATCGCTATTTTCCCAGCAAAAATGATTTGATTCGGGCTTTTCTGGATTACCGGCACGAGCTTTGGATTGCCTGGTTTACCGATGCCTTAAACCGGTTTGGTGGCAGACCCGGCGGTGGCTTACTGCCGCTGGTTGCGACGATGGAAGAATGGTTTCGCAAGCCGATTTATCGTGGCTGCGCGTTTATCAACACGGTTGCCGAATTGGCTGGTGTGCTGCCGGATGTGGTGGAGATTTGCCGCAGCCATAAGCAGGACATGGTGGCGATAATCGCTGAATTGCTGCCGGATAGCCCGGCGCGACAAGCATTGGCCAACGCGGCCGCAATCGCAATAGACGGTGCTATCGTCAGGGCGCAACTGGAATCGCAAGCTGCGCCAGAAAAACAGTCCTTACTCAGTTTGCAAACGCTGTTGCTGGCGCTGGACGCGTTACCGGCGGCGCGCAAAATACCTGAACAGTAATTTTTCCAAACCGATTGTCGTATAAATTACGATGCTGACGGCCAGAATTAACAGCCATTCGTCGTAGCCGATTGCCGCGCTGCCAAACAAGGCTTGCATGGGCGGCCAATAGGTAAATAGCAGTTGCAGCAGCGTCATGCAAATCACGCCGCAGACCAGCCACAAATTGGAAAACAGCCCGAGGTGCCACATCGAATAATGTAACGAGCGGCAGTTAAATAGATAAAACAGCTCGCCAAAGACAAACACGTTCACTGCCACGGTGCGGGCTTTAGCCAGGCTTTCGTTATGCGCCAACTCCCACTCAAACAAGCCAAAAGCCCCTGCCAGCAAGAGAAAACCTACCAGGCTGATGCGAAACATCAGGCGACCGGTCAAAATGGCTTGCGCTGGATTGCGCGGTTTACGATACATTAAGCCGGGTTCTTTAGGCTCAAACGACAGCATCAAACCCAACAATACGGCGGTGGTCATATTGATCCACAGAATCTGTAAAGGCGTGATGGGCAGCGCAACATTGGCAAAGACTGCGGCGGTAATCAGCAGACCTTCGCCGAGATTGGTGGGCAAAGTCCAAACGATGAATTTGATCAGATTGTCGAATACGCCGCGGCCTTCTTCAATCGCCGCTTCTATGGTGGCGAAATGATCGTCGGTTAACACCATTGCCGCGGCTTCCTTGGATACTTCGGTGCCCCCTAAACCCATCGCTACGCCAATATTGGCTTGCCGCAACGCCGGGGCGTCGTTGACGCCGTCGCCGGTCATCGCCACGACATGACCGTTGGCTTGCAAGGCTTGCACCAATTGCAGCTTTTGTTCCGGGGCGATGCGGGCATAGACGTCGCAATGATCCACTTGCTGGCGGTAATCTGCATCAGTGTAATTTTGCAATTGGGCGCCGCTGATTACGCGTTCGGTATGGCGCATATGCAGTTGTTTGGCGATAGCTAGCGCTGTGACGGGATGGTCGCCGGTGATCATTTTCACAGCGATGCCGGCCTTATAACAGGCGGCGATAGCGGCGGCGGCTTCCGGGCGTGGCGGGTCTATCATGGCTTGCAAACCCAGAAAAGTCAGGCCGCTGCGCACTTCATGGTGTTCCACAGCATCGTCGTTATGTTCGGCGCGGGCGAAAGCCAATACCCGCAGGCCTTGGGCGGCAAAGGCTTCGGCCTGTTGCAGCAGGCCGTTTTTATCCAGCGCTATTACTTCCAGAATGCTGGAAAAAGCGCCGTCGCAGCGGTCGATCAAGCTTTCTAAAGAGCCTTTCAGATAAATATGCCGCGAGTCTTCCGCCAGATCGTGGTGCAGCGTAGCCATAAACTGGTGTTCGGATTCAAAGGGAATAGCGTCCAGCCGTGGGTGCTCATCGCTAACGCTGGCGTGATGTAGACCGGCTTTGTGCGCGGCGACCAATAGCGCGGCTTCGGTCGGATCACCTTCAATCCGCCAACTATCCACATCGGCGATGAGTCGGGCATCATTGCATAGCAAACCGGCTTTCAGACACTCCAAAAGCGCCGGTTTTTGCGCTGGATCGATCAGTTGCTGCTTAAGTTGAAAATCGCCATCCGGGGTATAACCGCTACCGCCGACGGCAAATGCCTCGTCGCCAGCATATATCCATTGCACGGTCATTTGGTTTTGGGTCAGGGTGCCAGTTTTGTCCGAACAAATGACCGTGGTGCTGCCCAGGGTTTCTACCGCTGGCAATTTACGGATGATGGCATTGCGTTTTGCCATCCGCGACACGCCAATCGCCAGGGTAATGGTCAGTGCTGCCGGCAGGCCTTCCGGTATCGCGCCGACTGCCAGGGCTACCGAGGCCATGAACATATCCAGCACGGTTTCGCCGCGCCAGACGCCCACGCCAAAGGTAACCGCCGCACAGCCGACGATAACCCACAGCAACAACTGGCTGAACTGGCTCATCTTACGGGTTAGCGGGGTTTCCAGCGGTTCGGTGCTGGCGATTAGCCGATTGATATGGCCTATCTCGGTGTTGTCGCCGGTGGTGACGACCAGCGCCAGCGCGCTGCCGTAGCTAACCAGAGTGGAGGAATAGGCCATATTGCAGCGATCGGCCAGTAAGGTGTTGGCAGGCAGGGTTTGCGCCTGTTTGTCTGCGGGCACAGATTCGCCGGTTAGGGCGGATTCGTCGATTTTCAGTTCCCGGCATTGCAGCAAACGTAAATCGGCGGGCACTTTATCGCCGGATTGCAGATAAACCAAATCGCCCGGCACCAGTTCTTCCGCAGAAAGGCAGCGGCGCTGGCCATCGCGCAATACATTAGTGCTTATGTTTAAGGTTTGTGCCAGGGCGCTAATCGCTTTAAGGGCGTTGGCTTCCTGAATAAAGCCGATCACGGCGTTAACAATCACTACGCCAAAGATTACGCTGCTGTCGGTCCATTCTTCTAAATACGCGGTGGTGGCTGCGGACAGCAGTAAAATATATATCAGCGGCTGATTAAATTGCGCCAGCAACAGTAGCAGCGGGCCTTTGCCTTTGGGCGGCGTCAAACGATTGCGGCCGGTCGAGGCCAGTCGCCGCTGAGCTTCGGCAGAGCTCAAGCCCTGACCGAGCTCCAGCTTAAATTGAGTAAGCAAGGCTTCCGGTGACAGGCTGTGCCAGTTGGTTTTTTGATGAGTGTCCATATGCGCAGATTGATTTGGAGAACAGTACTCGAACGGTTATGGTGCAGGATAATCGGTTTTATTGAGAACGCTACGGGTTGACAAGTATGATTTTATACTTGTTCCCTAAAAGGGATAGGGTTATAGTCGCTACCGAGGCCAGGGCCTTAATCTAAATTAAAATAAAAACAAATAGTTGGAGGTATTTATGGGTGGAGTTATCGAATTAATGGTCTTTATGTTAATTATTGCCATCTTCGCTTTTGCGCCGCTGGGGTATTTTATTTACATGTACACCATGAAAAACGGCGAGCCGTTTGGTGATACCGAGCCGCACGGTGATTCCGAATCGCCAGTGCTCAAGGCTGTTGCCAAAGCCATTGGTATCGTTAAAGCCAAACTCGGCAAAAGCTGAGACTGGCTTTATGCACCAGAAAAAAAGCCGGGTTAGCCCGGCTTTTTTGTGCGCGTCAGTTTTTTTGAACGCCGCAGGTCGGGCAACTTGGATTTTTCTTGAGACGCATCGTTTGCCATTCCATGCTTAGTCCATCTAAAAGCAATAAACGGCCGGTTAAGGTTTGACCAGCATTTGTCAGTAACTTAATCGCTTCCAGGGCCTGAATACTGCCAACAATGCCGGTGATAGGCGCGATCACGCCATTGCGGGCACAGTTTTGCAATTCCTCGCCGTCACTTTGGTACAGGCAGTTATAACAGGGGCTATCGTGCAAGCCGGGCGTGAACACGCTGACCTGGCCTTCAAAACGGATCGCCGCGCCCGACACCAGCGGCGTTTGACAATCGACGCAGGCTTTATTGATAGCAAACCGGGTAGCGAAATTATCGCTGCAGTCCAGCACCAGATCGGCGTCGCCTACTTCTTTGAGCAGTTGGTCGCCAGATAAGCGTTGCTTGCAGGCTATCACCTTGACGCCCGGGTTGATTTTTTCCAGCGTCTGTTGGGTTGAAATAACTTTATCCAGCCCTATATCAAGCGTCGTGTGAGCAATCTGCCGCTGCAAATTGGTTAAATCGACCTCGTCATCGTCATACAGGGTTATTTGACCGACACCGGCTGCGGCCAGATACATGGAGGCAGGTGAGCCCAGGCCACCGGCGCCGATAATCAGCACTTTGGCATCGAGCAATTTTTGCTGACCGGCTATATCGATTTGCGGCAGCATGATCTGGCGGCTGTAACGGAGTAATTGTTGGTCGTTCATAGTGTGCTTGGGGTTCTGATAGGCGCAGATGATGCCAAAGAGCTTGACAGAGTGCAAAACCGGGATATTATTAGCACTCATTGCCAGAGAGTGCTAATAAACAAGAGGCCGTTTAAAAGCTAGCTGCATCTGCAAGGAAGTAGTCGTTTTTTAAACAGCTTATTACGTTTTAACCTTTTACTTTATCTACATTTAGGAGAAATTGATGAAAATTCGTCCGCTACATGACCGTATCGTCGTAAAACGCGTAGAAGAAGAAACCAAAACCGCTGGCGGTATCGTGCTGCCTGGTTCTGCTGCTGAAAAACCTAGCGAAGGCGAAGTGATGGCAGTCGGTTCCGGCAAACCATTGGACAACGGCCAAATTCGCGCCCTGGAAGTTAAAGTTGGCGACAGAGTTCTGTTCGGCAAATATTCCGGCACCGAAGTTAAAGTCGATGGCGAGCAATACATCGTCATGCGCGAAGAAGACATCATGGG
>CAIOHN010000137.1 GCA_903858105.1 uncultured Pseudomonadota bacterium | reverse complement strand
TCTGAGGTCGAGCTAAGCCATATGTATGTCGATAACGCCGCCATGCAATTGGTGCGCGCGCCCAAGCAGTTCGACGTCATCGTCACCAGTAATATGTTTGGCGACATTCTGTCGGATATAGCCGCCATGCTGACCGGCTCGATTGGCATGTTGCCGTCGGCGTCGCTGGATGCCAACGCCAAAGGCATGTATGAACCGATCCACGGCTCGGCACCCGACATTGCTGGCCAGGGTATCGCCAATCCCTTGGCGACCATCCTGTCGGTCGCCATGATGTTGCGTTATACATTTAACCAGCCCGAAGCCGCCGAGCGTATCGAGCGCGCCGTCAACACGGCGCTGGACAGCAAGGTCAGAACGGCCGATATTTATTCAGAAGGCATGTTAAAAGTCAGCACGTCCGGTATGGGCGACGCAGTGCTTAACGCCTTGAAAGGAGCTTAAATTTATGTCAAAAACTTATGATGTAGCCGTCGTCGGTGCCACCGGCGCAGTGGGCGAGACCATGATCTCAATTCTGGAAGAGCGTAATTTTCCAGTGGGCAAAATCTATGCACTGGCCAGCGAACGCTCGGCAGGCAAGCGGATTGCGTTTAAAGGTGAATCGCTGGTGGTGCAGGATTTAGCCACTTTCGACTTCTCTAAAGTCCAGATCGGTCTATTTTCGCCTGGCGCGTCAGTGTCTGCCGAATACGCACCCAAAGCTGCCGCAGCTGGTTGCGTCGTCATCGACAACACTTCGCAATTTCGCTACGACGACGATATTCCGCTGGTAGTCCCTGAAGTTAATCCAGAGAGAGTCGCCGATTACAAAAATCGCGGCATCATCGCCAATCCCAATTGCTCGACCATTCAGATGTTGGTGGCCTTAAAACCGATATACGATGCTGTCGGCATTAGCCGCATCAACGTGGCGACCTATCAGGCCGTATCCGGCACCGGCAAGGAAGCGATTGAAGAACTGGCAACCCAGACCGTCAATATTCTGAATGCCAAACCGGTAACCGCCAGCGTGTACCCCAAACAAATCGCTTTTAATGTGTTGCCGCAAATTGACGTGTTCATGGACAATGGCTACACCAAAGAAGAAATGAAAATGGTCTGGGAAACGCAAAAAATCCTGGGCGATGCTGATATTTTGGTAAACCCGACTGCCGTGCGGGTACCGGTGTTCTTCGGCCATTCCGAAGCGGTACATATCGAGACCAAACAAAAAATCTCCGCCGCTCAAGTGCGTGAGTTATTGGCCTGCGCACCGGGCGTTACTTTGCTGGATGAACGGGAAAACGGCGGCTATCCAACCGCGGTAACCGAGTCATCCGGTAACGACGATGTGTTTGTTGGCAGGATCAGAGAAGATATTTCTCATCCCACCGGCATCGACCTGTGGGTAGTGAGCGATAATGTCAGAAAAGGTGCGGCGCTTAACAGTGTGCAAATAGCCGAAGTTCTGGTAAAAAACCACATCTAGGCTACGCTTAGCACTGTGTTTCATATGTGGGTCAGTAAGTGCCGAGGAATTACAAGTGAAGGAAAGCAACGTGAGCAATTTAACTAAAGCTTTAGCGGTTGTGTCATTACTGGCACCTGTAAGTGCCCAACCGTTAGGTATAGGCGAAATTGAGCTGCATTCTGCCCTTAACCAAAATCTAAAAGCCGAAATAAGACTAAATGTTGCTGCGGGCGAGAATCCCAGCGAAGTGTCTGTAAAGCTGGCCCCGCCAGAAAAATTCGATCAAGCCGGTGTGCCCTGGAATTATTTCTTATCCAAACTCAGGCTTGAGCCGGTGGTGCAGGCAAACGGCTCTATCATCGTTAAAGTATCGTCACGCGAAGCTCTAACAGAGCCTTTTCTGGACTTTTTGCTGGAAGTAACCTGGCCGCAAGGCAGCATGGTGCGGGAATTTACCTTATTAATCGACCCGCCGACAGCCTATAACCAGCCGGTAATTCCGGTGGTAGACCATAGTGGTTACAGCGCTGAACCGCTTGAGCAAATGGAACGGCCGGTTAGAAAAGCCCGGTCTGCGCCCAGAAAAGCAGTTCGCGCACCTGGCAACGATATTAGCCCACAAACTCCCACCAGCGGCGAATTCGGACCAATCCAAAAATCCGATACCTTGTGGAACATCGCCACCCAAGTGGGACAAGACAAAAACGTGCCTACCGCGCAAATGCTCAACGCGCTGTATAAAGCTAATCCTGATGCGTTTATCAATGGCAACATCGATGCGCTGAAAGCGGGGGCTACACTTAAAATTCCCGAAATAAAATCCATAAACCCAGGGCAAGACGAACAAAAACCGGCTCGCAAAAACGCCAAACCGGAAGCCGCCCAAGCCACAGCCAGCAAAAAACCGCTGGAACTGGTAGCACCATCGGAAGCCAAAACCGCGGGCGGCGTGATTGGAAATCAGCCAAAAACCGAAGAAAATACTGGAACAGACGCCGAATCTGCAACTCATGCCGGTACAGAACAAGCCAGCGACGGCAAAGATCTGGAACTGCAAGCTCGTATAGAAAAATTAGAGCAGCAATTAGGCATGATGCAGCAATTACTGGCGTTGAAAGACCAGCAACTTGCCACCATACAAAACAATAAACAACCGCAAGTAGCGGCACCGCAGACACCCGTCGCGCCAAGTAGTCCGACGCAACCTGCGCAAGTTGCCCAACCTGCGCCGGTTACTGCCGAACCCACTGCTCCGCCAAGCACACCGGTACAGCCTGCGGTTGTGCAACCGACAGTAACGCCGGAACCCGCGCCAATACCAGTGGTAAAACCGGCGCCGAAAATCACACCGCCACCAGCCCCGCCGGTTGTGGAAGATGAGGGGATTTTTGCATCTGATGCGTTTTACTGGCTTGGTGGCGCTTTAGGCACTGGCGTCCTGGGATTGCTGGGTTGGCTGTTTTGGCGCAAACGGGAAATAGACGAACGCACCAACACAGAAAGCATGTTCGCGTCTGCCAGCCAAATCCAGATGCCGGACAGCGAAAGCAGCCTGTCTGTGCCGATTATGGACATCAGTAGCACTGATGAGTACGACGTGGGCACCGTGGGTGAAAGCTCGTTCATCAGCGACTTTACCCCAAGCGACTTCGACGCATTTGATACTGATCAAAACGAGGTAGATCCTATCTCCGAGGCCGATGTTTATTTGGCTTACGGGCGCTACCAACAAGCTGAGGAGTTGATCCGGCATGCGATAGCTGATCAGCCAAATCGTGACGAATGTAAACTTAAGTTGCTGGAAATATTTTACGCCAGCGAAAACAAAGACAGCTTTGCCCGCTTTGCGCAAGAATTAGCCGATGCCGGCAAACAAGCTGATAAGCCATTCTGGAAAAAAATTACAGATATGGCCAAAGAATTTATCCCCGAATCAACTTTGTTCGGCGGTGATGTTCCAGCGCCTGCGCCAAGCGCTAAAATCGCCAGCGTTTTGCCTGCAACGACAGCGGATACCGAAATCGTGGATTTGGAGGACGTAAACGACATATTGCGCCTGGATGACGATTTATCCGATTTCGATCTTAACCTGGATATGGGCAAAGAGCCAGGAACAGAAGATAACGGCCTGGATTTTGACCTGGGAAGTTTCGGCGAAACCACCACGCCGCAAAAGCAACAGCCAGAGCAACACATCGAAAGCATTAACTTCGATAGCTTCTCGGCGTCTGAATCCACAATCGACAATGACGAATCCGACGCAGTTCTCGGCTCGGCAGCCGAGAGTGTCATGGAGTCATTCGATTTTGAGTTGACCGACACCACCGCAGCGGCAGATCAAGGAAAAACCGATTCCACGCCTGTGCAAATAGATACCAGCGAGCAGGCCGCGACTGAGACACTTGAGAGCTTTGACTTTAACTTCGACCTCGACTCAACAGAAAAAGCAGACGAGCCAGTCGCCACTGATAACGCTGCTGCAGACTTTGAATCGTTTGATTTTACTAATTTCGATACCAGCGATAAGGCGTCCGCTACCACTGCAGTCGCAGCCGAGCCAGAAAAAATCACAGATATCGAAAGCTTTGATTTCGACTTTGATACCTCAAGCGCGGAGCCAACATTAGACGATAGCTTGAAACAAACGCCTGATCTTAGCCTGGACTCGGAATTGAAACTTGAGACCTTTGATTTCTCCGATTTCGATACCATTACGCCAAAAGCCAGCGCATCGACTGAATCGGCAGCACAAGCCAAAGGCGATTTTGATTTTAACTTTGATTTTGACACACCGATTATCAGCACCACAGACAACGAAGAGTTTCAGTTGGGTGTTTCCGATCTGACCGATATGGACGAATTCGAGACCAAAATCGATTTGGCTAAAGCCTATATCGACATGGGTGATGTCGAAGCCGCGCGAGCCATCGCCGAAGATGTCGTCGCCAAAGGCTCCAAGCAGCAACAGCAATCTGCGCAAGCTTTGCTGGACGAACTGAAATAATACTTCCCATCTGCGCAGCTTAGTTTAGCGGGCAATGACTGCCCGCTTACTCTAAGCATTTTCGGCATAGTTTACACTCAGCATGCTGGCGGTAAACCGCATCGCTAGCCCTATCGGTGATATGCTTTTCAGTTTGCCTCATCATCCACTCAGACTTCTGCATGGCAAACATCGTCATTACCACGCTCAACGCGCGCTATATTCATTCGGCGTTTGGCTTACGTTATCTATACGCCAACATGGGCGACCTGCAAGCAAACACAGCCTTGCTGGAATTCGGCATTCAACAGCGGCCTATCGAAATCGTCGAAAAACTGCTGCAACAGCAAGCGCGAATTATCGGTTTTGGCGTCTACATCTGGAATGTCAGCGAAATCAGCGCCATCGTCTCCATTCTTAAACAAGTCGCCCCAGAAACCATCATTGTGCTGGGCGGCCCGGAAGTCAGTCACCCGCCGGATTTACCCGCAGTTGCGGACTTGGCCGATTACATTATCACCGGCAACGGCGAAATCAGCTTCCCGCGTTTATGCAGCCAATTACTCCACGGCGCCAAACCAGAACAGCAGATTATCGAAGGCGGTACTGCGCCGCTCAACGAGTTGGCAGCACCTTATCCGCACTACACAGACACCGACATCCGGCAGCGGATTATCTATGTAGAAGCCTCGCGCGGCTGCCCGTTTAAATGCGAGTTTTGCCTGTCTTCATTAGACACCACCGCCAAACCGTTTGCCTTGGACGATTTTTTGCGACACATGGACGTGTTGTACCAACGCGGAGCCCGACACTTTAAGTTTATCGACCGCACCTTTAACCTTAAAGTGGATAGCAGCGTCGCTATCCTGACGTTTTTTTTAGAGCGACTGAGTGAGGATTTATATCTGCATTTTGAAGTGATACCGGATAATTTGCCCGAACGCTTGAAACAGGCCATCACCCAATTTCCGCCGGGCGTTCTGCAATTTGAAGTGGGTGTGCAAACCTTCGACCCGGCCATTCAGCAGTTAATCAGCCGTAAGCAAGACAACCAAAAAACCCAGGATAATTTGCGCTGGTTGCGGCAAAACTCCCAAGCGCATATCCATGCCGATCTGATTGCCGGCTTGCCCGGCGATACGCTGGAGGGTTTCGGGGCCAGCTTTGACACCCTGGTCGCACTGAATCCGCAGGAAATTCAAGTCGGCATCCTTAAACGTCTGCGCGGCGCACCGCTGAATCGGCATAACCAGGATTACCAATTACGGTACGACCCCAACCCGCCCTATTCCATTCTCAGCACCCGCGACATCAGCTTTGCCGACCTGCAGCGCATCACCCGCTTTGCCCGGTTTTGGGATTTGGTGGGTAACTCCGGTCGTTTTAGCACAACGCTGCCGCTGATTCTTGCCGAGCAGCCATTTGCGCGCTTTATGCAATTCAGCGATGCTTTATATGCACAAACGGACAGCACCTGGAAAATTGCCTTAAAACGCCTGTTCGAGTTGACGTATACCGCGATGACCGAGACTTTAGAAATATCCAGCAGCGATGCTCAGACTGTGCTGGCGCAGGATTTTCAGGGTAGCGGCGAAAAATCCCCGCCCACGTTCCTGCAAGCGCAGATCGATGTTGAACACAAACGTGGCGTGGCCAATAAGCGGCAAAGACAGTATATATAAAGGGAATCTCTAAAAATCCCCTGAAGAAGCCATTATAAAAATCGACCAGTCCCTTCTCCCTCCGGGAGAAGGTTAGGATGAGGGTATATAAACATTACCTAAATACTTTAGACTAAGCCCGATACCCATCCTGATAGCTGGGGTATAACAAGCGATAACCCAAGGCCATGAGGCGCGCATTGCTACAGCGCTTATTTTGCGGCGCCTCTGCCGGTGTATCCAAAGCCTGTGGCGGTGGATAACCATATTGTTTGGCAATCCACACCATCACATCCCAGAGCGGGGCCGGATCATTATCGCAAGCCAGATAGCAGGCTTGCAGTTTGTCGCCGCCAAGCTGTTTTTCCAACAAAAATAGCAGCACCGCCACGCAATCGTCTTGATGAATGCGGTTGGTATAGCTGGGCGGCTGGTGCTGAATGCGTTCTGCCTGCGCCGCTCTGCGAATCAGCCAGTTGCGACCCGGCCCGTAAATCCCGGCAAACCGCACCACACAATGCCGATCACCCGCCGCCCACAAACGCTGTTCGGCCTTGACCAACCACTGACTCGTCGCGCTGTCTGGCTCAGTGGGGCTGGATTCATCGACCCATTCGCCGTTATTCTGGCCGTATACACTGGTCGAGGATACCATCAGCCAACTTGGCGCTGTGCCACCCTTGGCAAAATGGGCCAGCAAATTGTTCAAACCCAGTTCATATAAGGCCTGATACGCCTCGGCCTGCCGCCCATCCGGTGAAACGATAAAAATCACCGCGTCAAAATCCACCGGCAATGCATCAAGCGTCGCCATCTGCCTAATATCCGCCAAAAATATGGGAAATGCTGCCGACGTAAGCGGTGCTTGGCGCTTTAACCCGGTAAGCTGATGGCCGTGCTGATGCAGTTGCAAAGCCAGCCGATAACCAATGTCGCCGCAACCGATAATTAAAATTTTTGCCACTGTATTAGCACCGATATGTTTAAAGAGCAGATTATCGCCTGCTGGCGGCACTGCTAATATATTATTTTTTAGCGGTAGCCAGCAGCGTATCGAAATATTTTATGGTGGCATGCAAACCTGTTTCTAAACCAGTAGTCGGCTCCCATTTAAGTATATTTCTCGCCACGCTTATATCTGGCTGGCGCTGCTTTGGATCATCAACCGGAAGATTACTAAAAACAAGTTTGGATTTGGAATTAGTTAGCTGAATAATTATTTCGGCTAATTGCCGCACAGAAAATTCGCTAGGGTTTCCTAAATTAATCGGCCCGGTTATTTCATCACCCGTATTCATTAAGCGTATAAATGCTTCAATTAAATCATCCACATAACCAAAAGACCGGGTTTGTATACCTTGTCCATAAATAGTGATTGGTTCATTTTGCAATGCCTGAACAATAAAGTTAGATACTACCCGCCCATCATTGGGATGCATCCTGGGGCCGTAAGTATTAAATATCCGTGCAACCTTGATGCGGACGCTGTGTTGCCGGTAATAATCGAAAAACAATGTTTCCGCGCAACGCTTACCTTCATCATAGCAAGAGCGCGGACCGATTGGGTTTACATGCCCCCAATAGCCTTCTGTTTGCGGATGTATTTCCGGGTCACCGTAAACCTCGCTGGTTGATGCTTGCAGTATCTTGGCCTTAACCCGCTTGGCAAGGCCCAACATATTAATTGCGCCATGAACAGAGGTTTTGGTTGTTTGTACCGGATCGAATTGATAGTGAATGGGCGAAGCCGGACAGGCCAAATTATATATTTCGTCAACTTCTACAAATAAGGGCAGCGTGACGTCGTGGCGCAACAGTTCAAAATGCGGATTGCCAATTAAGTGGGCAATATTGTCTTTGGTACCAGTAAAAAAGTTATCGACACATAACACGTCATGCCCATCATTCAACAAGCGTTCGCATAAGTGCGATCCCAAAAAACCTGCACCGCCAGTCACTAAAATTCGATTTCTGATAAATTTAGGCATTTTACTGACCGGTTAAGTAATATTTTTCAAATGTTTGTTAGCGGCATTGTGAATCACGCTTGCCGCCTGCTTGCCCCAGGCATCCCAATTTAATTGATTTTTAAATCGTTCCCGACTTGCTTTCATCATAGTCTCCAGTCGCAGTGGCTCGCGCCAAAGTGCCGCAATCGCGTTGGCATAATCGGCACCGGTAGCATCCAGTGGGAATAATTGACCTGTGCAATTATTTTCTACAACAGATGGAACGCCTCCCGTGTCGCTTGCAAAAACCGGCAATCCAAAGGCAGCGGCTTCGCAGAACACTATACCCATACATTCTGCACGGGTCGGCAATATGAATAGGTCAGAATTCAGATAAAGATCAAAAAGTTGCTGTCTTTCTGATGGAATATTCCTGTTTAAAAATGGAATAACCGTCATTTTCGGATGCGCAAACTCAGCGGGTGGAACACAGCCCACCACAGTCAGTGTCGCCGGAATATTTAACTGCTCAAGAACACGAAGGGTTTCAAAGGCTACTGGCCCACCTTTACGTAGCCAGTCAACACCAACGAATAATAATCTAATACTTTGGGATTTACTTTTAGTCGCTACTTTTCCATCCGTCGGCGGCTCATCAAGATTGGCCCCCATTGGAAAGGTAAATATTTTTTTTGCATCCGCGCCATAATCCTGGGTTGCGGAGTCAGCCGCCCATTGCGACGGATAAATTACGCTTGTAGCCTTTCTGATGGCTTGTCGCTCAATATAATTGGCTTCCATTTTGGAAATGGCAAGCAAATCAGAAAACTCGGTGTAATAGCCGTTAATCGCTGCAAACGTGGCATCCGACAGATACACAATCGGAATTGACGTTTTCAGCAAAGCAATCTCGGTTGAGGCCACAGGGGCAAATATCACGTCAACCGGATTTTTATTCAAGCGATAATTAAATACCCCTGCATATCCTGCTGACTGGTAAAGACTATGCTGCGCATCGTAAGCCTTGCCAAAATAAGCCCGACATCGGCGATCCCATTTTTGTAAAGATGCTTCTCGTCCTGTGTTTGCCGGCCCAAGTAAAATAATTTCTCCGGCATGTTTAGCCAATGATTCCGCCAAATAATGAATAATCCCCGACCATGATTTTCTGTTTGTCGCGTCATGTGCAGTTAAAAATCCTATTTTCAAATTATGTTGCCCCTCTTTAGGATTAGCGCTAATTATTATTAGTTTTCTGTATACACTAGCCCCTGATTCATTTAATACAGGGTTACAGATATATTGCTGAATATGTCACACAGTTTCTGCCCCGCCAGCTAAAACATAAGCGAGCCAAGGTAAATTACTGCCTTTGATCGCCTTCTCCCAAAGGCAAGAGCCCCTTGCTTAGCCCTCTAAGTTTTCCTTGCGATTAACGCTGAAGCGGCGAAATGTGGCCATATAAAGCAGAACGCAGTTCAGATTCCGGCATCACTAAAATTTGACAAGCAAGATGCTAACGTCGATTATTCAATCTAACCGTCAAAATCAGTGAGCATAAAAAATGGCCCTTATTAAGAAAACTTTTGTTTTAGCCTTGTTGTGTCTAGCCTCAAGCACTGCCTGGTCTGAACCCGTACACTTTTGTAAAGTGAAAAGGGTTTATGAAAACGATATCGATGTTAAAACCAAAACTGCTTATGAAGATTGCTCAGGCGTTGCCTTTGCCTGGCATGCCAAGGACTATGTAAAAGCCGCTTGCTGGCAAGGTGCTGTCGATTTACTTGAAGGCAAGTGTGAAGCTAGTGCAGATGATGCCAAAGAATCTAGCACCGAAAACACGGATACTGCGGTAGAGGAAGCAGCAAAAGTAGAGTAAAACCTGCAGTTGTGCTTAATGCTTTACGCCTGGAGCACGGATGGTTGATCTAAGAATCCAAGATTCTTTTACACACTCTACCGTGCTTATCAACCGCTGAGCTAAAAGCTGATTACCGGCATCGTGCAGCGGTTCAGCATCAGCGATGTGTGCTGATTGCAAACCCCAGCCACAAAACGCTTGTTGCCATGTCAAGCCGCAGACTACCCAGATCCTGTATAACAATCAGCCATGCACATACCTCCCTCCGTAACCGCAAATGCCGATAGCGCGGCCCCGATAATCTCTGTGCGAGGGGTTAACAAAACCTATGCCGGTGGGTTCCAGGCTCTCAAAAACATTAATCTGGACATTCGGCGCGGCGAGATATTTGCCTTACTCGGCCCCAACGGGGCTGGCAAAACCACCCTGATCAGCATCATCTGCGGCATCGTCAAAGCCAGCGCAGGCGGCATCATTGCCGATGGACACGACATTGGACGGGATTACCGCGCAGCGCGGTCGGCCATAGGCTTGGTGCCGCAAGAATTACATACCGATGCTTTTGAATCTGTATGGGCCACAGTCACATTCAGTCGCGGTCTATTCGGCAAGCCGCCCAATCCGGCCTATCTGGAAAAGCTGCTGCGGGATTTGTCGCTATGGGATAAACGCGGCGAGAAAATCCTGGCGCTATCGGGCGGCATGAAACGCCGGGTATTGATCGCCAAGGCGCTGTCGCATGAACCGACGATATTGTTTCTCGACGAACCCAGTGCCGGTGTAGACGTGGAGTTACGCCACGATATGTGGCGCATGGTGCGCGAACTGCGAGCGCAAGGCACAACCATTATTTTAACCACCCATTACATCGAAGAAGCCGAAGACATGGCAGACCGCATTGGCGTCATCAGCAAAGGCGAATTGATCGTTGTGGAAGACAAAGCGGTGTTGATGCGCAAGCTGGGTAAAAAGCAGTTGACCTTGATTTTGCGGCAGCCGTTGACCGAACTCCCGACCGAGTTAAGCGCCTGGGCCTTAGCAATCAGCGACGACGGCCACAGCCTGGTGTATAGCTTTGACACCCAGAAAGAAGAAACAGGCATTGCCGAGTTGTTGCGCGCGTTGAGCGCACACGGCATCGAATTTAAAGACTTACGCTCCAGCGAGAGTTCACTGGAGGATATTTTCGTCAGCCTGGTGCACCAACCCAAGGAATCACAGGCATGAACTTTTACGGTATTCGCGCGATTTATCACTTTGAAATGGCCCGCACCTTCCGCACCCTGGCAGAAAGCGTCGCCGCGCCGGTGTTGACCACCTCGCTGTATTTCATCGTCTTTGGTAAAGCCATCGGTTCCCGCATGGGGGATATCGACAGCATCAGTTACGGCGCCTTCATCATCCCCGGCTTGGTGATGCTGAGCTTACTCAACGAAAGCATCTCCAACGCCTCGTTCGGCATCTACATGCCCAAGTGGGCAGGCACGATTTACGAACTGCTATCTGCGCCGGTTTCCTGGATTGAAGTGCTGCTGGGCTATGTAGGCGCCGCGGCAACCAAATCGGTGATGCTGGGCTTACTGATACTGGGCACCGCGCGCTTTTTTGTGCCTTATGAGATTGCTCATCCTGTGTGGATGATAGGCTTTTTGTTGCTAACCGCCGTTACCTTCAGTCTGTTTGGCTTCATCATCGGCTTATGGGCCGATAGCTTTCAAAAACTACAGGTCATACCGATGTTGATCGTCACCCCGCTGACCTTTCTGGGCGGCGCATTCTACTCTATCAATATGTTGCCGCCCTTGTGGCAGAAGATTAGCCTGTTTAATCCGGTGGTGTATTTGGTCAGCGGCTTTCGCTGGAGCTTTTACGGCATTGCCGATGTCAATCTGGCCGTCAGTATTGGCATGACCTTGGGCTTTCTGCTCGTCTGTTTGACCTTTGTCTGGTGGGTATTCAGGAGCGGCTACAAGATTAGACGCTGAATGGTTTGATCTCGGCACAGGCCCTCAGCCCTCAATCACCGCCGCCACAGCCGCCACCACAACCGCCGTCTCCACCCGCGTCACCTGCGTCACCGCCACTTTCGGACCAATCGCCGAAGCCGTCGGTTGAGCCGTCGAAATCGCTACTGGAAAAATCCCCGCCGCAGTATGGGGTGCTGGAGCCGGTGTCGTCGCTGCGGCGGATGCCCCGGCAGTCCGGCGCGTAAACAAAACCGTCGCTGATGTTGAGTTTGCTGTCGATGGCAAACAGCAATGGCAAGCGGCTGGGTTGGCGGGGATTGATGTTTTCCTCGCGACAGCTCAACCACCAAATGCGGCGCAGCCCGCTGTTGTTGTGTTTGTCCCGGCTTAACACCACCGCCGGGGTGTGATGCAAAAAGCCGCCGAAAGCTTTTTTGCAGAAGCTGTCGTAATGCCGGGTGTACAAAATCAGCTCGTGCCAGAGATCGTCTGTTACTTGCGACGGCATGGATATATAACGACAACCGCCCTGCAAATAAGCCAGAAAAAACTGCCGCAAAGCCCGGCCCACCAATTGGCAATCCTTCAACGCCAATTCCGGTCGGCGCTTGCGAAGTTTTTCGTAGAGTGCCGGCGGAAAGGTGTAAGTGCGGATATAGTCGGCGCGGACGCTACGCCGCCAGCGTCGCCATAGTAGTGTTAGTAATAACAGCAGCGTGGCGATGATGGCGAGGGCGGCAAATTTCATGCGGCTTGTTCGGCGGCCGGTGACAGGGCTTCGTGCAGCACGGCTTCCAGCAGGCGGCGACTGTCGGCGGCAGTGCTGGTGAGCTGGGTTTCCAGTTGGTCGCATAGGGCCATCAGTTCATCGACTTTGGCGACGATGCGGTGTTGTTCGGCGAGTGGGGGAATACCAACGACAATCGGATATATTTTTGAGCCAGATATTACCGGTTGCGCTGTTGCGTTTTCATTCTCTTTTAAATTAGTCCCGTTGAGCAACAGAACTAAGAAGTCCATAGAAATTGCGGAAGGACAATACTTCGAAATAAATGCGTTATCAGTAACCCAGGCTTTATCCGGGGTTACGTGGATCGATCCGCAATAGTAGCCAACACGGCCAATTACGATCGTTGGTTCTTCGATATTGTACGAATCATGGTATCCATTTATTCCATTACCGCCAAAGACCGGTATAGCTCCATCATTCATATTTGCTGCGGTGAGTCCGTCCCCCGATTGGATATAAATTACTTCACCTAACCGCGCCCAAGTCCAATTTAATGGAAGGTTATATGGCTCATCATCAGAGCCAATATTTTTAAGTTGCTTTCTCGGTTCCCTAATCTGCTTACGCTCAATCGCCTCAGTTCTCCAAATCGCAATCCGCTTTAACAATTCACTCGCGGGCTCATCATTCTGGTTTTGGGGAACCAGTTTGCCGCGCACGCCGAGGTTGAGGATGGTCTGGCGTAGTTGTTTGATGTGGGCCGGGCGGGTGGTGAGGCGCGGCAGATTTTCCAATACGAAACGCACATCATCGAAGCCCGTCGTCCCGGCAGGGATTGCCGGGACCCAGTTTACAGGGAGGTAAGCCGGTGGGGTTTCCGCAATCTCAGCGGGTTGTTTATCTTGGATGGCGGCAGGTTTTGTGGGCTTGGCGTTGCTCTCGTCCCTGAAGTCTGGGTCCCGGCAATCCCTGCCGGGACGACGGCTTTGCTCGGACCGGTTCAATTTGTTGAGGCTGGCGGCCACCAGTCGGTCGCGGCTTTGTTCGCGCTCGGTTTGCGCCGCCTGCAACTGGTCGCACAGGGCCATCAGCTCATCGACTTTGGCGACGATGCGGTGTTGTTCGGCGAGTGGAGGCACCGGGAAAAACCATCCAGCAATAATTGGAGTATTTAAATTTGGCTGCCCCATTCCTTGGTTAATCCTACGAAATTCCTGCGTCTGTGCCTGTAGGTATAAATAGGCAAAATCATTTATACAATATGAGTGAAATTGACGAAGCACAGCAACGCCGTCATTCATACATCCTCGAATTTTGCTTATCTTTGGCACACCGAGGGTTGCACCGCTGTTTGTTAACAGTAAATCTTCAGGGTCGATGAATCTGCTTTTTGTAGCACCTAAATCGGTCAGCCCACTGTCTGTAGTGTATAAATATTTGCCGTTATCTTTGGTGATTTCTCGTACGGTAATCCATGGTATTGGGCCACCGAAATACTGAGGATCCCCTGCTGGTCTTGGACTACCACCGCGTGATATTTCGAAAACATCTTGCAGCCTAACCCAAACCCAGTGATTTGGAGTCGCAAATTGCGGAGTTTTAGGTAAACCATCCCATAAACCTTTATCTTTTTTGAGAAGACCTTCCTGCAATTGGTAAGTCTTTTCAGATTCAATTTGCTTTATCAACAACTCCGCCGAAT
>CAIOHN010000136.1 GCA_903858105.1 uncultured Pseudomonadota bacterium | reverse complement strand
TCGGTCCGAGAACCGACTTCTAAATGGCTTCGCGTAGCGTTGCTTAAACGAATGCTGCAATCGGTTATCCCAAAAAACCGCTAATTAAGTCTTACGTTAACACTAGACACTTAAAGCCTCTCAACCCAAAAACTGCTCCGGCAACAAATATTTAAACCCAAACGCATCCGCCACCCCCTGACAAGTAACATGCCCCGCAGCAATATTAAGCCCTTTCAGTAAGGCAGGATTATCCTGCAAAGCCGTTTGCCAGCCTTTGTTGGCCAACTGCAGCACATAGGGCAGGGTAGCATTGGTTAAAGCCAGCGTAGACGTGCGCGGCACCGCGCCCGGCATATTAGCCACCGCGTAATGCACCACATTGTCTACCATGTAAATCGGATCGGCATGCGTAGTCGGGTGGGTGGTTTCGACACAACCGCCCTGATCGACCGCCACATCCACGATTACCGCACCCGCTTGCATAATCGCCAAATCTTCCTGGCGAATCAGCTTGGGTGCGGCGGCTCCGGTTACCAATACGCCACCTATCACCAAATCCGCACTACGCAGTTGCTCCAGGATGGCGTGACGATTGGAGAACAGCAGTTGCACATTGGCTGGCAAAATGTCGCTTAGCTGACGTAGCCGCTCCAAGGATAAATCCATCACCGTCACTTGCGCGCCCAATCCGGCCGCCATTTTGGCCGCTTGGGTGCCGACGACACCGCCACCTAAAATTAAAACCTTGGCTGGCAAAACGCCAGGCACACCGCCCAACAGCATGCCGCGGCCACCATAGAGTTTTTCCAGATAATGCGCACCTTCCTGCACCGCCAAGCGGCCTGCCACTTCCGACATTGGCGTCAACAAGGGCAATTCGCCGTTGGGCAACTGCACGGTTTCGTAAGCAATGCAGGTGGCACCAGAGCCTAACATTGCTTCCGTCAATGGCCGGTTAGCCGCGAAATGAAAATAGGTAAATAGCGTTTGCCCAACTTGGATTCGCGACCATTCAGCGTCGATAGGTTCCTTTACCTTGACGATCATTTTGGCCGTTGCCCACACGTGTTCCGGGCCGTCTGCAAGTTCGGCACCAGCCGCCTGGTATTGAGCATCGTCAAAACCAGCACCCAAACCCGCACCACTTTCGACAGTGACGCTGTGTCCGGCATTAACTAAGGCAGCGACGCCGGATGGCACCAAAGACACCCGGTTTTCGTTGGATTTAATTTCCTTGGGTATGCCGATTTTCATATTCACCTCTTGTGTAATATTTTTTAAAGCGTCAGTGTTGCGACAGCAATAATCAGACCCGAACATAAATCCATTAAAAAAGCCGACTGTTCAACAGCTTAGGCTAAGGAGGCTGACATAAGCCTCAACAATTGTTGGCTTTTAGTGTCGCATTGGTGCAAAACCGTAGGGTTATAACAGGGGTTAAGGAAGTTTTTGCCGTGCGCGACAGACCTTGAAACTCGTCTAAGCTTAGTCAATTTGCTGTACCCAAGAGAATATCATGACGCAACAATCTCAAAGTATTTTGATCGGTCATTTAACCGAAGTCAGGGGCGACGGTATGGACGCCCGCATCACAGAAGAACACTCTACCGCCGCGCCGATTATCAAACTGGGCGACGAAGAGATACTGGCCGGCCATATCGGCTCGTATGTGGTGATCCGGCAGTCGCATATTGGCGTGTTAGCGCTGGTGTTTAAAATGTGGGAGCGCGACCGTTTTGATAGCGCAGGCAACCGCTCTACCGACCGTTTCATCGCTTTGGTGCCGGTCGGCGAACTTAACGAGAACAATACTTTTATTCGTGGGGTTAGGCATTATCCTACGCCCGGTGCTTCGGTGTTCGCGGTAGGGCTAAACGAGATCAACGCGATTTTTTCCAAATTTCGCGATTACAAGTTTTTTATCGGTCAACTTGCCAGCCACAAGGACTATCACTTAAGTCTGGATCCCCGTGCCTTGTTCGGTCGGCATTTTGCGATTATCGGCCAGTCTGGCTCAGGTAAATCCTGGACGGTAACCAGTTTAATCCAGCACACCATGAAAGCCATGCCGAAAACCCACATGATCATGCTGGATCTGCATGGCGAATATTGCTGGAAGCGGGAGGATGGCTGCATAGAATCAGCGTTCCCGGAAGAAAACGTCAACTACGTCGATGCGATGGAAATGGAAATGCCGTATTGGATGATGACCTATGCGGAATTGGTGGATTTGTTTATCGACCGCGACGACAGCGGTTCGTCGATGCAAATGGCCTATATGCGCGAAGTGTTGCAGCAGTTAAAACGCAAGGAAGCCAAGGCAATTGGTTTGGGCGTGGTCTCAATCGACACGCCGATTTATTTTTCGCTGGCGGAAATGTACATGCAATTTAAAGCCGCCAACGAAGAGCGCAAGGATTTTGGTAAAACCAAAGGCGCGTTGTTTGGTCAATTTGACGAGTTTTTGGTACGCATGCAAAGCCGTTTCAACGACGTACGTTACGATTTTTTATTAAAACCCAAAAAACGCAATACCTCAGACAGCATGGCCGGGTTACTGCGGCAATTTGTCGGTCTAGGGCAAAAGAAAGCCAATATTACCGTCGTCGATTTAAGCTCGGTGCCCACCGATGTAAGGCCGGCAGTTTCGGCGCAAGTTGGCCGTTTGGCTTACGAATTTAATTACTGGAACCCGCGCCGCCGCGAATTTCCGATCACCTTAATCTGCGAAGAAGCCCACGCCTATATTCCACGCGAAAAGAACGGCCCGTTTGATGGCACCAAGAAAATGATGGAACGTATCGCTAAAGAAGGGCGTAAATACGGGGTGTCGATAGGTGTAGTCAGTCAACGCCCAACCGAGCTGTCTGAAACGATGCTGGCGCAGTGCAGTTCCTTTATTTGTTTGCGCACCACCAACCCGGACGATCAACAATATATTCGCGGCCTGGTGCCGGAGGCCGAGGGCGATTTGGCTGATATTCTCAGCTCGCTGGGCCGAGGCGAAGCGCTGGTGCTGGGCGAAGCCGCGCCGTTGCCGACCCGGGTACAAATCTATCGACCCAACCCCGAACCGAAAAGTAACGATGTGGATTACTACACCAGTTGGCGGGAAGGCCCGGACGATCTAGACGTGGAAGCAATAGTCGAGAATTGGCGCATGCAGAAGAGGGAGTAAAGGCCAATTGCCCACCTTAAATCCATAGTTTACAAAGGGATGCAATCCTGACCGGCTTCGGGTTACACTTGGCGGCTGCAAGAGTTGGCGGGCACTATGTCCGTTCCCTTGTCGATAAATAGACGATTGGTATTTAAGGAAACATTATGCACCCGATAAAATTGGCTGGCATGGCCGCCGTCTTGTTCGCGACTGTCGCGCAGGCAGAAACCGTATTTGTGACACTGGAAAAAGACAATGCCATAGCGGTGTTGGACCCAGTGGAAGGCAAACTGATTAAAACCGTGCCGGTCGGTCAGCGGCCGCGCGGCATTGCCATCAGTCAGGATGGCAAAACCTTGTTTGTAGCGACCAGCGATGACGACAGCATCAGGATAATAGACGCTGAGACGCTTAAAGAAACCGGCAAACTGCCATCCGGCGAAGACCCTGAAACCTTCGCGCTGAGTCCCGATGGCAAGTTGATGTATGTCTCCAACGAAGATGATGCCGAAGTAACGGTGATTGATATTGCTGCAAAAAAAGCCGTGGAAAAGATCAAGGTCGGCGTGGAGCCTGAAGGTATTGCTGTCAGCCCGGATAACAAGTGGGCGATCAGTGCTTCGGAAACCACCAATATGTTGCACTGGATCGATACTAAATCCCGCAAAATCGTCGAAAACAGCTTAGTAGATCCACGCCCGCGCGCTGCCAGTTTTACCGCCGATAGTCAGCAATTATGGGCCACTTCGGAAATGGCCGGTACGGTGCAAGTGCTGGATAGCAATAGCAAACAGATCTTGCAGACCATAAAACTGGATGTGCAGGGCGTCAGCAGCGATCAGATTCAGCCGGTCGGCGTTATTGTCGATAAAGAGCGCCGCTATGCTTATGTAGCGATGGGGCCAGCTAACCGGGTGGCGGTGATTAACGCCCAAACCTTACAGGTGGAAAAGTTTTTGCTGGTGGGGCAACGGGTTTGGAATCTGGCGTTCTCACCCGATCAAAAACGCTTGTACACCACCAACGGCGTTAGTAACGATGTGTCTATCATCGATCTTGAAAACCACAAAGTCAGCAAATCGATTGCGGTGGGTCGTTATCCTTGGGGCGTGGCGGTTAAACCATGACCGAGATTGCTTTAGCGGTTGAAAATTTGAGCTTTGCCTACGCTGCCAAAAAGGCGCTGGACAATGTCGGTTTTAACGTTCAGTCTGGCGAATGCACGATTTTATTGGGGCCTAACGGTGCCGGTAAAAGTACGCTGTTTTCTTTGATTACCCGGCTTTACCATGCCAGAGAAGGGCGCATAGAATTGTGTGGCTTCGACATCAAAAAACAAAGTTTGCAGGCCCTGGCCAAACTGGGCGTGGTGTTTCAACAAACTACTCTTGACCCGGACTTATCCGTCACGCAAAACTTGCGCTACCACGCCGCCCTGCACGGTATCAGTCGTAAAGCCGCCGATAAGCGCATACAGGAAGAGTTGGAGCGTTTGAACATGTTTGAACGCCGCGCAGAAAAAGTCCGGCAACTCAACGGCGGTCACAAACGCCGGGTAGAAATCGCCCGCGCGTTGTTGCACAAACCCAGTTTATTACTGCTGGACGAACCGACCGTGGGTTTGGATATGCCTAGCCGCCAAGCCATCGTTGAGCACGTGCATCAATTGGTTAAACAGCAAAATCTGGCCGTATTGTGGGCCACGCATTTAATCGATGAAATTGCCGCTGACGATAGTTTGATTGTCTTGCATAAGGGCCAGGTCAAGGCCAAAGGCAAACTGGCGGAAGTGTTGGCCGCCAGCGGCGCTGCCGATGCCGGCGCAGTATTTCAGCAACTCGCCCAGGAGCGCAAGCCATGAGATTGTTGCATTATTGGCGCGCGATGGCCGGTATCGTGGGCCGTGAATTACTGCGGTTTTTACATCAGCGCGAACGTTTTATCTCTGCTTTGGTGCGGCCGTTGGTGTGGTTGTTTGTGTTCGCCGCCGGTTTTCGGGCGGCGTTGGGTATCGCTATCAGCCCACCTTACGAAACTTACATTCTTTACGAGGTTTATATCACGCCCGGCTTGATTGGCATGATTCAACTATTCAACGGCATGCAAAGCTCCTTGTCCATGGTTTATGACCGGGAAATGGGCAGCATGCGCATGTTGATGGTCTGCCCGCTGCCGCGTTGGTTTTTGCTGTGCAGCAAATTAATTGCTGGCACCGCGGTATCGGTGTTGCAAGCCTACGCCTTTTTAGGGATTGCCTGGTTGTACGACATTCAGGCACCGTTGATGGGGTATCTTTACATTCTGCCGGCTTTGTTGCTGGTGGGGATGATGCTGGGTGCATTGGGTTTGTTGCTGTCGTCGTTTATTAAACAACTGGAAAACTTTGCCGGAGTGATGAATTTTGTCATTTTTCCGCTATTTTTTATGTCTACGGCCTTATATCCGTTATGGAAAATCAAAGAATCCAGCGAATTGCTCTACACTTTGGCGCAATACAACCCGTTCTCGCAAGCGGTGGAGTTAATCCGCTTTGCTTTGTACGAGCAACTGAATTACCAGGCCTTTATATTTACCGCCGCAGCGTTTGTGTTATTCATGGGGGCGGCGATTTTGGGTTATAACCCATCGAAAGGTATGATGGTTAGGAAAGGCGGGGGTGGCGACTGATTGTTTGTCACACTCGTCATCACAACTCGGGCAGGCTTTTTACATAAACAAACTTGAATGAAGGATGGTTGGAGTGTGAAGAAGCTGATTTGTTCGTCGCCTGTACTGGCGTGTTTAATGTCGCCCAATGCTGGCGCAAATGCCATACCGGATGCTCCGCAAATCTCCAACGCCTTCTACACCCTGCAATTGCGCGGCACAGGGTTTCAACTCAACGGTCAACAAGCCGAAGTGTTTATTTATGATCGTACCTTTGACCAGGCGGCATTCGGCACGATAAATATTGTTAATGCAAATACCCAGCAGAGCGTTTTTTCCAGAACGTATGGCGACTACGGTAATTTTAACGTTTCTGGCACCTTTTCCGAGAGTCTGCTATTACCTTATTCTACGCCGCTCAATATCAGCATGAATGGCCAAGAGTTCAGTGCCATGTATCTGATTCTGGGTTCGCAAGCGGTAGCGTCCGGCGGCAGCTTCAACGGGCAGTTTCCGTCATATTCCACTACCTTAACTATCGCGCCGCCGGTGCCGGTAGCTAATAACGATTCCTATAGCACAATCAAGGGCCAAGCCGTGGCGCTTAATGTATTGGCCAACGATACGGATGTATATCAGTTGGACGGTTACAGCAGTCCTGCTAACGGCACCCTGGTACAAGGTAATCAGGGTATTACCTATGTGCCTGCTGCCAATTTTGTCGGCACAGACAGTTTTACCTATACCGTTAGAAATTTCATTGGTGTGCAGGCCACGGCCAGCGTTACTGTGTTAGTAGCGGACGGCACCTTGATTGACGCCGGTCAGACCGGCGATCAGCGCACCTTAGTCGATGTAGTTGAGGATATTTTGCTGACCAACTCTGCGTCGCCGGCGTTAATCCAACGTGCGGAAGGCATCAGTCTGCTATTGGAGCAACCGGGCGGTGTGCAAAAAGTCGAGCAGGCCTTACAAAATTTAGCCCCGGAAGAAACGGTAACTCAAGGCATCAGCAGTAACCGCTTGTCGCGGATTCAGGTCAATAATATCAATCAACGTTTAACCGAACTGCGTGGCGGTGCCAAAGGCATCAGTTTAAAAGGCTTGTCGCTAAATCTAAACGGCCAGAATATGCCGACCAGTGCCTTGGCTAGTCTGGCGCCTTATCAGGCCAAAGGTGGCAGTGCTGGCGACGATGATTTATTTCAACGCTTGGGGCTGTTTGTGAATGGACAGTTTGAAACCGGCGAACGCACGAATACCAGTCTGGATCCTGGCTATCGCTCTAAAATCTATGGCCTGAGCATGGGCGCCGACTATTGGCTAAGCCAAAAACTGCTGTTGGGTATATCCGCTGGCTATGGCTACACGGATTCAAAACTCAGCGGTAATGCGAGTTCGCTGGATATAGATGGCTATAGCGTTTCCGGGTTTGGGGCGTTTCATTTTAACGACAGTCTATTTATCGATTTTATCGCCAATGCCACCATCAATCAGTATAAATCCCTGCGTAATATCGCGTATACAGACGCCTTTGGGCCTGTCAATGAACAGGCCAAGGCCAACGTGCAAGGCATACAACAACGTTATAGCTCAACCACAGGTTACGACATCCCTTGGGGCGGCTGGGTCTTTGGTTTGCGGGCGCGCGGCGAATATAGCCGACTAGGCATAGATGCCTACCGTGAGCAAGGGGCGGGCGCGTTAAATTTGGCGATTGGCGAACAAGCAATTGTATCGGTGACCAGCGGTTTGGGCGGTATTATCAACTATGCGTTAAGTACCCCGTTTGGGGTGATCAGCCCCCAGGTCAATCTTGAATGGGAACATGAATATGATAAGAACGCCCGACAAATTTTCGCCAGTTTTGTCGAGGATAGGTCCGGCAATACCTTTTCGGTGCGGACCGGTAGCCCTGATCGGGATTATTTAAATTTGCGCACTGCGCTGTCAGCCACGCTGCCGCATGGGGGTTCTGCATTCGTGCAGTATGAAACGGTCTTAAGCTTGTTAAACGAAAGCCGACATACGTTTAATGCCGGTATTCGCATGGCATTTTAACTTTGTCCGCTAGTCGATAGTTTCGATCCAATGGCAGCGTTCGTTGACTATTGCTGCGGTTTTTTCATTGGCAACGCCTTTAGCGATCAAAGCAATCACCCGATCATCGGTATCGTAGCCAATGTGAGCGTCCATCGGGTTGGCCAGTTTTCCCAAACCAAAAGCGTCGTAAACTCTGGCAACATTGATATTGATATTGGTGACGTTAGCGCATAGCCGAGAATCCAGATATTTATTCACAAACTCGTGCGGAATGGAGTAGCTCAACAAGTCGTTCGGATCACTAAAGGCGATAATCGAGGTTTTGGATAATAGCCGTTCGGCGTATTTTGCACCGGAACTACTGCAATAAGCCTCTGCTTGATTGGCGACTTCTGGTGGCGTTCTGCCCAATTGCAACATAGGCAGCTGATTTGACATCATATAAATCGGCACTTCCTTGTTTTTAAGGACATTGGTTAATGCCGTGTAATAGCTAGCCGCTTCGCCCTTGCTCAGCAGCGAGGCTAAGTGTTGGATGCCGTCGATTGTAATCCGGCTACCCAAACTATGTGTCACAAATGCATAACTATCGTTATACAAAGGTGTGACATTTGTCGAGGTGCAGACTTGATGAACGTCGTTGGGCAAGCTAGCCCAGTCACCGCTAATCATCCAGCAAAATGATTGGGCGAACGACGTTAGCATCTCTTGGCGTTTTTCGCCCAGGTAGATAATAGGATCGGGACCCGTGTCGTTGGAAAACTTCTTCAGCAAATCGTTGACCTCAGCACGTCTAAAAGACTGTTCGCCGGAATTATCATACGACAACACTTCTTTGTCTTTGGCGGTGATTTCTGACCAAGTTAATTCATAAAACAGCAGTTCGTGGGTTCTTGTTTGGTCCAGGTAACGGTTAATTCTGAGATTACCCAGATGTTTGCTTGGCTCTTTAGGGTCGGCCAGACTAATGTTCTTGACGACTTTGGAGGTGACATTCAAGTCCAATTCTTTAGTCAGTTTTTCTAAAAACTGGGTGGAATAGCCCGGCAGATGATTGCCCACACCATGTACCATCATGATTTTCATATTCCGGTCAGTCGCTTCGACTTGCGGTTTGATACCGTTGAACTTTTGGCCTCTAATTTCGCAGATGCGAGTATCTTCCGCGTCCTGCTTTTCCAAAATGGCTTCGGTTATCCCCTTGCCAATGCTGGAACAGCCGGTCGATAGTGCGCTGACTATTAATAGCAGTAGCTTGATGTCGATCTTTTTCATGGTCTGGGTAATGATTTGCAAAATATGAGTTTTGTGAAGTATGGCATTGGCGCCGCTGAGGCTGCGCGTTTCTCGGCTTATTATGCGGGAAGCGGGTTAGCAATAAAATAAGACCTATGGACTATAGCCAAAAACAAGGGCGTATCGTGGCTCACGATACGCCGAAAGCCTATTATTCTTTATCCAGTTTTTTCTTGG
>CAIOHN010000135.1 GCA_903858105.1 uncultured Pseudomonadota bacterium | reverse complement strand
TTGGTACCCCAGGTATAACCATTTAATTTGAATTGTCGGCCATAGGCGTTCAAATTAGGCCCAAATGATTGGGTATGACAACTGGAACAAGCCATGCCGGTTTGGCGGGCAAAGCTGGGTAGAGCTTTGGCAGGATTGGAAAATATAAAAAACAGAGTAATAAATGAAATTCCCACCCATGGGAACTTAAAAGGTTTTTGCATAACTTAGCCCTAAAAAATGAAAAAAACCGACTGTCCTAGTCGAGCAGTTTAAAGATAAATGGAAAATTAAAGTCTTTAGCTGAAGGCTGTACTCATTAGTACTAATACCTTGTTTAAATCATGGAGATTGTTGTCCAATATTTAAGCTAAAACTATGCCATTAAGCTTAGGTCTTGATATGACTGAAGTCTGATGCTTTCCTCGGCTAAGGAAAGGGGGATATGCACCGAATGGATTGGTGGATTCCAGCCGATTGGTTTATATGCCGGAACAGCTTGTATGAGTTTTCGCTACTGGGGGGGGCGATTATTTCTTCTTCGAGTTGAAGAGCGGATCAACAAAAAAGGGGCAACGATTGCTCGTTGCCCCCTTTATTATTAACCCGGCTCTTGATTTCCCTGTCATCGTCATTACTACGAGGCGGGAGCAACGATTTAAGAGCTGATTTAATTGTACGCAGTCTAAAAATCTAACTAACGTTAATGACTTTTAGTGAGTTAGTACCGCCGCTGGCACCGGTCAAGTCGCCTTTGGTGCGAATCAACGCATCACCCGGATTCACCACGCCACGCGCTTTCAAAGCCTTGATCAGGCTTTCTGTGACACTGGCTGATTCCATTTTTTCCTTGGAAAACGGAATTGGGAATACTCCTTTGTACAGAGTTACCTGCCCTAAAGTACGCTCGCAACTGCTGAACGCGAAGATAGGAATATCGGAACTGATCCTGGACATCCATAGTGGAGTAGAACCCGACTCGGTCAGTGAAGCGATACCGGCGATTTCGGTATGATTCGCCATGTACATCGCCGACATGGCAATAGCCTCATCAATACGCGAAAACTTATCCGTCATCCGATGCATGGATTTGGTCACGCTCGGTTGTTTTTCAGTCTCCAGACAAATCCGCACCATAGCTTGCACGGTTTTGATCGGATGTTTGCCGGAGGCGGTTTCAGCAGACAACATGATCGCGTCGGTACCGTCGACAATCGCGTTGGCCACGTCGAAGACTTCCGCACGGGTAGGGATCGGATTTTCGATCATCGATTCCATCATTTGCGTCGCAGTGATCACGGCCCGGTCCAATTCGCGTGAACGCTGGATCAGCAGTTTTTGCGCGGCTGGCAGATTGGCATCGCCAATTTCCACGCCCAAATCACCACGAGCTACCATGATGGCGTCGGATGCCAGAATGATTTCGTCAAGGACTTCCATCGCTTCGGCGCGCTCGACTTTAGCCACCAATCCTGCATAAGAGCCAGCAGCCTTTAACAAGGCACGTGCTTCGTGCATGTCATCGGCGGTACGTGGGAAGGAAATCGCCACGTAATCGGCCTGAATCACCGCGATGGTTTTGATGTCTTCTTTGTCTTTGTCAGTCAAAGCCGCCGCAGACAAGCCACCACCCAACAGGTTGATGCCTTTGTTGTTGGACAAATCGCCGCCAACCACTACCGTGGTATTGACGCGGGTGTTGTTTTCAACGTTGACCACATCCAAGACCACTCGGCCATCATCCAGCAGCAGACGCGTGCCGGGTTTCACTTCGCGAGCCAATGGCTCGTAGCTGATACCGACTTGAGTATTGTCGCCGTCCAATTTGCCCAAATTGATGTCCAAAGCAAAAGCCTGACCTTCTTCCAGCCAGACTTTGTTGTCTTTGAAGCGTTCGATACGGATTTTGGGACCCTGCAAATCAGCAAGAATACCGACCCGGCGGCCGGTTTTCTTGCTTAATTCGCGAACGCGATTGGCGCGATCGATATGATCTTGTGCCGAACCGTGCGAAAAGTTCAGCCTGACCACGTCAATACCGGCTTCGAACAAATCTTCGAGTACGCCGGGTTTGTCCGTAGATGGTCCCAGCGTAGCCAGGATTTTTGTTCTTCGTAACAGCATGTAAATCCTTTATTTGGCGTTGAACAGAGCAACAGTGGTGTCTAGCATACGGTTTGAGAAACCCCACTCGTTGTCGTACCAGGACAGGACTTTCACGAAATTGCCGCCGGTGACTTTGGTCAGACCCGCTTCATAGATAGAAGAATGTGGGTTGTGATTGAAGTCCATGGATACCAAAGGCTCGTCGTTAATCGCCAAAATGCCTTTCAATGGGCCAGCAGCAGCTTCGCGTAAAATGCCATCGATTTCTTCTTTAGTGGTATTGCGTGAGGCTTGGAAGCACAAATCAACAACAGAGACGTTGATGGTTGGCACGCGCATCGCAAAACCGTCCAGTTTGCCTTTCATTTCCGGCAATACCAAACCTACTGCAGCCGCAGCACCGGTTTTGGTGGGGATCATGGATTGGGTGGCGGAACGGGCACGGTGCAAGTCACTGTGATACACGTCGGTCAACACTTGGTCGTTGGTGTAAGAATGGATAGTGGTCATCAAACCGTGATCCACGCCGATAGAATCCATCAGAGGCTTAACCAATGGCGCCAAGCAGTTGGTGGTGCAAGAAGCGTTAGAGATCACAGTATCAGACGCTTTCAGGGTTTGGTGGTTAACACCGTAAACGATGGTGGCATCAACATCGTTGCCGCCTGGAGCAGAGATAATGACTTTTTTAGCGCCTGCAGTAATGTGCGCAGAGGCTTTAGCTTTGCTGGTAAAGAAACCGGTGCATTCATGAACCACATCCACGCCCAATTCAGCCCAAGGCAGTTTGGCAGGATCTCTTTCAGCAAAAACGCGGATTTTGTCGCCATTGATGACGATGTAATCGCCATCTACAGACACGTCGAATGGGAATTTGCCGTGTACGGTGTCGTATTTGGTCAAGTGTGCGTTGGTTTTGGAATCGCCCAAATCGTTGATAGCAACAACTTGAATCTCGTTGGTGCGACCTGATTCGTACAAAGCGCGCATGACATTGCGACCGATACGACCATAACCGTTAATTGCAACTTTAATTGCCATTGATTTTTCTCCGGGATGAGTGTGAAAAACTAGCGTTGAGATGTGCCGAAAGCACCAAAAATTCAGGGGATTGTAGCAAACCCAAGCAAACAACGTCTACCGCGGCGACGCGCTTAACATCAAGTAAAATCAGCTGATCGACCACCTTGTAACGTCCGGCGGAAAAATGACCACAACATTAATACGTTACAATGCCAACTGGTTCACACCGATAAGAGAAACAAAACATGCAAATCCAGTGGTACCCCGGCCATATGCACAAGGCCAGTAAAGAGATCAAGCATGCCTTGCCCGACATTGATTTATTGATAGAAATCCTCGACGCCCGAATTCCGTTCAGCAGTCAAAACCCCATGCTGGCAGGCCTGCGCGGCGACAAACCGACTATTCGCGTACTCAGCAAAACCGATCTGGCCGACCCGGAACTCACCCGCGAATGGCAAACCTATCTGGAACGGGAACAGGCGGTCAAAACCCTGGCCGTCACCACGCAACAGCCAGAAAAAATCAAACAAATCATTGATTTGTGCGGCAAGATGCTGCCGGAGAAAACCGCCGCCAACAAAGTGATCCGCACCATGATCATGGGCATCCCCAATGTGGGAAAATCCACCATCATCAACGTGCTGGCCGGGCGCATCATCGCCAAAACCGGCAACGAACCGGCTGTCACCAAACACCAGCAGCGCATCAATCTGGGCAATAACATCGTATTGTCCGACACCCCCGGCGTACTCTGGCCGAATGTAGAAAATCGCCACAGCGGTTATCGACTGGCGGTGACCGGCGCAATTAAAGACACCGCTTTTCAGCACGACGACATTGCCTTATATGCCCTGGACTACCTGATACAGGCCTATCCCAAGCAGATTCAACAGCGTTATCAGTTAGAGACCTTGCCGGACGAATCACAAGCCCTATTGCGAGCAATCGGCGCTAAACGCGGCTGCTTGCGTGGTGGTGGCGTTGTGGAAATGGACAAGGCAGCCAAATTGCTGCTGAATGAACTGCGCGCTGGCACCCTGGGCCAGATCACCCTGGAAACACCGGCAATGATAGAAGTGGAAATGGTGGAGTTGACTGCCATCCGCGAAGAAAAAGCCGCCAAAAAACTGCTGCGAAAAAGACGCTAAATTCCTTAGCCCGTATGCAGCGCAGCGAAATACGGGGAATTCCGCGAGGTGCATAACCCGGATTACGCTGCGCTGCATCCAGGCTACAGTTTTAGATTTTAACCCCCCTCACCCCAACCCTTCCCACAAGGAGAGGGAGCTTTTATGACGCCATCAACATATTATCCAGCGTCTTTTTAGCCAGCGCCGCTTGCTCCGCTGGCACCGACACCTGATTAACGACATGTCCTGCCGCCAGATTTTCCAGCACCCACGCCAAATGCTGTGGATCGGTGCGAAACATGGTCGAGCACATGCTCAAGGTCGGCGCCATGAAATGCACACTTTTGCCTTGGGCTTTGCATTCCTGGTTAAGGCGATTGACCAAGTTTAATTCAGTAGCCACCAACCAACGGGTGTTGGCTGCTGCCTCGCGGACGATTTTTAAAATCATCTCGGTGGAACCGATGTAATCGGATTTTTCACACACTTCAAAGCAGGCTTCGGGGTGGGAAATAACGATGGTTTCGGGGTGTTTTTCTTTAAAAGCATCGATCTGTTCTGGCTGAAACGCCTGATGTACCGAGCAATAGCCTTTCCATAATATGATTTTGGCGTCGCGGATTTGCTGCTCGCTCAAGCCGCCTTGGGGTTTGTTGAAATCCCAGGTCACCATCTGTTCCAGCGGGATGCCCATCCGGTAGCCAGTGTTGCGCCCCAAATGCTGATCAGGAAAAAACAGCACTTTTTCGCGTTTGGCAAAACTCCAGTTCAAGATTTTTTCGGCGTTGGACGAGGTGCAAACGATACCGTCATGCTGGCCGCAAAACGCTTTCAAATCAGCGGCAGAATTGATGTAAGTCACAGGCGTCACCATGTTTTCTACATCAATAATCTGCGCCAGCTCATCCCAGCATTGTTGGACTTTTACCTTATTGGCCATGTCGGCCATAGAACAACCCGCCGCCATGTCCGGCAAAATGGCGATTTGCTCAGGCCGCGACAGAATATCCGCCACTTCCGCCATGAAATGTACACCGCAAAACACGATGTATTCGGCTGCAGATTGCGCCGCTTCGCGAGACAATTTTAACGAGTCGCCGTAAATATCGGCGTGTTTAAACACCTCGTCGCGCTGGTAATGATGCCCCAGCACGATGCAGCGTTTGCCCAACTTGGCTTTGGCGGCCACGATGCGGGCATCGCATTCGGCGTCGTCTAGCAAGGCATAGTCATGTATGGGTAAGGCAGCAGTCATCTTTTTACCTGAAAACAAAAATAAAACATTGTATAGCGTTGGGCATGATTTTTAATAGTCGGTTCAATCAGCTACAGCGCATAATTTAACAAGCTAATACCAACCCAGCCGAACCCCAGCGTGGTAATCACAAAGCTTACCGCAGAGTAAATCTTCCAAACCGGTTTGGACCAAAAATCCGGATCGAATGCCGCGACCACAAACACACCGGGATTAGTCAAGCCACCGATCACTACCAACCAACAAGCCGTCACCGGCAACGGCACTTTGGTGCCATAAAACCCCAGACAGAACAGCGCCATCAAGGCAAAATCGACATGCGCCCGGATCAGGGTTTTATAGTCTTTTAAAAAAACGCCATCGATGCCTTTAATGGGAAACCATTTTGCAAAAGTCATCAGCCATGCAGATAGCAAAATAGCGAAAATCATCGCCACCGCACCAATTAATAATATTTCCATAGTTTTTGTCGTATCGTCGTCAGTATTTAGCTCAAGCCCGATCAAAGCCAGGCTTAAACCCCAAAATGTGTGGATAACTTAATATAAGGCGCTTTGCAGCATACCCATCACTCCTGCCCCACTTTGGTTCTGCACATATTGCATCACGACGGGCATAAACTGGCTAATCATCGACGGATTCATACCCAGCGACTGAAACGAGCCTGCTAAAGCGGCCAAACTACCCCACTGCCCGCCCATCAGACCGCCAGCAGCACCCAGCAAAGACTGCGAACCCGATTGAACTGCGGGTTGCGGCACCGCCGATAAATAACGATCCATACCCGGTACGCTACTGCTTAATTGCGAAAAATCGCCTGGGTTCATGCGTTGCTGCGCCACAGAAAAAATCGAACCGACGCCACCCAGAGCTTGCTGCGGATTTATGCCTAATTGGCCGACCAAAATATTGACCAAGCCCAATTCACTGCCAGCATTGGCCGCACCACCTAAAGCACTTGCCGCACCTGCGCCATAAGTTGTCGCGGACTGCGCGACGCCGGTTTGCGGCGATCCCAAGGCAAAAGTCTGCCCGGTTGCTTGCTCAACTGGCGCACAAGCATTCAGGATAAACACCACACTAAGAGAGGTAAAACCTATCGAATATTTCATTATTAAAAACTCCACTAAAAAATCCAGCTCAAAACCACAGTATCCGGGCGATTTGCTGCGTTTAATAACAAGCAAAACCCAGCAACGTAAAAACTTTAAATCTAAACCTCATGCCGATACAAGCACACGCATTAAACCCGGCCAGAGATGTGTGCAGTACCCGGCGGTTTCCATGCAAAAAAACCACCATAATTTAAGAATCAGCGATAATCCTAAGGGAACATCTATATCAAAAGCTAGCGGGTATTCATCGGCTATTTTGCCAATTTCAGTATAATCCCCGCTTTAGCCACGCTAACTATCAGGTAATTAAAATGCACAATATTCAACAGACTCTTGAAGACTACTATCTTCGTCTCCAGGCCCACCCCAAATATTTGCAAGTCATGACTATGCCGCTATTGCAACGCTGGGGTGTTTTTATCGGCTTATTCGTCGCATCGCAAATCCTGGTATTCGGCAGTTTGTATGTAATATTCGGCAAAATCGTGGTGATCGGCTTTCTGGCCAGCGTACTGGCCGGTCTGGCTACCGGCGTTGGCGCTTTGCCGGCCTTGTTCTTTAAAAACATTTCGGATCGTCTGTTCAACAGTTTACTCGGCGCTGCGGCGGGCGTCATGCTGGCCGCCACAGCGTTTTCCTTATTGGTACCTGGCATGGATTTTGGCGAGCAAGTTTGGCCGGGCAAAGGCTTATGGGTCGTTTCTGCTGGCATGCTGATCGGCGCGCTATTTTTGCATTTTGCTGACAATCACCTGCCCCATCTGCATTTTGACGAGGTTAGCGATCATTCGATAGATTCGCTGCAAAAAATCTCGCTGTTTATTATTGCCATTACTATACACAACTTCCCGGAAGGCATGTCGGTCGGCGTTAGCTTCGGTTCTGGCGATATGAAAAATGGCTTGGTGCTATCCATTGCGATTGCCTTGCAAAACTTGCCGGAAGGCTTGGCGGTGGCCTTGCCACTGGTCGGCCTGGGCTTCAATAAATGGAAAGCCGTCGCTATTGCTACACTCACAGGTCTAGTGGAACCGGTGGGCGGATTGCTGGGCATTACCATGGTAACCATTTTTTCCTCGATATTACCTATCGCCATGGGCTTTGCCGCGGGTGCAATGCTATTTGTCATCAGCGAGGAAATCATCCCGGAAACCCATTCCAAAGGCCGTTCGCGCATCGCGACGTTTTCGTTAATGGCCGGTTTTATCATTATGATGATATTGGACAAAATGCTGACTTAAAAATCCGGCCACTAAAACCAGCATCAAGGGTTCAAAACCTAAAAAATGGAATATCTAGAATTATTATGCTCACAATTCCAGAACTATCAATTCTCGGAATTGCTCACCAGCGGCAGCACCAGTTTTGCCTTGATCGCCGCTGCTGAAATCGGCGACAAAAGCCAACTGGTCTGCATGACGCTGGCCTCCAGACACCGCGCCGCGCCGGTGTTATGGGGCGCCATCGCCGCTTTTGCCTTGCTAAATACGCTGGCCGTGGTTTTTGGCGCAGCGATTGCCAGTTGGCTACCCGACTATGTGGTTGCCGGTACCGTTGCCGTACTTTTTTTCGCTTTTGGCGTGCATGCTTTGTTGAGCCACGAGGAAGACGATGACGATGAAGTGGTCGCAGAAAAAAGCGGTCACGGTATTTTTCTGACCACCTTCCTGTTGATTACTGTTGCCGAATTTGGCGATAAAACCCAGTTGGCTGTAGTTGCCTTTAGCAGTACCGCACAACCCGTGGCGGTTTGGCTAGGCTCTACTCTGGCGCTGACATTTACGTCTGCACTGGGCGTTTTGGCTGGACGCACCGTACTGCAAAAAATACGCATCTCGCTATTGCACAAAGTCAGCGGTCTATTGTTCCTGATCTTGGCGCTGGTGGCAGCCTATAAAGCCTACGAAAGACTAGTCGCAACCGGTTTATTGCCGCAACTTTAAATTTATATTCCAACCTAACGAACTTAATGGCATTTCTTAATTACCGATGGCGTGATCTGTTAGCGATGCTGATCTTGGCGGGGCTGTATGCCCTGTTGGCCAAAGTTGTGCTGGATCACTTCTCGGAAACCGGCAATGTCACTTTGGCCTGGTTCTCTGGAGGACTGGGATTAGCTGTGTTATTGATCAAGGGGATACGCTTTTGGCCCGGTGTATTTTTAGGCGCGCTTGCTGCCGGCATGATGGTTGGAGATGCTTTCTGGTTGTCGGTTAGCATTGCGCTGGGTAATACCTTGGAATCGACTTGTGCGGCTTATTTACTAAAGCGCACACAACGATTTTCTATACAGCTAACCCGCCCCAGTCACTTCATCCGGCTATGTTTAATCGGTGCGGTTTGCTCGCTGATCAGCGCGACAATCGGTCCGCTTGCATTGTGGTCGGCCAATATCATTTCCATGTCCTATCTGCCGCACTCAGTATTACATTGGTGGTTAGCGGATAGCATTGGCATTATCACCACCACTCCAATTTTTCTGGTTTGGCGAGAATGGCCACGTCAATGGTTTAGCGACAATCGGCTTCCAGAAGCTTTGTTAATGCTGATATTGGCAATGCTTACCGGCCAGATAATTTTCCTGGGAGCCTTTCAGGCTAGCCTGGGGTTAAGTGCGCCCGGCTATATTATGTTTTTATTCATCACCTGGTCCGCCATGCGTTTTGGTCGGCACGGAGCGATGCTGGTTAGCGGCATGATAGCAATCCAGGCCCTGTTCGGGGCGGCTCATCACGTGGGCTATTTCGCTGACGATTATCAAAAATCCGGCTTACTCAACCTCTGTGTATACAACTTGACCCTGTCCTGGGTCGGCACCATCATTTCGGTTACCTTATACAACAACAACCGTATCACTCAGGATCTCGCTGAAAGCGAACAACGTCTGCAAGCCATTATCAACGTCTCGCCCATCCCATATGCATTAAATGACGATAAGCGAAACATTGTTTTGCTTAACCCCGCCTTTGTCAAAACCTTTGGTTATACGCTTGCCGATATTCCTACCTTGGACGATTGGTGGCCCCACGCTTACCCGAACACTGACTATCGACAATGGGTGATGGAAACCTGGAACGATAAGTTAAAACAGTTGGAGCGTTCCGACAGCACCAGCTTCAATGCGTTCGAAATCAACATTCACTGCAAGAACGGCGATACCCGCACTGTCTTGGCCAGCGCAGCGCCGCTGGGCGATTCTTTTGAAAACGTACACCTGGTTATTTTGCATGACATCACAGAGCTGAAAAAATCCAGCCAGGCTGCGACGGAAACCAACCAGTTATTGCAAAGCATCATCGAAACCCTGCCAATTCGGGTATTTTGGAAAGATCTGGAATCACGCTATCTAGGCTGCAATGCACTGTTTGCCCGAGATGCTGGCGAGCAAAATGCCGTCGACCTGCTAGGCAAATATGACAATCAATTGGGCTGGAAACAACAAGCTGAGCTCTATCGGCAAGATGATCTGCAGGTGATCGCCTCCGGTGCCGCCAAGTTAAACTACGAAGAACCGCAAACCACACCCAACGGCCAAACCATTTGGTTGCGCACCTCAAAACTACCCTTGCTAAACACCGAAAAACAAATTATCGGCGTACTGGGCATTTACGACGACATCACGCAGAGCAAACTGAACGAACAAGCCTTAGCCGAGACGATTTCGGTATTACAAGCCACACTGGAAGCCACTGCCGACGGTATTTTGGTGGTTAATCTGCAGGGCAAAATTGTCAGTGTAAATCAACGTTTTCTGGAGTTATGGCAACTGCCATCCAATATAATTGGCGAAGCTAATGACGACCGTCAATTGCTGGCGCTGGCGCTAACCAAACTAAAAAATCCAGCAGAATTTCTAGAAAAGGTCGAATACCTTTACGCCGAGCCTGATAAAGAAAGTTACGATATTGTCGAATTAGCCGACGGCAGAATCTTTGAACGTTACTCCCAACCACAACGCATAGCGGACACGATTGTCGGTCGGGTCTGGAGTTTTCGTGATGTCAGCAGCCAGCGTCACGCCGAACAAGCCTTGCGGCAAAAGGAATATTACCAGCGCGCATTGCTGGACAATATTCCACATGCTATTTGGCTAAAGGATTGCGATAGCCATTTTCTGGCTGTAAATCAGGAGTTTAGCGAAGTCTTTAGCAGCGAGAATCCAGAATCGCTGATCGGCAAAACTGACTCTGACATTGCCCGACCGGATCTGGCGAAGGGCTATCGCGCCGACGATCTGAAGGTTTTAAATTCCCGCGAGAAAATTATCGTCGAAGAAGAAATCATCGACCGCGGTGTACGCAAGTGGTTTGAAACCTACAAGGCACCGGTCATGGATGAGCAAGGCCAACTTTTGGGTTCCGTCGGATTTGCCCGCGACATCAGCGAGCGCCGTAAATCCGAAGAAAATATGCGGCTGGCGGCCCTGGTTTATCAAAACAGCAGCGAGGCCATGATCGTCACCGACGCTAACAATATAATTCTCAGCGTCAATCGGGCCTTTACCCATATGACGGGCTATACGGCGGAAGAAGCGATTGGTCAGAATCCACGCTTCCTTAGTTCCGGCGAGCAGGATGCCGCGTTCTACCAGTCGATGTGGCACATTATAAAAACCACGGGCAGTTGGCGCGGCGAAATTAAAAACCGCCGCAAAAGTGGCGAAATTTACGTCGAGGAATTAACCATCAATACCATCTACGATACCGATGGTCATACGCTGCGCCGGGTAGCGCTGTTTTCCGATATTACCCTACGCAAGCAATCTGAAGAGCAAATCTGGCGGCAAGCCAACTTCGATCCGCTGACCGGCCTGCCAAACCGCCGCATGTTCCGCGACCGTCTGGAGCTGGAAATTAAAAAAGCTCACCGGATGGGGCAATTATTTGGCTTGCTGTTTATCGATCTAGACCGCTTCAAGGAAGTCAACGATACCCTGGGACACGATATTGGCGACAAATTACTTAATGAAACTGCCAAGCGCTTACTCACCTGCCTGCGAGAATCCGACACCTTAGCCCGCCTGGGTGGTGACGAATTCACCATCATTTTAAGCGAGTTGGATAGCATCGAAAGCTCCGAGCCCATTGCCAGCAACCTGCTGCAAAAACTCAGCGAACCCTTTATGCTGGATGACGACATGGCTTATGTCTCCGCCAGTATCGGCATTACGTTTTACCCGAACGACAGTACCGATCTAAGCCAATTAATGAAAAACGCCGACCAGGCGATGTATGCGGCCAAAAATCAAGGGCGTAACAGTCATCGCTTTTTTACCCAATCCTTACAGGATGCCTTGGAGGCCAGGGCCGCACTATTGGCCGATTTACGCACTGCCTTGAGCAGCAAGCAGTTTTTGCTCTGCTATCAACCGATCATCGATTTAGTCAGCGGCGAGATATACAAAGCCGAGGCCTTGGTGCGCTGGCAGCATCCAGACCGGGGTCTGATCAGCCCAGTAGACTTCATCCCGCTTGCCGAAGAAACCGGCTTGATCGACGACATTGGCGACTGGGTATTTCAAACCGCAGCCAAACAAGTCAAGGCCTGGCGCAGCACTATCCACCCGGAATTTCAGATTGGGGTCAACAAATCGCCGGCACAATTTCAAAGCCCTGGCCATTCCGCGTTGCAATGGTCTACCGAACTGGATGAACTGGGATTATCCGGCCAGAGTATTGTGGTGGAAATCACCGAAGGCCTGCTGCTGGATGCCACGCCCGCTGTGCATAATCAGTTGATGGCATTCCGCGATGCCGGCATCCAGGTGGCGATAGACGACTTTGGTACCGGCTATTCGGCTTTGTCGTATTTGAAAAAATTTGATATTGATTATCTGAAGATCGACCAGTCTTTTGTGCGCAATTTGGCGCCGGAATCCAGTGATTTCGTGCTATGCGAAGCCATTATCGTCATGGCTCACAAACTGGGTTTAAAAGTCATCGCAGAAGGCGTGGAAACCGAGCAGCAGCGGGATTTGTTGATGTCTATCGGTTGCGATTTCGGTCAAGGCTATCTGTTTGCCAAACCGCTGCCAGCGGAGAAATTTGAGCAACAATTTGGCAAACTGTAGGGTCGAATTTATTCGACCTTATAAAACGCTCGCTCCGCCTTAGCCAGAACGAGCGTTGTCGGCAAACTTACGAAACCTCGCTAATCACCACCGCATCGGGTTTCAAGCTTAAGGTGTAATCGCCCCGCAATAAACCCTGCAACTCGCGCCCCGCCATGTTGTAACGCCACCCCGTCAACAACAAGCAGTCTTCATCACCAAACAATAGCTGCTCCAGATCTTTACGGGTGGCCAGAATGATGGGGTTTAAGGAGTTTTCCTCAGCGCGTATTCTTACCACCGCACTCAACACATCCAGGATGGCTTCATGCTGCTGGGTTTTCTTAACCGCCTGATCTTTTTCCGCCAGAGGTTTGGGCGCGCGCTGCCGTGCACTGTCGATTAATTCGCAGATCACCTTGCCATAGCGGTTTACAGTGCGATCATTGATGTTGCGAATTTTAGCCAACTCGCCCAGGGTAACCGGCTGCAGTTTGCCTAGCTCCAGCAACAAATCGTCCTGTAATAGCCAACTGCGCGGTTTATTTTCTTGTTGAGCGGTGCGTTCGCGCCACTCGGTCAGGCTTTGCATAATCGACAACTGCTTGCCGGTCAGCTTGTTTTTGCCTCTGATCTTCAACCAGGCATTTTCCGGCGATAGTTGATATAGCTCTGAGTTATTCAACAAGGCAAAGTCGCTTTCCAGCCAATCCAACCGGCCCAGTTTCCCCAGTTGCTCACACATTATTTTGTATATTTTGCACAGATAAATCACATCATCGGCAGCGTACTGAATCTGATCCTCGCTCAGCGGTCGTTCCGACCAATCTGTGCGGGTGTGCGCCTTGCTAAGATTGACGTTTAAAAAGCTGGACACCAGCATCGCGTACCCAGGGTTTTCCTGGATACCCAACAGCGGTGCCGCAATTTGGGTATCAAAAATTGGACCTGGAATTTTGCCAGTAATCTGGTAAAAAATTTCCAGATCTTGCCGACAGGAATGCAGCACCTTGACGATGTTAGGGTTGTAAATAGCGTCGAACAATACGGTCAAATCGCTGATAGCCAACGGGTCGATACAAGCCACCCAGCCCGGCGCGGCAATTTGCAACAAACAGAATTTTGGGTAATAGGTTTTTTCGCGGAGGAATTCAGTATCCAGAGCAATCCAGGGTTCCTGGCTGATGAGTTGGCAAAGGCTATCGAGTTGATCAGGGCTATTGATGTATTGAATGGTCATAGTCACTATGGCAAATAAACGGAGCGTGCCGGGAGCCGGCTTGGCTGTCCATTTTACTCTGCTGACAACAGATTGACTTAAATATTCCGGAAACCACCCGTCGACAACAAAAAGGGAAAAATTCCTTTTTACCCATGCTCTATAGAGTAGTGCACGTGCTTTGATTACCATGCCGCTTTTGTTTGGCGTTTAGATCAGGTAAGTTTATGAAAAAAGTTGCACTAGGCATGCTGCCCTTGTTCAGCATGCTGCCATTGGCCCAGGCTATCGCTGCGGAAGTTGCGAACAATCAGTTGGATGACATTGAAGTCGTGGCCGTCACCCCATTGCAATCCGGTGGCGTCGATATCAATAAAATCCCGGCCAACGTGCAAACCGTGTCTGCGGATAAACTGCAAGAAGCGCAGGCTTTGTCACTTGCTGATTACATGAATCGCTATATGGGCAGCGTCAATATCAACGACGCCCAAAACAATCCCTTGCAACCGGATGTGCAATACCGTGGCTTCAGCGCATCGCCGTTGATGGGCCTGCCACAAGGCTTGGCCACTTACGTTAACGGCATACGTTTCAACGAGCCATTTGGGGATATGATCAACTGGGATTTAATCCCCAGCGGCGCTATCGACAACATGAGTTTGCAACCCGCCTCCAATCCAGCCTTTGGCCTGAATGCGCTGGGCGGCTCGATCAACATCAAAACCAAAACTGGTTTCTCGGCACCCAGTCATAGCTTTGAAGCTCAAGGCGGCTCTTGGGATAGACACTCCGAAGAACTGACCAGCGGCTGGAACAACGGCACCTGGGGTTACTTTATGGATGTCAAATATTTCAACGAAAAAGGCTGGCGTGCTCATTCCCCCACAGAAGCCAAGCAGGGCTTTGGCACTTTGAGCTGGCGCGGCGTTGAATCCAGCCTGGATTTAACTATCGGCGGCACCGACAATACGCTGCGCGGCAATGGCGCGCTACCGCAAGAAATGCTGGCTTTTGGTCGCGACCAAGTGTTTACCCATCCCGATATTACCCGTAACCGCATGATGCTGGTGTCTCTGACCGGCGACACCTGGCTGAACAAGCAAAATCAGCTGTCCGGCACTATGTATTACCGCCGAAATAAAATCGGCACGTATAACGGCGATGGCAGCGAATTTGGCGCGTGTCTGGATGAAGGCGGCGGCGAAAATGCTTTCTTGTGCCAAGAAAGCGACGCGGAATTTGACGAAGAGGGACTTGTAAATCTGGCCGGTGGCAGCGTTGCAAACGATCCGGCATCCTTGGGCGGCACCATCAACACCTCGAGCACCTTGCAACAATCATTCGGCTTTGCCTTGCAAAATGCCTTTGATCACAAAATATTTGGTCGCAACAACCATTTGGTCGGTGGCGCCAGCTTCGATTACGGCAACGCCCGCTACCATGCCGACACCCAACTGGGTGCGCTCACTGCTGATCGCGGTGTGACTGGATCTGGCGTATTGCTGCAAGATGCGCATGTGCGTCTGACCACCGAAACCGATCACTATGGCTTGTTCCTGACCGACACATATGCCTTGACCGATAAATTGGACTTAACCGTATCCGGCCGTTACAACCAGTCGCATATTAAATTGCGCGACCATTTTGGTCAGGACTTAAACGGCTCGCATGCCTTCGACCGTTTCAATCCGGCTGCCGGTTTGACTTACGCCTTTATGCCGGAACTGACATTTTTCGGTAACTACAGCGAATCCTCTCGGGTACCAACACCCATGGAATTAAGCTGCGCCAATCCAGACGATCCGTGCCGTTTGCCCAACGCTTTTGTGTCAGATCCACCGCTAAAACAAGTCGTTGCCAATACCTTTGAAACCGGCGTACGCGGCCGCTTGAAAAACCTGTTACCAGGCTATATGGACTGGAATTTGGCTTTGTTTCGCACCATCAATAATAACGACATCATTTTTAAAAGTACTGGCGGCGTGGGCAGCAATGTTGGCTACTTCGACAACGTGGGCTCAACTTTACGTCAAGGCGTGGAAGCCGGATTGTCAGGTAATTTTTACGAGCGCTGGCGCTGGTCGACGCATTACACCTATATCGATGCCAGCTTTGAAACACCGTTTCTGGGCAGCAGCCCCAACAACCCGATGTCGGATGCCGATGGCAATATACAAGTCCGCGGCGGCGACAAAATTCCGGGTATTCCAGCGCATCAATTCAAATTCAGCACTGATTTCGACATCGTCTCGGCCTGGACGTTGGGGATGGACATGAACTACAACAGTTCACAATATCTGCGTGGTGACGAAGCAAATTTGACTGCTAAGTTACCCGGATTCGTGGTCTTCAATTTGCGTAGCGAATATCGCTTCAACAAAAATGTCGCCCTATTTGGCAGGGTTAGCAATTTGTTCGACCGCCAATACGCCAATTTCGGCACCTGGGGGAATACCGGCGATGTACTGGATGGCGTAGGATTGCCGGGCGACCAACAAAGCCGTTTTGTTGGGGTGGGTGCGCCGCGAGCGGCCTGGATAGGGATTCGCCTGACCATGTAGCCACCAGCCTTTGACTGACTCAGCAGCCGAACACCTCGGTTGAGTCAGCCAAGGGTAGCAAATGCTTAAGTAGCTTAGACCAAGCGCATCAGGCGCTTTCGTCGCCACTTTGCTGACGCATTTGCCTGAATTTATTGGGTTTTACCCGTTTTATATTCAATTTGTGCTCGCCTATCTGCGCGTCGGTCAATAGCTGAAAAATATCCGCCGGCATACCATCAGGCAATTCCACCAAAGTGTAGCTGTCACGAATATCAATCCTGCCGATGCGTTTTATATCGACGCCGGATTCCTCTATCAACACCGCTTGAATCGCATCGCGACTGGCCTGATGCTGGGTACCGATGGCTAATCTATACCGTACCATTTTGTAATGCGCGGCCGGCAGCGGATTGCGGACTGGCTCAATCGCGGTCAACTTGGGTGATTGTTTAACGCCGGGATAGAGGTTAGGCTGACTCAAATAAACCAGCGCAGCCGCACAAGTTAGTAAATCCACATTTAATTCGGCGGCGGTGCGCTCGACCAATTCCCGATGCGCAGCCAAATCTTCTTCTTTGACTATGCGCTGCAAACGCTTTTTAAACTTGTCTTCCTTGCGGCTTTCGACCGAAAATGCGTTCATACGACCTTACAAACGATCAAGATCGATTTCCACAAAGGCTTCGTCGCGCAAACGCCGCAACCATAACTCTGTCTCTTCCTCGATTTTGCGCTTGCGGATTTCTTCGCGGATTTTATCTTTTTTGAATTGCTCGCTGTTGTCCTGGTTTTCCCTGCCCAGCACTTGAATCATGTGCCAGCCAAACTGGGTTTGTACCGGTTGACTGATCTCGTTGATCGCCAGTTTGCCCATGGCTTCTTCAAATGGTGGCACCAATGCCCCCGGCCCCACCCAATCGAGCGAACCGCCATTGATCGCAGAACCTTTATCATCGGAATGGGCGCGCGCCAGATTGGCAAAATCGTCGCCGTCATTGATCCTTTCTCTAAGTGCCAACAAACGTTTTTGCGCTTCGGCATCGTCTATCAATTCGTTGGTTTTGATCAGAATATGCCGAACCTTGGTTTTGGTAACGATGTGCTGCCCTGCACCCTCGGTTTCCAGCATTTTGATGATATGAAAACCGCTGGGGCTGCGGATGGCTTCCGACACGTCACCCTGATTCATGGTGGTAACGATTTCGGTGAACAACGACGGAATTTGGCCGATACCACGCCAACCCAAATCGCCGCCTTTCAGCGCATTGTCATCGTCGGACACACTGACCGCCAGCTGTTTAAAATCTTTACCGCCGCGCAAATCAGCGATGATTTGATCAGCTTTATCCTTGGCTTTTTGTATCGCACTTGCCGATGCACCTTCAGGAATAGCGACCAGAATATGCCCCAGATGGTATTGCGAGTTGCTTAAACCGGCTTTGCTCTGGGTTTCCATGTAATGCAACACTTCAGCATCGGTGACTTTAACCCGCGCCCCGATCTCTCGACCGCGCAACTGGTTGATGATGATTTCGTTGCGTAAATTGTCTTCAAAGCTTTTATAGTCCATGCCTTGCTTGGACAACTCCTTACGAAAGGCATCCACCGACAGGCCGTTGCGACTGGCAATATCGGCAATCGAGGAACTCAGCATGTCGTCGCTGACCTGCACACCGGATTTTGCCGCCAACTGCCGTTGCAATTTATCCACCACCATGCGTTCCAATACTTGCTTGCGCAGCACGAACTCCGGCGGAATCATCACGTTGTTGCCGCTTAATTTGGCAGTAATCGCCGCTACTTCGGTGTTTAACTCCCGCTCCAGAATCACGTCTTCTTCCACCACCGCCACTATCCGGTCCAACACCTGCGCCCGGCACAGCACGGCAAATCCGCTCAAGCATAAAAACAAGATCCATTTCATCATCATACGGTGCTTACTCAACATAGCTGTCTTTGCGATAACCTTTAAGGTTGGTTTGCAGGAAGGTGTCGACGTTATCGCCAAAGCTACTTAAGCCTTTCAGTTCCAACTGCACGAAGAAGGCGGTCTCAGGTTTGGTAGTAGGATCGACAAATGCGGCAGTGTTAGCGATGTTAGCACCGTTGATATAGCGGCGACCCAGAATACGGAAACGCCAGCAACAATTTTCTTTCTCGATACCGATAAAACTTTCCGTGGTTTTGTCGAAGTTCAACGAGTACTGCCAACGGCCCAGGCCGTACCATTCACCGAATAGCGGCAAGCGGAACGACACATCGGTCTGGGAAATAGTTTGCGAACTATCCACAGGGTTGCGACGATAGCGATAACCCAGGTTAACCACCTGATTAGTCGGTGCGCGGTATTTAAGCGCGACCTGTCCTCTGGCAAAGCCATTGTTTTCTGGATCCCATTGGGTACCAGTCATGTATGACAGATTCCGGTTAAATTGACCGCTGACTTCGCCGATAAAATTGGAGGTACTAGACCTCTCTATAGGCTGTCCAGGTATCGTCACCTTTCTATCTTGGAAGTACATGATCTGCCCCAAACTTACTTTCAAGGGCTCCAGACCTGTGCTGGAATCGATAAAACGCGACGTGCCAGCCAAAGTAAGCTGATTGGCATCCTGTATCCGATCCAAACCAGCAAAGCGGTTTTCACGGAATATGCTATAAAAGTTGGTATCGTACAGTGCACTATCAAAGACAGGAATATTGCTTTGGTCCTTATGCGGAATGTACAGATAAAACGCCTGTGGCTCTAAAGTATTCTGATACGCCGTTCCGCCGAGATTCAATTCTTTCTCGAAGTTCATCCCGGTATTAACCGAGAAAATCGGCAAAGTGCGATTTACAGACGCTGCTAAACCTGTATTCTGATAGCTCAGATCATAATGAGTGAACTGACCGGTAATTTTGGGAATAATATAGCCGGCACTGCTTTCCAAAGGCATACTTAGCGACGGCGCGATATTGAAACGCTGACCATTGACCATAGCGTTATCATTCAAAGAGCGTTTACCACCAAGGTCGTCCTGACGATAAAAATTGGTGTATTGATTATCCAAGGCCACTGTAACTGGCATACCATCGAAAGAATGCGCAAAATTCATATTGACGCGCGGCAACATGTCGTAAGGCAATAGAGCCGGATCTTCAATAGTTTTATCCACTGTTTGGTAGTGGTAAGCGCCAGCCGATGCTCCCACAGTTGTTCCGCCAAAATTGCCACCGTAATTCAATAGTGCAGTACTTGGCAGATAGACCGTATTTTGAAAACCCAACGCGTTATTCAAATCGTTGAAATAGGTTTTATCCGACACATAATTCAAATCCACCAGCGAGGTTAAACCGGGCAGGAAGGTGGTCTGATCCTTCCAGCTCCCGGAATAACGAGCCTTATCAAGCAACTGATCATTAGGCATGTATTCGGCGGAAACAGTACCTCTGGAGTTGTCTGTCAGATACCGGAATTTGTTACGTAGCTGTGCGCCACGTTTAGTCATGTAACGCGGGGTGACGACGTCATCGAAATTGGGGGCGATATTCCAGTAAAACGGTGCCGACATGTCAAAACCGTTACGCTGGGTGCTACCCCAAGTCGGTGCCAGCAAGCCAGACAAGCGACGGTTGTCGGTTGGGAAGGCGATGTACGGGGTATACAGCACCGGCACACCTTTAAATTCAAGCCAGGCATTTTTGGCCGAACCTTGCCCGGTATCACGATTAATTTTCATCCGCGGCGCATGTAAAATCCAGTCCTGGTTCCCAGGGGCGCAACTGGTAAACGCGGCTTCGTTATAGCGGGACAGGTATTTATTTTCGCGATAAATCGCATCGGCGCTACCGCGAAATGGCGCCTCGGCAACGATAAACTGGGCTTTTCTCAGCCTCGCTTCATCCTTACCCAAACTCAAAGAGGCTGTCTCGCCAGACAAAGCCAATTGGTCTTCGCTATATAACACGCCGCCTTGCGCATCCAGGGTTTCGGCGACGGTGTCGTAACTGGCCTTATCGGCGACCAAATGCTGATCGGCTCGCACCATATCGACATTACCCGCAAAGTTAAGTACTTCGCCGTCAAACACTTCCGTAAAATCGGCATTAATGTCGGTACTGGCGGCGTCGCGCACATCTTGAGAGGTGGCTTTGACTTTACGTTTTCTTTTACCCCAGACTTCGCAACTTTGCCACGGGTCTTTATCAAATTCGGCGCGCAGGGTTTGGAAGTCGCGTTCCTGCTGACGACTAAAGGTTGGCGTCAACCAGCTAGAACTGCTGGCTTCTTTGCCGGCTTCGGCTAC
>CAIOHN010000134.1 GCA_903858105.1 uncultured Pseudomonadota bacterium | reverse complement strand
TCGGCCAAATTACATTAAGCGTAAGTAGATGATTGACATCGTTATTTGCAAAACCCATTAACTACGGCCAGATCATAGCCGGGGGCTACATTTATGCGTTATTTTAAAATATAGGGACAGCCTCAAATCACACGAAACCATGGGCTTGGCAGCGCGTGAATGCAGTATTCCTATGCGTATGGAGTGGGTGGGGCTTTACAATGTTTTTGGTGGCTAGCTGATATTTTCAGCCGAAAGCTAATGATTACACGCCTTTTTTATAACTATGCCAGGCCATGTTCAGTTACTATTTCGCTCAATTCCCCTACCAAGAGATCCCATCATGCTGGCTACCAAGCGCTACGAATATTTAGCTATCGAGCAAATCGAATTCCATCACACCCTGACCAACCACCGTGATCTGGATCAGGCCAAGGTATCTCATCTGGAAAAAGATATTGTTAGTAATGGTTTGTTTGAGCCCCTGGTGGTTTGGGAACGCAACAACAAAGAATATTACCTTGTTGGTGGTTTTCATCGGATGGCAGCGATTCAAGGTATCCGCCGCGCCAATCCTGGCTATTTTGACCGGGTTGATGTGCGCATCGTTACCGGCGACCCGGATGAAATCAAGGCGCTCAATCTCAAGCTTAACTCTGATCGGGTGGATACCCGGATTACTGATTATTTCCAAACCGTGATTTACCTGAATAACGCCAATTGGTCCAAAGAACGCATCGCCGAGTTTTTTGACAAAAGCGTCAGTTGGATCGATGACATAGTGCGCTATGCCCCATTGGCAACCGAAGCGATGCGCGAAAAACTCGCAACTGGCGAATTATCCTGGGCCAGAGCCAAAGACATTTTGCGTAAAGCCTTAAAGGCACCAGCGGGTAACGAAAAACAGATTATCGACAGCGAATTGGCGCAACCAGCAGGCGTCATAAGCAAGCCATTGCCCATGCAAACCACGATCAAACGCTTGTCAACCGCCGATCCCAAGCGTACCTTTAAAGTCAACAGCCAGGATTTGTATGCGCTGTTGGTGACATTGCGCGGCAAAAATGTCGATCAGGAATCGATAGACCGGGCGCGCAAGGCCTTTCCGCTATTATGGGATGAACAATAGGCAAATTGTCACATAGCTTTGTTAGAATGTGATTGATTGTATTGAACATTTAAGGACTGTCAGGGTCGTAGTTTAGCTATCAATCCACTTGATGAATGAATTGTATGAAACTTAAATACCCGCTAATTGCACTTGTGGTGCTGATATTTCAAGTCGGCTGCATGCCTATGAGCTATCCGCCCGGCGCGAAAATGACTAGCGCGCAACTGGCTGCAGATAGTTTTATGACCGAGGATGGAGCCAGTCTGCCGCTACGTTCCTGGCTTCCGGCTACCGAACCTAAAGCCGTGTTAATCGCGCTGCACGGCTTTAACGATTACAGCCATTTTTTTGAGTTACCTGGTAATTATTTCAGCAAGCAAGAGGTGGCATGCTTTGCTTACGATCAACGCGGTTTTGGCGGCGCGCCGCAGCGTGGCTTGTGGGCTGGCAGCGAGACATACGCCAAAGATTTAAAAGACTTAACCCGATTGATCAAACAGCGCTATCCCAAACAGCCGGTGTATTTACTCGGCGAAAGCATGGGCGGCGCTATTGTTATTACGGCGATGCGACAAACTGATATGCCGGATGTGGCCGGCATCATTCTGGCTGCGCCGGCTTTGTGGGCCAGATCCACCATGCCTTGGTACCAAACCAGCTTGTTGTGGACTTTGGCGCACAGTTTTCCTTGGATGACGCTTACCGGTAGTGGTCTGCACGTAATGGCATCCGACAATATTGACATGCTGCGGGAAATGGGCCGCGACCCCTTGGTCATAAAGGCCACTCGCGTGGAAACAGTTTATGGCCTGGCGGATTTGATGGACACTGCTTATGACAGCGCCAGCACCCTAAGCGCACACACCTTGATGTTGTACGGTGAGAAAGACGAAATCATCCCCAAAGAGCCCACCTACGCGTTTTTACAGCACATGCTCGCCACAGACACAACTGCAAAAACGGTGGCGATTTACCAAAACGGCTACCACATGTTGTTACGCGACCTGGCAGCGCCCACTGCCTGGAACGATATTGCGACCTGGATTAAAACCGGCCCGGACAAACTGCCGTCGGGTGCGGACTACCGGGCCAGGCAGTTATTAAGCAAAGGATAAACCAAGCCCTTCTGCAAACGGATCATCGGCATAATTAAACCGGTGATCGCATTTGTGCTTATTGCTGCCAAAGGCAATTGCCGCCACTGGCCTTGGCGATTTTCGCCAGTCTTTGCTGATGGGCTTGTTCTTCTTCAGCACTGCAAGCGATGACTTTTAAGGTCGGCCGGTCGCTGGACAGGCGTTCGATAGGTCGTTCGTTGCCGCTGCCGGATTGATCGCCTTCATCCAATAACGAGGCCTGACCACCGGTCATCAGCAGATATACTTCTGCCAGAATCTCGGCGTCTAACAGCGCGCCGTGGAGTTCGCGGTGGCTGTTATCGATGCCGTAGCGTTTGCACAAAGCATCCAGACTATTACGCGCACCGGGATGTTTTTTGCGGGCGTAAGCCAGGGTGTCAAATACCGTGCTATTGCTTTCCACACTGCGGCTTTCGCCAGCCAGCATGGCTAATTCGTGATTTAAAAACCCCACGTCGAACGGTGCGTTGTGGATAATCAACTCGGCACCGCGGGTAAACGCCATAAAGTCTTCCACCACGTTGGCAAAACGCGGTTTGTCTTTTAAAAATTGATTGGTGATGCCATGTACTTCAATCGCGCCAGCGTCAATTTCCCGATCTGGATTCAGATACACATGAAAGTGGTTGCGGGTTAATCTGCGATTGATTAATTCCACGCAGCCAATCTCGATAATCTTATGACCTTCTTTGGGATTGATGCCGGTGGTTTCGGTATCGAGTACCACTTGGCGAATATGCTTTGGAACTTTACTCATCGTTGCCTAACCGCAAAAGGCTTTGAGCAATTCGCTCTGCACTTGATAAATAGGCTGATCGCCAGCGCGTAAATGCAAATATTGGCCATCGCTTTGCAATTTCCAGGCTTGCGAATTATCTTTTTGATAGGCCTCCAGATCGCCCATGATGCGCTCAACGATTTTTTTATCGGCAATCGGGAAGCAGACTTCGACGCGGCGGAACATGTTCCGGTTCATCAAATCGGCGCTGGAAGCGTACACGGCCCAGTCGCCGCCGTTATAAAAGGCGTAGACGCGGGTATGTTCCAGGAAGCGACCGACGATGGAGCGCACTTCGATATTCTCGGAAACACCGGGTATTCCCGGTCGTAGGCAGCAGACGCCGCGCACGATCATTTTAATTTCCACGCCCGCTTGCGATGCTCGGTACAAAGCCTGTATCGCTTGCTCCTCAACCACAGCATTGACCTTGATCATAATCTTGGCCGGCTTACCTTTCTTGGCGTTCTCGATTTCCTTATCGATCATCTTCAACAAGCCGTGATGCAGGGTAAACGGCGATTGCAGCAACTTATTAAGCTTGCTTACCTTGCCCAGACTGGTTAGCTGCATAAATACCCGGCGCACATCTTCGCCCAATTCCTTTTCGCAGGTAAACAGACCGTAATCGGTGTAAAGCCGTGCGGTTTTTGGATGATAATTGCCCGTGCCCAAATGCACATAATTGCGCAAGGTACTGCCTTCTTTGCGCAAAACCATACACATTTTGGCGTGGGTTTTGTAACCTACCACGCCGTACACCACATGTGCTGCGGCTTCTTGGAGCTTGGCAGCCAAGCCGATGTTGTCCTTTTCATCAAAGCGCGCGCGCAGTTCAATAACCACCGTCACTTCCTTGCCAGCCCGGGCCGCTTTGATCAAGGCGCCGACGATAGGCGAATCCACGCCGGTTCTATACAAGGTTTGTTTGATGGCCAATACGTCCGGGTCAGCCGCGGCCTGACGGATAAAATCCACCACCGGCGAGAACGATTCGTAAGGATGATGCAATAAAATATCTTGCTTGCGGATGGCAGCAAATATGTCTTTGTTGCGGCCCAGCGCCGACGGTAAGCTGGTTTTGAACGGTGGAAATTTCAGATCCGGTCTTTCCACCATGTTCAAAATAGTCTGGATACGGCTCAAGTTGACCGGGCCGTTGGCTAAAAACAAGCGGTCAGGTTTCAAATCAAACCGCGCCAACAGGAAGTTGACGGTTTCTTCAGGGCAGTTGCCGTCGATCTCCAGGCGCACTTCGTCACCGTAATTGCGCATCGCCAATTCACCTTCCACCGCCAGCATCAGGTCGTCAATGGCGTCGTCGTCAACGAAAAAGTCGCTATTGCGCGTCACCCGGAATTGATAACAACCTTTTACCATCATGCCGTTGAATAACTCGTTGACGAAGGCATGAATGATGGACGACAAAAATACAAAATCGTAAGGGCCGCTATCGGTCTCCGACACCGGCAGTTGCACAATGCGCGGCAGGGCTCTGGGTGCTTGCAAAATGGCGCGACCGCTGTTGCGACCAAACGCATCTTTGCCGGTTAAAGAGATGATGAAATTTAAACTTTTATTCAGAATCCGCGGAAATGGATGCGCAGAATCCAGACCGACGGGCGTCAGAATCGGTAGCAGTTCTTCGTTGAAATACCTTTCCAGCCAGGCTTTTTGCGCCGGGCTCCAGCGATCACGCCGCAAAAAGCGGATGTTTTCGGTTTCCAGCGTCGGAATCAGTACTTCGTTAAGTACCCGGTATTGTTCGGCGACCAGTTCGTGGGCCTTGAGTGAGATTCTTTCAAATTGTTCGTTAATGGTTAAGCCATCGGAGCTAACCAGGTTGGGGTCCATTTCCGCCATCTGTATCAAGCTGGCAACGCGTACTTCGTAGAACTCGTCCAGATTGGAACAGGAAATGCATAAATAATTCAGCCGTTCCAAGAGCGGTAGAGTTTCATCCAGGGCTTGAGCGAGCACCCTGAAGTTAAACTCCAGCAAACTGTTTTCACGATTAATGTAAAGCTCGGGGCTTGTTAGATCGATTGATTCCATGTCGGGTGCGGGTTGAATTGTGGTCACCTGATTATAAATGAAATTTTTTCGCCTTGGGTTACAGCGGCGCTTGAGGCGGGGAACTTGCTATAATCGCCGCCGTAAACTAAACCGGATGTTAAAGTAATGACCTTCCCAACTATAGAATCTTTTGTCGGAAATACGCCATTGGTGCGTTTGCAACGCTTGCCGGTGGCGGGCGGCAATACCATTTTAGTCAAGCTGGAAGGCAACAATCCAGCGGGCTCTGTCAAAGACCGGCCTGCCTTGAGCATGATTCAACATGCCGAAGCCCGTGCTGAAATTAAACCGGGCGATCGCTTGATAGAAGCCACCAGCGGTAACACGGGTATTGCGCTGGCGATGGCGGCGGCGATCAAGGGTTATAAAATGACCTTGATCATGCCGGACAATATGAGCGCCGAGCGCATCGCTTCCATGAAAGCCTACGGTGCGGAAATCATATTAACGCCAGCCAAAGGTAGTATGGAAGCGGCGATTGATTTGGCGCGGGCCATGGAAGCGCGCGGCGAAGGCCGGATTCTGGATCAGTTTGCCAACCCGGATAATCCGCGTGCCCATTACGAAGGCACCGGCCCGGAAATCTGGCGCGATACCGAGGGCCAGATCACGCACTTTGTCAGCTCCATGGGCACGACCGGCACCATCATGGGCACGTCGCGCTTCCTGAAGGAGAAAAACCCGAAGATTCAGATCGTCGGCGTGCAACCATCGCCCGGTTCGCAAATTCCCGGCATCCGCGCCTGGCCGAAGGAATACCTGCCAAAGATCTACGATGCGAAACGTGTTGACCG
>CAIOHN010000133.1 GCA_903858105.1 uncultured Pseudomonadota bacterium | reverse complement strand
AGGTGCCGCCGTTCGATCGGATTGCGGTCAATAAAGATCATCTTAACGATCATTTTGCCTGGTTAAAGCAAAACAATTATCACGTCATCAGCATTCAGGATTTACTGGATTGCATGAAGGGCGACAAGGTATTGCCCAGCAAAGCCGTGGTACTGACCTTTGATGACGGTTATCAGAGTTTTTACACCAAGGCCATGCCCTTGTTGAAAAAGTATAAATATCCGGCCACTTTGGCGGTGGTGGGAAGTTGGCTGGAACAGCAAACTGTGCCAGGGGTTAAACCTTTGATGACACCGGCGCAGGTGCGCGAAGTCATGGAAAGCGGTCTGGTAGAGGTAGCTTCGCACACTTACGACTTACACCACGGCATTGTCGCCAACCCGCAGGGCAACGAACAAAGTGCGGTGACTGCGCGCTTATATAGCAACGAATACGACGAATATGAAAAAGACGAAGATTATCGCAAACGCATTTTTCAGGAAGTGGATAAAAGTTCGGAACGCCTATTTCAAATTTTAGGCAAACGGCCACGGGTGATGGTCTGGCCATACGGCGAATATAACGCCACCGCTTTAGACGCCGCGAAACTGGCGGGCATGCGTTTGACGATGGGCCTTAATGATGGCGCCAACACCTTGGCTGACGCGTTTGTGATGAAGCGGATGATGATTACTGACGACGTCAACACCGAGCAATTTGCCGGTATCGTCAAAAATCAGCGTGTCGGTCAGGAATTGCGGGTGGCGCATGTTGATCTGGATTACATTTACGACGAGGATGAAGAACAGACCGAGAAAAACCTGGCCTTAGTGGTTGAAAGAATTAAAGCCAGCGGTGCCAATACCGTGTATCTGCAAGCCTATTCTGATCCAGATGGTGATGGCAATGCCGATAAATTATATTTTCCGAATCGGCATTTGCCGGTACGCCGCGATTTGTTCAATCACGTGACTTTGCAATTGCGGTCGCGGGCGGGGGTCAAAGTCTACGCCTGGATGCCGATCATGGCCTATAAAGCTGACGTGCCTTTAAAATGGTACGTGAAGGAATGGCGAGATGGCGAACCGCAATTATCGCGGCATGTTTATACCCGCTTGTCGCCGTTTAACCCGGAAGCCCGCCAGTACATCGGCGAAATTTACGAAGATTTGGCCAAACATTGCGACTTTAACGGCATTTTGTTTCATGATGATGGCATTTTGTCGGATTACGAAGATGTCTCGCCGCTGGCGATGGAATTTAGCCGCACGGTGTGGGGCATGCCAGCCGAGTTTGATACCATTCATGCCTCTAGCGAATTGCGTTTGCGCTGGGCTCAACATAAAACCGAACTGATCGGCCAGTTCACCGATTATCTAACCGACAAGGTCAAGTACTATCGGCCTTATATCAAGACCGCGCGTAATTTCTATTCCATGCCATTATTAAAGCCGTATAGCGAAGAATGGTACGCCCAATCGTTCCCGGCTTTTTTAAAGCATTACGATTATGTGGCTGTAGAAGCGATGCCGTTTATGGAAGAAGCCGAAAACCCCAAACAATGGCTGACAGAACTGGTGCAAAAGACCGCGCAATACCAGGGTGGTCTGGATAAAATGGTATTTGAATTACAAGCTGTCGATTGGAAAACCCAAAAAGCCGTGCCTATGCAAACCTTTAGCGAACAATTTCAGTTGTTAAAAAAACACGGTGCCAAACATATTGGTTACTATCCCGACAACGTTTTTCAAGATCAACCCAAGTTGGTGGAACTAAAGAAGTTTTTTGGCGTGGGTAAAAAGGATTAAGGCTTAAATGGAGAATTTGATAGACCAGGTCTGGGTACAGCATTTTATCGATTGGTGGCTGATCACCCGCGAGCATTTGGAGGAAGTGCCCTGGTGGCAGTTTAAGGAATGGCTGTCGCGCTTTGTGTTTTATTATCCGCTGTTGATGGCTTATGTCTGGATGCTGGGCGGTATGATTTATTACGTGCGCTGGGAACGTAAGCGCGGCAATGTGTTGTCCGATCTGCCGGTTTTAACTGAGTATCCGCCGGTATCGATTCTGATTCCTTGTTACAACGAGGGCGAGAACGTCCGCGAAACTATCGAATACCTGTTGCATCAACAATATCCCCATGTCGAAATTATTGCCATCAACGACGGCAGCAAGGACAACACGCTAGAAATTTTGCACGAATTGGCCGATCAGCATCCGCAGATTCGGGTCGTCAATTTGGCCAGCAATCAGGGCAAGGCGGTCGGTTTGCGCACGGCTGCGTTGCTGGCCAATAGTGAAATATTAATCGGCATCGATGGCGATGCATTGTTGGCGCCCAACGCGACGGCCTGGATTGTCAGGCATTTTCTGGATGATCCGCATGTGGGTGCGGTGACTGGTAATCCGCGGATTCGCAATCGTTCTACCTTGCTGGGTAAAATTCAGGTCGGCGAATTTTCGGCCATCGTCGGCATGATCAAGCGCGCCCAGCGTTCTTACGGACACGTGTTTACCATTTCCGGCGTAATCGCTGGTTTTCGCAAAACAGCCTTGCACGATGTCGGCTATTGGAGCCCGGACATGGTCACCGAAGACATCGATATTAGCTGGAAATTACAGCTGGCCGGCTGGGCGATTCGGTTTGAACCAAACGCTTTGTGCTGGGTGCTGATGCCCGAGACTTTGAACGGCCTATGGAAGCAGCGTAGTCGCTGGGCGCAGGGCGGCGTTGAAGTACTGCTGCGTTATTTTCGGTCGCTGTTTAAATGGCGCTCGCGCGGCATGTGGCCTTTATACCTGGAATGTTGTGTCAGTTTAAGCTGGGCGTTTTTGGTGATTGCAATGCTGGCGCTGGTGCCATTGGAATGGTTTTCCAGTGAGCCGCAAGAAGCCTTGGAAGATTTGTCACCGCATTGGACCAGTATGTTGTTATGCGTGACCTGTTTGATTCAATTTGCGGTCAGCTTAACCATCGATTCCAGTTACGAACGCAAAAGCGGCGGTTCGGCGCAGCACTATTACTGGATGATCTGGTATCCGATCGTATATTGGCTGATTAACGTCGGCACCACGATTAACGGCTGTATCCAGGCCTTGCGTAAAAAGCGTGGTCAGCGTGCGGTGTGGGTAACGCTGGACCGAGGGCTTAGGCAAAAATGAAAGACATCATCATCAATCAGCCACACCTGCAAACCTTTGGCCAAAAATGCGGCGCGGCGTTTATGTCGCTGTTGAGTTGGCTGTTGTGGCTGTATTTTTTGTGGCCGTTGGCTACGCTGGGCGGCTGGTTGATGGGGGTAAAAAGCCTGTCAGATGAGATCCGCTGGTTTGGTGGCTATAAAACCTTATTGGAGCTTCTGCAGTTGTACGGCGAGATTGTGGGCGTGATTGCTGTTTTCTGGCTGTTTTGGACGGTTTACCTTTCATGGCTGCATGCCAGTGTCGCTCCCAAACGCACTGCGCCAGTCACTGATCAGCAATTGGCGGTAACCTTTAAGGTGGACGCTGCCGGCTTGGTCGCGAGTCGAGCCAGCCAGAAAATTACCGTGCATTTTGACAATCATGCAGTGATTACCAAGCTAGATTCTCTGTAGCTAGGCCAACCGGGGTTGCGGTTCCGCTTTTTAAGGTGTTGGTGTTACACTGAGGCAGGAGAGTATTTAAGGATTAAATGTCATGCAACTTGCAATCACCGTTTTGGGTAATAAGTCAGACGGATTTATCGCGGAAATTCTGTCGGCACTCAGTGCCTGCCAGTGCAGTGTGCTGGAGCTGCGTACCTCAAATCTGACGCAGATAACTGCAGCGTATGTATTGATAGCCGGCAACTGGAATCATATTGCCAAGCTGGAAGGTATGCTGGAAGCCATCAAACTGCGCTT
>CAIOHN010000132.1 GCA_903858105.1 uncultured Pseudomonadota bacterium | reverse complement strand
TCGACGCATCGAGTAAATATGATTGAATCCATTGGGACACCTCTTGATTTATTTGTATATAAATAAATGCTTTATGGCAGATTAGTATTGAAAGCCGTCGGCACTATTTGCTTGAATACCCGCAATCGAAAATGCTTAACGCAGCCAATTACTTGTTTTCAGTTTGGTAGTAATCAAGTCTCGTGCCAGCAAGCGCTAAATCATCGAGTTATTTTTAAGTTAATGAATTTGTTTTGTTTTATTCTGGCGTTTGGCAATATGGCGGGGGGTGAAGCGATCAGGATTGCGCAGTGCGGGCACGGTATTTCGCTTTAATTACGAAATGTCGCTTTTTTTTGAAGAGGCGTTTAATAAAGGGGGGCTTTAAAAAGCCCCTCTGTTTGCGGGCAATGCCGTTAAGTTAATAGCTGTAGGTGCGAATTTATTCGCACGATTGGAGTTTTCAGGTCGAATAAATTCGACCCTACAGCAAACTCGCTGCTTAACTTAACGGCATTGTGTTTGCGGGTGGGAGTGGCGGGGGTGAAAACCAGTATTCAGACGGCGAATTGGCGCAGAGTGGGCTAGGCTGTTTAGTGGAATCAATTCAGTATCGACGTACCTTTAATTTGTGCATACACCGCCATGCCAACGTGCAATCCTAGTAATACTGCCGACTTTCGGGTGATATGTGCCAGTAATACCTGATTGCCAATCTGTAAGCGCACCACGCTTTGGCCATTCCGTTCGTCGCTCAGGCCGGTAATGATCGCCGGCAACACATTCAAGATGCTGGTTGCTACCGGGGCGACCAGCGCGATACTGACATCGCGGGCATAAATTTGCAGACGCAATGGCGTACCAATTTCGGCTTCGATAATAGGTAAACTTAAGCTTCCGCCAACAAAGCCAACCTGAGTCAGGTGGTATTGCGCTTCGTGAGCAAGTACCGTCACTGGCCACACGGTGGCAGCTTCACGCTCGTTTGCCAGCGGTACGTCCAGACGACCAAGGGTTTCTGAGACGGGGCCTTCTGCCACAACTTGACCATCCGCCAACACCACCAGATGATCGGCCAGTTGCGCGACTTCCTGCTGCGAATGGGTGACATACACCACCGGGATTTTCAGTTGTTGATGCAGATTGCTGAGGAACGGCAGGATTTCCAGCTTGCGTTTGGAGTCCAGCGATGCCAGCGGTTCGTCCATTAACAATACTTGCGGCGACAGGGCTAGCGCCCTGGCAATCGCCACCCGCTGCCGCTCACCGCCGGACAGCCTATCTGGTTTGCGTTGCAGCAAATGTGCAATGCCCAATAACTCGATGATATTTTGTAAATCAATAACGCTTGATTCGGTTTTGGCAAGCCGCTTTAAACCAAACTGCAAGTTGCCAGCTACCGTTAAATGCGGAAATAAATTGGCTTCTTGAAACACATAACCCAGCGGCCGTTTATAAGTCGGCAAAAATAGCTTCTGCCCGCTGTCTTGCCAAATGTTGCCATTGATTTCCAAAAAACCCTGTTGGGCCTGTTGTAGTCCGGCAATACAGCGCAACAGCGTGGTTTTACCGGAACCGGAATGACCAAATAACACGCTGACACCTGAGCCGGGTAAGGTTAAATCGACTGCCAATTTAAAGCTGCCGTAATCCAGTTGAAAACGCGCAAGAATTGGCGATGTCATTTTAATGGCTGCGCTACAGGATGGGTTTTCAGCACGGTATAAAGCACCAATAACACGGTGAAGGAGAACAACAGCAAGCTACCGGCCAGCCAGTGCGCCTGACTATATTCCAAGGCTTCGACGTGATTGTAGATTTGCACCGAGACCACCCGGGTTTTGTCGGGAATATTGCCGCCGACCATCAATACCACGCCAAATTCACCGACCGTGTGGGCAAAGCCTAAAATAATGGCGGTCAAAAACCCCGGTTTGGCCAGCGGCACTACAACACTAAAAAAAGTATCCAGCGGACTGGCGCGTAAGGTGGCTGCGGCTTCAAGCGCTTGTTCGCTGATACTGGTAAACGAGGCTTGCAAGGGCTGAACCACAAACGGCAAGGAATATAATACCGATGCCACAATCAAACCCGCGAATGTAAAGGGCAGGGTGCCTATTCCCAACCAAGTGGTCAGTTTGCCGACCGGGCCGGCGGGTCCCAGCATAACCAGCAAATAAAAGCCAAGTACCGAAGGTGGCAATACCAAAGGTAATGCCACCAGGGTATTGATGATGCCTTTTAGAGGCGAGGCGGTTCTGGCTAGCCACCAGGCTATAGGCGTACCGATTAGCAGCATTATTGCTGTTGCGCTACTGGCGATTTTGCCAGTCAGGATCAGCGTATCTACATCGGCAGCGGTCAACATGGGCTTAACTCAGATTATTTAGGCAGATCGTAACCGTATTTTTGGATAATAGCCAAAGCCGGTGCGGATTTTAGATAAGCGATCAAGGCACTGGCTGCTGGATTTTCTGCGCCTAAAGTCAGCAATACCGCACTTTGCTTGGTCGGCGCGTAGCGATCGGCGGGAACGATCCAAGCAGAACCGCTGGTAATTTTGCCGTTTTCGCTGACTTGCGATAAAGCGATAAATCCCAGTTCTGCATTGCCGGTGCTGACAAACTGTTGGGTTTGGGCAATGTTTTCACCTAACACAAGCAAGGGCTGCAGTTTTTCGATCAAACCCAGATTTTTCAAGACTTCCAGCGCCGCCACACCATAGGGGGCCAGTTTGGGATCGGCCAAGGCTAAATGTTTAAAACTGCCGCTACCAAGTACCTTGCCTTGATCGTCTACCAGGCCGGGAGTCGCAGACCAAAGTACCAGTTTGCCCAAAGCATAGATAAAACGGCTGCCGGATACCACGACGCCACTTTGCTCCAACTTAATGGGGTTACTTTCATCCGCTGATAAAAACACTTCAAACGGTGCGCCGTTTTCCATCTGCGCCACAAACTTGCCGGATGAGCCAAAAGACAATTTGGCGGTGTGACCGGTAGCCTTTTCAAATTCGCTGGCAATTTCGGTCATGGGTTTGGTGAAGTTAGCCGCCACAGCAACCAGGGTGGTTGCGGCTGAGCTGATCGAGCTGACTAGCAGCAGGCTTAAAAACACAATCGACTGGATAAAGGTTTTGTTGGTCATATCTACATCCCAAATTAAAAATAAACAATTAAGGCACTAAAACCTCAACTGACTTTGTACGAAGAAATAGTCAGTATCGGCTCCGGGTGTCGAGAGTCCCGTTGCCAGGCCATTAGTTCCGCCCGTGGCATTGGTGGTTTTAGCTGATTTTGCAAAATCGCCTTTAATCAGGTGATACCATCCGGCATCAAAGTTAAGACTACTGTTAAAGTTGTAACGCCCGGTGATGCCAATCTGATCGCCGACGTAAGTGCCGTTACCGTTGGCCAATGCCGGTGTGGCTGCGGCGGTGCAGGTATAACCACCCCAGCAATCACGCGCCGAGGCCAGCCAGACCAAACGTTGTTGAATTCTAAATGACAGATCGCTACGCGGGGCAAAGTCGAGCTTGTAGCCGGGTGAATTGATATTGCTACGCTGGAATGCACCGTAAATGCCGGTGGGACCAAAATCAAAATCGGACGCGCCATAAAGAGGATCGAAGCGACCATCTACGCCGCTGGCAGTTTTATTTGCCCAGTTTTTGCTGCCTGAGGCATAGTCGTATTCAAGAAAAAACCGGGGTGACCAAGGTAAATCAAAGCTATAGCCGGCTTCTAAATGCGAAGACCAGGCTTCGTGCTTTTGCTGGGTGTCTTTCGAGGCCCCCGTCGCGGCATAAGTCACCGTACCAAACTGCCCCATGCCTTCGGCCTGGAAGTCGAAGTTGCCCTTGCTTGGTTTTTGGTAAAAGCGAATGCCCGGTGTGAAGTAGTGGCGATTACGGGTGACGTTTCTGGAACTGTCGCCTTCATCCAGGTTGTATAAATAAATATCAGCGTTGATATTTTTGTAGAGATTGCTGGCTTCCAAAATACCGCCGGAAAACCAGGTGTGGCTGTCTTCCTGATCCCATTGGTGATGGTTTTGCAGATTTTGCACTGGCGTGATCGAGTTATAGTTGGGATAGCGCAGCACCGGCATGGTGACAAAGGCATTTATTCGCCAGTTGTCGTAGCTGATCACTCGGGTACGTATGCCGGTAAAATTGTTGACCGTATTGCGAAAAATAGGTCTGGCGACCAATCTGCGGCTGCCCAAATCCATGGTTTGCCGACCCACTTTAACCTCCGCCCCAATGCCTCTATACAGTACGTTTTGATCAGCCCAGGAAACGTAAGCTTGGACAAAATCCAGGGTATCAGCCGATGAGTTGTTCACAGGAAACGGCACGGCATCCCTGCCGCCGTCATCTTGTCCTGTGGTTCTGGCATCCAGAAACTCTGCGGCGAAGCGGAATTTATTCAATTTTACCTGGAGCCAAATGTCGCTTTGCAGGGCAATCATCTGATCGCCGCCACGGGATTGTCTTGGGCCGGTTCCGGTAGAACCTTTAAAGCTATCGGCAATGGATTCGTAGCGGGTGCGTTGCTCAACGCCAAGCGACAACCATTCGGGTAAGCCCAAGCTGTCATGTAAGTTCCATACCGGCTTTTCATAATTATTTCCCAGCAAAGGATCCGCCATCATGAAGTTGTAGGCAGCCATTGGCGCGCGCGTATAGCTGGGTAGGGGAACTGCTGCGGGTTCCGCGGCATGAGTCGAGATACTGCTGCCCAACGATACGCTACCGGCAAGCGACAGTTTGATCGCTTGTCTAACTGTACGACTAGCAAAGGCAATTTTCTTCATTTTTGATCTCGCCAAGTACATTTTAAAAATCCCCGCGCCGAAGTCATAACAGAGACGACAAGCTCTTGATTTGAATGCGTTCAGATAAGAGCGGTTTTTATTATATAGCGATATGTACTATTGTAAATAAAGAAAACAAGCGATTATTTGTTTCTTATAAGAGAACAATTAAGAGATAAGTTGAATTTTATTCGGTTTTTAGATTGGAATTATGCCGCTACCAATTGTTGACGGCGTGATTCGGTCTGATGTTTACAAGTTTTTAAAATAAGCGCCTCTGGATGCCAGAAATTGCTAACTCACAGATGATTGGTGCCCTACTTGATCAAAGTTCAACCAAGGCCAGGTCGCCGCTACTCAAGTAATAGTAAGCATCGCCATGACTCACTACCCGCTGATAAGGCAAAGCATCAATTTCCGCCAGATAGACGATGGCGTGGGTTTTGATCAGGCAGTAAATCGTGTCACCTTCCCGCAAGGCCATGTCCCGGCAAGCGCCGGTTGTAATTTCAGCTAGCAATATGCCGCCACAATCGATTTGCACGATCATTCCATCCTCGCTGGGAATCAGCGCGCAGATTCGGCCTTTGATTTGGTTCTGGATGGAAATACCGTCGATATAGCAACGGGATAAGGCAATATCTTTGGCGCGAATCGACACCTGGGCTTGGCTGCCAATTGCAAGTTGAGGTCTTAAGGGCAGAGACAGCGGCAATCCAAAGCTGTCGGCCAGGCTACAGCCCGCGACATAGTCGTGGTGGCGAATATTGATAGGCAGGATGTTATCAATTTGCCTAATACCCAGATAACGCAGAATATCTTGCTGCTTGGCAACCTCGCGTAAGGAGCCGCTTTGCAATACTTGTCCGTGCTCCAGTACGATCAGTTGATCGGTGAGATCCAAAATCTCGCCCAGAGATTTGCTGGCGTATAAAGCGGGCAAGCCGAACTCGTCCTGCAAACGCTTCAAAATCGGCAGTAGTTGTGCTCGGTAACTGTTGCCGATGGCGGCAAAAGTATCGTCCAACAATAATAACTTTGGTGACTTTAATAATGAACGAGTGAGAGCAACGCGCTGACGTTCGCTAACTGACAGCGTTTCGATGGTACGATCAAGGATAGGCCCCAGTTCCAGGATGCCTATCAAATAATCCAGATTGAACAGGCGTCGCTGCTTTAAGGTGCGCTGGTAGGCGGATGTCAGATTGTCGCGCACGCTTTCAGCCAAATGGACGCAATCTAGTTGCAGGACTGCACCGATTGGTCGTTGTTCTCGCGGCATTATGATGCCTTTGCGGCTATCAAATAAAATCTTGCCGTCGAGGATGATATGTCCGCTTTGCGGCTGGATGGTGCCGGCGATCAAGCCCAGAATCGTACTTTTTCCGGCACCCGATTTGCCGAATAAGCCGACGCTGGCTTCGCTGATCGATAGCTGCGTGGTCAGGTCAAAATGACCACGACGCAGTTTTACATTCATTTCCAGCAACATGACCACCTCTGTGTTTTTTTGATCAATCCGGCCAAACGCTAAATTAAGGCGCTTGACCGAGTTGATCTATTGCACTAACTCGGTACGGCTAATATGACGGCACCGGCCTTGAACACTGCCGTGGCTGATTGACCCTTACGTAAACCCAGGGCTTCGACGCTATCGTTGGTAACGGTGGCAGCTACTTTTTGACCGCCGGATAATTCAATATCAACTTCGGTATTGACCGTGCCAGGTTTAAGATCGGTGATCGTGCCTTGCAACTGGTTACGAGCAGAAATCCGGTAGCCGCCAAAATCAGTGATGACGATGACTTGCGGTGCTTTGACCAAGGCGATTAATTCCAGGCCGGTCTTGATGCCCAGCTTTTCGGTAGACTCTTTGGTAATAGAGGCGACGATGGTTTCGCCGCCTTTCAGTCCGACATGAACCTCGGCATTGACAGCGCCAATGATGACCTCTGTGACGGTGCCGAAAAACTGATTACGTGCGCTTGTTTTCATAGGAATACCTATTTGATTATGGGTGGAGCCTCAACTGTGCTTGCTGTAGCTTGAGGATAAAACCAATAGCGTTTCCGGTTAGCTATACAGCTACCGATGGCTGTCGATGCGACGTTTTGAGCGCCTATAATCAAACCGCTTATGCCGACATGGCTTGCTAATCGGCTAAAGGCGGCTTTAAGCTGCATCGAACGCACGGCCAGTATATTTTCGTTATATATTATTGTAAATAACGAAAATTAAAAATAGCCTGTTCCTCTAGATGAAATAATGCTCGATTCCTATCCAGGGTAAGGTCTTTAAATGTCCAAGCTAATAGTTGCCGATATGCCAAATAAAACAAACGAAAACGCGATAACTAACTGGGTCAACGGCGAGCTGCGCCTGGCTGGGGCTTTGGATGGTCGGATGATGGGTTTGCTGAAAGCGATAGAAGACAGCGGTTCTATCAACCAGGCCGCGAAGCAGGTAGGTTTAAGTTACAAAGGCGCCTGGCAAATGATAGAGCGAGCCAATAATATTTCCCCCAAGGCATTGGTGGCCACTGCCACGGGTGGCAGCAAAGGCGGTGGCACCTGTCTTACGGCAGCGGGAAAGTCATTGCTGCAACTTTTTACCCGCCTTGAGCAGCAGCATCAGACGTTTTTGCGACAACTTAATCAAAGCCTGGCTGACGACCCCGATGTGATGTTGTTACTTAAACCCATGGCAATCAAAACCAGTGCCACCAATCAGTTATTCGGCATCATTACCGCAATTAAGCTGGGTGCCGTTATTGCCGAAGTGTTTGTCGCCCTAAAAGGCGGTGATCAGGTGGTTACTTCCTTGGCGCTGAGCGAAGTCGCTGAACTTAATCTTGGTATCGGTGGCGATGTGTTGTTGCTGATCAACGCCTCGGAGATTAACGTTTTTATCGATCCCAAGCATTCTGGTTTGTCGGCACGCAACTGTTTGCATGGTTCGGTGGTGCGGATACAAAAAGATCGCGTAGATTCCGAGATTGTCATCCAGTTGTCTGGCGGAGATAGCCTTGTGGCGACCATTACGCAGGTAAGCGCAGACGCTCTGGGATTGCAGCAGGGGGATTTGGCTAGTGCCGTGTTCAAGAGTAATGCGGTAATACTGGGCGCATTGGCTGGTTCGGCGACGAAAACAAAGTTCGCGGCGTCGGCATAGAGTGCCCATCACGCAGCCTAAATTGCAGTTTTAGTCAGCTATCCATTTCGTCTTCGCGGTTATTATCCAACAAACCTTGCTCGCGGATCATGGCCTTAAAGCCTTTCATCACAGGGCGGGAGATGGTGGTTTCCGCCAGCAAGCGTTTTTCGTAGATCAGGTTTTTCAGGGTTTCGTCATCAGTCTGGGCGCGCGCAGTGGCTATCAATGCATGCAGGTCAGCCTGCAGTAACAGGCCGGGCAGGTGCTTGGTGCAATCGTAAAGTAGTGCCATTACGACTTTTTCTGTCGGCCGCATTTTGCATTTGCCGTCCAGGATTTTCAGCATCACCGTCACCGCGCAATCCACGTGGATCGGCGACAGCGGATGGCTTGCCAACCAAAGATTAACCTGCTCGGCGCTCATCCAATATCCTCGCCGGCGGCGCAACGGCGCGCATAATCCAATAAGGATTCTTCGACCGCTGCATAAGCGTAGTCAGAAACGGCGCGTACCCCGATAGCGTTGACTTTTTCGGTAGGGCCATCGCCGATACGCGCCACGAATACCGCATAGCAATCCTTGATCGTCTCCAAAATACCGGCCATTGCTGACTGGTCGGCGTGTTGCCCCAAGCAATAATTGGCTACCTCCCGGATTTCCAAAAGCTCGCAACTGTGCGCTGTGACTTGGTAAACGCCAAACTGCTTGGCATGACCAAAATGTTCGTCGATAGCAATGCCGTCCTTGCTGGCAACCGCCAGTTGTATCGGAAATTTAATCATGCTGGTTTGCCGGGTATTGTAGGATTGGTTTTATGCTGCGATAACGCAGCTATAGTTAAACAAGTCCTAGCAAAACCGATACCAGACTTTAAGCCGCGGAACTTGGGAGGTGGAGAAGGGATGCTGCGTAGCTTTTAGTCTAATTGTCGAGTTTATAACAGATTAGCCTACAAACCCTTAGGTCGCGTTTAGCCTGGATGACGTGTATCGCATCCAGGTTGTTCGCAGAAATGGCGAATTGCGTCCTAGAGCTTTATCAAAATAAGAGAGTTCTGCTGTTGCTCCCCCGGATTCCGCGCCGCTTCATCCAGGCGACATTTCCAGCAAACGAACAATCAATCCTCATGCTTTTTCAAGGTACTACCCGCCGGTTTAAAGGTATGTAAATCAACCGTCGATTCGTCACCCTGCGCAGCGCATCCCCAACTCAGCGGCTGGTCTTGGGTAAAACGTTTGCCCAGTTGCCAGGCGATTTCCGCTCGTGCCAGTTCTACCCCTAGATAAAAGGCGTGGCCACCGTCTGTTTCGACATGGAGTTTGGGATAGAGCGCGAACGGGTCTAATGCGGTATGCAAACCATCGCGGTTAAATACATGCAAACCCTCGCTGCTGACTTGAATCCGGTAACTGGGGTCTTTGATTTCGGCGGCCAGGCTTTCGATTTCTTCGCGGCTGTTCAAAAACGGCGCGGTGTCGTGTACCGTCATTAAATCCGGCGCGATGTGTTTGGGCAGGGTGTTGTGCTGTTTGGCGGTATACATGATGCGCCGGGCACGGTCAGCTTCGCGGATGGCGCGGCGCGCGTGTTTGCTGACTTCTGTCGCCAGGATGTGATTGATATTCAGCTCCGAGCATATCCCCAGCAATATGGCGTTTATCCCGGAGGTATCAGCGTGAGTCAGTTCGGTGAGATTACCCACCCCCATCATCATTTCCACTTCGGGGTAACGTCGCCGAAATTGATGATTGCGGACGATGGAATCGGTAAAACCAAAATGAATCGGATCCAGTATCGGGTCGACGATAAAAGCCCGGTTTTTGCGCTGCAAGGTTGCTATGGCCGCGTCCAGGCTGCTTAAATCGCCGTGAGTTTCCGGGATCAGAATTGGTGTGGTGGCCACTTCGTCGGCAATCCATAAGCTTTTGGCGGTCAGGCTCAGCATGAAATCGGCACCAGCCTTGCCACCAGCCAGCAAATCGGCGTCTTCTAAAGAGTCGATGCTTACCGTGAAACCTTCCTGTTTTAAGGTGCGGATACACTCGGCAAGCTGCGGAAACGGTGTGCCGGGCAGGCAGCCAATGTCGATCACGTCCGCGCCGTTGGCTTTGTAGTAGTAAGCGCGTTCCAAAACAGCTTCGACACTGATGCCTGGCGCATCGGTAATTTCCGCAAAAATTTTGGTTTGGTATTGGCTTAAATCGAAATGATGCGCCGCCATGCCGAAATGTTGCGGCAAGTCTTTGATTTCTTCAGGGCCGCGCTCGAACGGGGTGCCAAAATGCTGCTGTAAAGCCTCCAGATCCCCGCGGCAGCGCCCCGGTAATACCACCCGGTCTGCGCCTTGTGTGTCCGGCAGGCGACGGATAATCATGTCGCTGGTAATCAGTGCCGCGACGGTGACGCCCATCACATACACTTTATATTCAAAATCCGGCTGCATTTTTTCCAGCACTTGCCGGACTTGTTTTTCGGCTAGCCGACCGGTGATAAATAGAATGCGTTCCGTCATAAAGTTGCCAAGCGGGTTTTGACGGCAACGATCAGTCGATCGACATCGTCTACCACCTGGGTATACGGAAAGCTGCGGATTTTATCGGTCGCTTCCAGATCAATTGGTCTGGGATAGACCATAAATTTTTTATTGCCGGGCGCGGTGGTTTCAATTTCCGGGGCGGTGTCGCAGGGGTAGACAATGCTTTCTATGCGGCATTTACCAGCCTGAGAATACAGGTTGGTGACCAGGGAATCGGCAATGCCCAGCACGCATTTGGCGATGGTGTTGGAGGTGGTGGGGGCCATCACAAAGGTGTGGTAATAGCCTTTGTAAAACAGACCCACCGGCGGTGCGGAGGCTGCTTTGTCGCGATAGACCGGCATTTTGGCTTTTATTTCCTCCAGGCGGATGCCGTACATTTTCAGCACTTCTTCGCCAGCCTGGCTAAGGTACAGATCGACATTATCCAGCGTGAGCATGAATTCAAGACATTCTTCAATGTAATGCCCGGAGCCGGTAATAGCCCAGGCCAGACGCTGCGTAGTCATGGTATTGATAGTGATTTGTGGACTGGGCATTATACGCGATGCAGCCAATCTATCGACTGATGCGATTACGCGCGCCCGCAAACCCAAACATCCACGCGACTGACACCGCCTTGTTTCAACACACTTGCCAGCGCTGAGGCGGTGGCGCCCGTCGTCATTACATCGTCGATAATCGCGACATGCTGCGCCGCAATGGGCTTATTCAATAGAAAGGCTCGTCGCATGTTTTTACGCCGTTGTTTGGCTGGCAAGCTGGTTTGATGACCGGTATCGCGACTGCGGATACAACTGTGCAAATCAAGAGGTATATCCAATTGCCGAGATAAATGCCGGGCAATTTCTATCGATTGGTTAAAACCGCGCTCGCGGTAGCGCCTGGGATGCAGCGGCACCGGCAGTAGACAATCCGGTAGCTGCGCAGTTTGAGAAATATGCGTGGCCAGCAGCATTCCCAATAGACGGGCGTTTTTATAGCTGTTGGCAAACTTGAGTTGGCGGATTAAATAGCTGATCTGGCTTTGGTATAAAAACGGTGCGTAAGTCTCATCAAAACTGGGCGGCTTTTTCAGGCAACGACCGCACAAACGCGGCTCAGCAAAGGTCATTTCAAAATGTTCGCCGCAGCAATAACAGCAGGACAGGTTGCGCGGTAAATCGGCTAAACAAGCTGCGCATAAATCCAGATCGGCATGTCCACGGTCGCCACATAACACACAACGTGGCGGCAGCAGTTTTTTCTGTATAATATTCAGCCAGTTGTTTACCATTATTTTAAGAACAGGTTGATAAGTGGCGTAGCTCGCTGCTGACAACAGCATTTTTTGGGAGAGTATCAAAATGTCTGCAAGCCAGAAACCCTTGGAAACATCGGCCACCATTCGCCACGACTGGCAGTTGCACGAAGTCGAAGCACTGCTGGCCTTGCCGTTTAACGATCTAATTTTTCAGGCGCAAAACGTGCATCGGGTGTATTTCGATCCTAACGAAATACAGGTTAGCAGCTTATTGAGCATCAAGACCGGTTCCTGTTCCGAAGATTGCGGTTATTGCCCACAAAGCGCCCGCTACGATTCTGATTTAACGCCGGAAGCCTTGATGCCGGTCGATGCCGTATTAAAAGCGGCGCAACAGGCAAAAGAGCAGGGCGCATCCCGGTTTTGCATGGGCGCGGCCTGGCGTAGTCCTAAAGACAGAGACATAGAGCGTGTGGTGGAAATGGTGCAGGGCGTTAAGGCGCTGGGCATGGAAACTTGCGTAACCTTGGGCATGCTCAGCGATAAGCAGACCCAAGCCTTAAAAGACGGCGGTCTGGATTATTACAATCACAATCTGGATACCTCGGAAGATTATTATTCAGAAATCATCACTACCCGTACTTATCAGGATAGATTGGATACCCTGGAGCGAGTGCGCGACGCCGGTATAAATGTCTGTTGCGGCGGTATCGTTGGGATGGGCGAGTCGCAAGTCGATCGCGCCAAACTGCTGTTGCAACTGGCGAGCATGCCCAAACACCCGGAAAGCGTGCCTATCAATATGTTGGTGCAGGTAGAAGGTACGCCACTGAATGGCACAGAGGCGCTGGATCCGATTGTGTTTGTCAGAACCATCGCCGTGGCGCGGATTTTAATGCCGCAGTCGCGGGTGCGTCTGTCGGCTGGCCGTAAAAACATGAGCGATGAAATGCAGGCTTTGTGCTTTCTGGCCGGGGCCAATTCGATTTTCTATGGCGACAAACTACTAACCACCGACAACCCGATGACCAATCACGATCAACAACTGTTTGATCGCTTGGGGGTGAAAATGGGCGGTTCCAGTTACGCTTGATGGCTAACGCTTTTTACGATTTTTCCGGCGAGCTACAACACTTACAGCAACAAAACCTGTACCGGCGTCGGCGTATAGTCGATGGCCCGCAAACGGTGTTGCTAAACCTGGACGGTCGGCAAGTTGTCAATTTTTGCAGCAACGACTATTTGGGCCTGGCGAATCATCCCGAGGTGGCGGCGGCGTTTAAAGCCGGTGTGGATAGCTATGGTGTTGGTAGCGGTTCGGCGCATCTGGTGTGCGGACACACTAGCGCGCATCATGCCTTGGAAGCAGAATTGGCGGCCTTTACCGGTCGAGAGCGGGCGTTGCTGTTTTCGACCGGCTATATGGCTAATCTTGGCGTGATCTCGGCCTTGCTCGGTCGCAATGATTCGGTGCTGGAAGATCGCTTAAATCACGCATCGCTATTAGACGGCGGCTTGCTGTCACGCGCCCGCTTTCAACGTTATAAACATGCTGATGCTGAGGATTTGCAAACTCGCTTAGCCGCGGCTTCTGGCAAGGCTTTGCTGGTTAGCGATGGCGTGTTCAGCATGGACGGCGATTTGGCTCCGCTACCGACAATGGCGAAACTTGCACAGCGGTATCAAGCCGGTTTACTGATCGACGATGCGCATGGCTTGGGCGTGTTAGGCGCAACAGGTGGCGGTATTGTCGAGCATTTTGGTTTGAGTCAGGAAGATGTACCGATCTTGATGGGGACGCTGGGCAAGGCTTTTGGCACTTTTGGCGCTTTTGTGGCGGGTTCAGACGACTTGATCGAAATGCTGATTCAAAAAGCCCGCAGTTATGTGTTTACCACAGCTTTGCCCGCGGCAGTTGCCGAAGCCACGCGCGCCAGTTTGCGTTTATTGCAAACAGAGTCCTGGCGTCGTCAGCAGTTGAACTGCCTGATTTTCGGTTTTAGACAAGGCGGCCAGCAACTAGGCTTGCAGTTGATGGATTCATTTACAGCAATTCAACCCATTTTAATCGGCGATAGTGGTCTGGCGATGGCTGCCAGTCAGCGTTTACTGGAACAAGGCTTTTGGGTCAGCGCCATTCGACCGCCTACGGTGCCGGCCGGCAGCGCCCGCTTGCGGATTACTTTTTCCGCAAATCATACTCAGCAGCAGGTCGATGACTTGCTGGATGCTTTAAGTAAAGTCTTGTTATGAGTACTGTGCATTGCGAAATACATGGCCAGGGCAAGCCATTGGTCATGCTGCACGGCTGGGCCATGCATAGCGGCATCTGGCGAGATTTTGCTTTGCAATTGGCCGAGCACTGTCAGGTGATTTGTCTGGATCTGCCCGGCCATGGGCGCAGCGCTGCGGTCGAACCTTTTGCATTAGCGCAAATTGCCACGGCTTTAATTCAGGCCATCCCTGTCAAGCGTTTTAGTGTGTTGGGTTGGTCCTTAGGGGCGACCGTAGCAGTGGATATGGCTGCGCGCTTTCCCGAGCGGGTGGACCGGTTGCTGTTGTTGGCAGGCAATCCCAAGTTTGTGCAAGCTGACGATTGGCCGGGCGTTAAAGCCGAAGTTTTGGATAGTTTTGCCGCGCAATTAAGTGGCGATGCGCGCTTGACCCTGCAGCGGTTTTTGGGCTTGCAGGTGCAGGGTTTGCCAGATGCCAAACAACTTTTGCAGCGCTTGCGGCAGGCTATTCAAGCCTGCGACGCGCCTGATCAGCAAGCGCTAAAGGGCGGGTTGGATGTGCTTAAACACAGTGATTTGCGCCAGCTTGTGGCTGAGCTGCAGTGTTCAATCAGCGTGATTCAAGGCGACAAAGACACTTTAATACCCACAAAAACCGCACAGGCCGTGCAAATTTTGAACCCGCGTGTAGCAGTAGATGTGCTAAAAAATGCCGGTCATGTGCCGTTTTTATCGCATCCTCAGCAGTTGTGCGACATCATCCTGGCGGCGTTATGACTATGGCGCCAGGTTTGGATAAAGCAAAAATCAGAGATTCATTCGCGGCTGCGGCAACTAGCTACGACGCCGCTGCCGCGTTGCAGCGCCAGGTTGGATTGACCTTGCTGGAAAAGTTTCCAGTACAAGCGACAGATGGTTGGGTGTTGGATTTGGGCTGCGGCACCGGCTTTTTAAGCAGGCAGTTGGCTACGGATAATCCAAGTCAGCCCTTGTTGGCAGTGGACATTGCCTGGCCCATGCTGCAAGCGGCGAGGGCGAATGACTTAAATCAGGCGACGGAATTTTTATGCGCCGACGCTGAAAAACTACCGTTTGCCGCAAACAGTCTGCAGCAGATTTATTCCAATCTGGCTTTGCAGTGGTGTCAAGATTTGCAGGCGCTGTTTGCTGATGGGCTGCGCATATTACAAGCCGATGGCCAATGGGTATTTTCCACCTTCGGCCCGGCGACGCTCAGAGAATTGAAAGCGGCCTGGAAGGCGGTCGATGATTTTGTGCATGTAAACCCGTTTTATAGCGCTGCCGCTATCGAGGCTTTTGCGCATGAAGCGGGCTTTGAGTCGGTTGAGATCGAGTCAATTTTATACACCTCCTGTTATCCGTCAGTCCTGGCCTTGATGCATGAGTTAAAGAGCCTGGGTGCGCATAATGTCAATCAAGCCAGAAATCACCGTCCGACCAGCCGCAGACAATTACAGAAAATGATCCGGCATTATGAAGCAGCCATGCAAGGCGATATAGTCGCCAGTTACGAGATTATTTTTGTCAGGTTGTGTTGATGAAAACAGGCTTTTTCATCACCGGTACGGATACTGACGTAGGCAAGACCTGGAGCACTATCGCTTTAATGCGCGCGTTTCAGCAGCAAGGCCTGACGGTGGCCGGCATGAAGCCAGTAGCGGCGGGCTGCGAATGGCGGGACGGGGTACTGAAAAATAGCGATGCGTTGTTGATGCAAAAATATTCTTCGCAATCGCTGCCTTATAACCTGATCAACCCGTACGCCTTCCAACCAGCGGTTTCGCCGCATCTGGCCTGCGGTGGTGTCGCGGTTAAGCTGGACACTATTTTAAATGCCTTTACCACGCTACAGGCTTTAGCCGACGTGCTGCTGGTGGAAGGTGCGGGTGGCTGGTATTCCCCTTTGAGCGCTACTTTGGACAATGCAGGGCTGGCGCAGGCTTTAAGTTTGCCTGTGATTGTAGTGGTTGGCATCCGCTTGGGTTGTATCAATCATGCGCGCTTGACAGTGCAGGCTGTAGAGCAGGCAGGTCTTGCATGTGCCGGCTGGATAGCGGTGGAAATTGTCCAGGCTATGCCGGGATTCGATGAAAATATTGACTTTATTCGCCATGCCATTAAAGCACCGCTACTCGGGATTTTACCTTTCTGCCCAAATACGGACTTTAATTTGCTAGCGGCCAAGCTAAGCGTGTAAAACTGGCAAAAACTTGATCTGTATCAAAATTATTAAACAATAGATGTTCAAAATGACGACTCCATAACAAAAATAACTTGGAGGCGTTTTATGGCTTTAATTACT
>CAIOHN010000131.1 GCA_903858105.1 uncultured Pseudomonadota bacterium | reverse complement strand
TGGGTGATCACCAACTCGCCCACCATGTTAATTAAGGTATCTATTTTGCCGGTTTCTACCCGAATGGAACTGGAACCTTTGTTTGCCGCTTTGGCATCGTCTTTCTTGGCAGTGCCACCTTCCACTCGCGCGGTTTCCGGTTCATGCGCGTTTGCAGCGTCTAGGCTGACCGCTGGCGGCGCGCTGCTCACGACAGGCGCAGCCACTTCCTCGGCCAACGCAGTATTTTGAATGTCGGCAAAAATAGGCTGCTTGGCCAAATCGCAATCATCTTCAACCCAATCGAAAATCTGATCGATTTCAGATTCTGGAATTTCGCCCGCGAGTTGCAATTTCCAGGACAAATGACATTCTTCAGGATCGAGATCGTAAAAATCAGGTACGCCTTGCAAATCGACAGTGGTAGTCAATTGGCCCAGGGTTGCCAATTCTCTAAACATTCTGACCGGCTCGTTGCCGGTTTTTAATAAATGTAAATGCGGGCTGAAGGAAATTTTCCAACCAACGATAGCCTGCGAATTATTCGCCTGCAGCATTGCGCCAACCTGACTGGCTGCAGCCTGCTGTTTGGCCTCAGAGTCATTGCTTGGAACCACGTTAAGCAGTTCGTCGTCCAGTGCCGATTTATACTGGGCTACGTTCGCTTGGTTTATTTCGCTGCCGTTTTGAATCGATTGCAGCATCTCTCTTAAACAATCGACAGACCCCAACAAAACATCGACTGCTGGCTGGGTGATTTTTCTACGACCATCGCGCATTTCATCAAGTAGCGTCTCCATGACATGAGTAAAATCGGAGACTGCGGTAAACCCAAAGGTGCCGCTGCCACCTTTTATTGAATGTGCGGCACGAAAAATAGTATTGATATCCTCCGCATCGACATCCCCCAAATCAAGATTGAGTAATCCCGATTCCATCGCATCGAGACCCTCGAAACTCTCTTCGAAAAAAATCTGATGAAATTGCGCCAGATCGATAGACATAGAATTATCCGCTTGTAGCTATCTGCAGAAAAACTGACACTTAACCCATGACCTTTTTAATGGTCTTCAACAACTGATCAGGATTAAACGGCTTAACGATCCAACCCGTCGCGCCGGCATCCTTACCCTGCTGTTTCTTGTCGGTACCGGCTTCGGTGGTCAACATCAACATTGGCGTAAATTTGTAATTGGGCAAAGCCCGCAAGTCCCTGATCAATTCGATACCGTCTTTATTCGGCATATTGACGTCAGTCACGACACAATCGAAAGCCTGCGCTTTGGCTTTATTCAAAGCATCCACACCATCCACTGCTTCCACCACGTTATAACCTGCACCTTTGAGGGTAAACGCCACCATCTGTCGCATGGATGCGGAATCGTCTACAGCAAGTATTGTCGCCACAATATTTCTCCAAAATTAATCAAAAATCTGTCTAAAAAACCAATAACCCTCTCCCGATTGACGATCACCGCCACCTCGAAACAGGACATGCCATTAATTGTAGATTCTACTCAAGTACTGGAAGGAGTGTAGCCACAGAAATTTGATCTTGCCGAAAATTCCTCATTTCAGAAAAGTTTATCGTCGCTGCGACAATCATCGCTGAAATCAATTAAAAACTGCTGGCGCGGAGTGTCAAAACCAGGGTAACTCTAAAAATCAATTGACACCTTCTCTCTCTGGGACAAGCGGTTTTAAGAGCTCCCTCCTCCTTAACTTTATTAAATCGTCTGCTATCTTTTAAAATACACACACTTGATGTGTTAGCAAAAAATAGCTATTTTTCTATTTATCCATTGGGGATACAAAGTTAAACTACTGATAAGCAATACTAGGCGCCGCATCCATATAGCCTTTAACAGCACATCGATGAAATACTTACGTTTCAAAATAACTTACGGCTTTACGCTGATTGAACTCATGATTACCCTGGCTATCGCTGGCACAATCCTGGGATTTGCAATTCCCAGCTTTAGATCCACGATTACGCACAATCGTCTGAGCACTTACGCCAATGAACTTGTAACAACCTTGAATCTGGCGCGCAGCGAAGCGATAAAGCGGGGCATACAAGTCAGCGTAGCCCGCACCAGCTCATCCGTCTCGACTTGGGAAGCCGGTTGGCGCGTATTTGTGGACATTAATGGCGACGGCAGCTTGGATACTGCTGACAGCCTATTGCAAACCCATGAGGCTTTAGCCGCTGGCTACACACTACGCACCGGTACCAATTTTGGCTGTTGGGTGGCATTTACGGCCAAGGGATTAAGCCGAGGTTCAGGTGCCTCGTGCGGTGGTGGCCTATCCAACGACACATTCAGATTATGCGATAGCTCAGCCGACACCACGGTTTCTCGATCAATAACGGTCAACCCGACTGGACGCGCAAAGACAGCCAAAACAACTGATGACTGCCCTTGACCCACACTTAACCAAAACGCTTAGTAGCGCCTTCCATTTGATGAGTCATGCATAAATCACGTGGTTTTACATTAATTGAAGTATTAGTTGCCGTAGTCATTTTAGCATTGGGTTTGCTCGGCTTAGCCGGTTTGCAAATCACCAGCCTGCGCAATAGTCAAAGTGCGTATAACCGCAGCCAGGCCACCCAGTTAGCTTACGACATCGCTGATCGAATGCGCGCCAACCGCACGGTCGCCGGCAATTACCTGAGTGCCGCTTTGCTGCCGTCAGCGGCCACATGCTCAAGCAAAGACACCCCTTGCTCGGCTTGTGCAGCCACAGCAAGTGCCTGCACGGCGGCTGAATTGGCGGAGAAAGACTTGTTTGACTGGAACATTGCCCTTACCGACACATTGCCGGGCGGCACTGGTTCCATCACGATTTCAGGTGCTGTCTATACCGTCACGGTTAACTGGGATGACAATCGTGACGCAGTTGTCGACGCTACCGATCCTATGTTTACAATGAGCTTTCAACTATGACATTTGCCTATCAAACACGGCGCACTCAAGGCGGGATGACGCTAATAGAACTCATGATCGCCCTGCTGATCGGCGCGTTTCTTTTAGGGGGGATCATCCAGATTTTCGTCAACTCCAAACGCACCTACGCCATGCAGGACAATCTGGCCAGACTGCAGGAGAACGGTCGGTTTGCCATGGACTTTATTAGTACAGATATTCGCATGGCCGGTTATCGCGGCTGCAATCGCTCGGCAGCCATCAGCAGCATTTTGAATACACCCACGGCGTTTTTATACAATTTCAACACCCCGCTGCAAGGCTTTGAATCAAGCTCCGCCACCGCCTGGACGCCAAGCATCGACGCGGCAATCACATCGCCGCTTGGCGGCTCGGATGTCATTACGCTGCGCGGTGCCAGCCAACAAAGCAATTATGTCACCGCGCATGCCAGCGGCACTGCCGACCTTACGCTTGCCAGCACCACGGAATTGGCAGCCAACGTCGTTGTTTTGGTGTCGGCATGCGGCGCGACCAACCCCAGAGTATTCCAAATCACCGGTATCAATAACAAAGTCATCTCACATGCAGCATCCGGCACCCCCGGCAATGCCACTCAAACACTGACCGAAAGCTATGCCGGCGGCGAGGTATCCCGCATCAATACCACCAGTTATTACGTCAGACAAAACAGCGGCGAAGAGCCAGGACTGTATCGCCGCATAGCGAGCAGTAACGCAGAAAAATTGGTCGATGGCATCGAGAACATGCAAATCCTGTATGGCGAAGACACCGACATGATCCCTGCCAGCGGCCTATCGACCGACAATACGCCCAACTATTACGTACCAGCCAATGCCGTGGTCGACATGCTGAGAGTGGTCAGCATAAGAATCAGCCTGACGGCTAGAACCGCCGATACCAATCTAAGTACCAGTGGCGATGGCCGCTTGCGACGGGTTTTTACCTCGACCATCGCCGTGCGCAATCGACTGCAATAGTGAGGACTTACATGAACAACAAATATAACGCCCGGCAAAAGCAATCTGGCGTGGTACTGATGATCAGTTTGATCATGTTGCTATTGCTGACCTTGATCGGCGTGACAGGCTCCAGCGTAACCGGACTCGAAGAAAAAATGGCCGGCAATATGCGCGATGAAAACCTGGCGTTTCAGGCTGCCGAAACCGCATTGCGTGTCGGAGAAAGCATAGTCATGTTAAATCCGCCCGCCTTCAGCGTGGCCAACAATGGCAAAGGCGGCACCGGCCTTTACACCACAGTAGGTACCGGCGCCCAGGCCAGCGGTTATTGGCAAACGGTAGACTGGACCAGCGGCACCGGCGTTGCCACCTACACTGGCGGCAGCCTGAGCCACATCAACAGCGCGCCGCGCTATGTCATCGAAGAATTACCGCCGACCAACGGAACCGGCGCCAACCCTACCGGCGGCAGTCTGGAAGCCGGCACCACCGGCAACGACACTAGCGTGTCCTGGTATCGGATTACCGCGCGCGGCACCGGTGGCAGCGACAATTCCGTGGTTTTGCTGCAATCCATTTATCGACGCTAAACCTTGTAACTCAGCCCGAGTTGACCTCATGAAAACTTTTAGGCCAAACATCGCCAGACAACTGCTGTTAACCGGATATCTTGTCAGTATCGGCATTTCGGCAGCGCAAGCCGTTACGCCCGCCCAAGTGCCGCTATACGTAGGGGTAACGGCTGCCAAACCCAACATCATGCTGATGGTGGATAGTTCCGGGTCAATGAATGGCTTGGTGACGATGAGCAGCACAATCACCTCGCCCAGCGAGATGCCAAGCGATTTTAGCTATAGCTGCCCGGCCTCAAATGAGCTTGGCAATGGCACTACCCCGCCAGCCATACCGACAAAACCTATACAAATGACAATTAGCCCGACGGGTACAGTGCAAGTCTGCATCACGACAGACTGTAAAAAACCCGCAACCTTTGGCTCCAGGAGCAATGGTAGATGTTTTACGAACACCAAAAACTATACGGTGAGTTATTACAACGGCTCAACTTTGGCTGGCAGCCCTTACACCGGCCTGCAGCTTAACTGGTACTTCAGTAAAGCCCTATTTCAATCCGGCAGTTTGGCCAGCGTAAAATCTACCTCACTCAGCCGCACAACCATCGCCAAGCAAGCCGCTACTGATCTCGTACTGTCTTTAACGCCTAGCTCCGGTAGCGCAAAAGTGCGCATGGGCTTAGCGCGATATTACGACTCCGAGGATGCAGGTGCCCTGCTGTCAGAAATCAAGGATCTTGATGCC
>CAIOHN010000130.1 GCA_903858105.1 uncultured Pseudomonadota bacterium | reverse complement strand
GAATTTGAAAACCCGCGATCAACTGCTGGGCCTGATGTTGAAAACTTCGCCCCCCGAGGAATTGGAAAACTTTCTGCATGAAAGCCTGCTCTTGTTCCCGAAACATCTGGCCTTCGTGACCAGTCTGGCGCGTCTGCAACTGCAGCAAAAAAAGCTGGCTGCCGCAACGCAGACCCTATTACGTGCCGAGACCCCAGGCAGCAATGAACCGGCTTACTTATCCTTGCTGGCCTCCAGTTATCAGCAACAGAACCGCTTTCAGGAGGCAGAGTCTTTGTATCAGACCTTGATCCAGCTGCAGCCGGAAAAAGCGGAGCACTGGCTGGGCTTGGGCATCTGCGCCGATAATCTGCAGCAACCGGCTACGGCCCTGCAGGCTTATCAAAAAGCACTGGATCAAAGAAGCCTGAGCGGCGAAGTGATTCTGTACATTCAGCAACGGCTCGAGGCCTTGAATTAGGCTATGTTTGCGTTAGTAGTCGAAAGAATATCAAAGCCGTCATCTCGGCAGGGATTGCCGGGATCCAGAACACAAGGATGTGAAAAGCCCTCGCCATCCCTGGCTTCTGGACTCCGGCAATCCCTGCCGGAGCGACATCAACTAGTCACGCAAACATAGCATTGAATTAGTCCTATGGAAGAGCGCAAAAAAATTCGCATCGGCGACTTATTGGTGCAGCATCGCATCATCAATCATGATCAATTGATGCAGGCGCTGGCCGAACAGAAAAAAACCGGCCGCAAACTGGGCCGCACCTTGATCGACCTGGGTGCGATTCAAGAAACCGAATTGCTGAGTTTTTTGTCCCGCCAATTGCAAATTCCCTTCATCGATATTGCCCAGTTCAAACGTAAGGATGAGGTGTGTCGGGAACTGCCGGAGAGCATGGCGCGACGTTTCCGGGTGATGTTGCTGGAAAGTGGCGCCAACGATGTCTTATTAGCAACCGCCGATCCGACCGATCTGTTGAGCCTTGATGAAGTCAGCCGCGCGCTTAAAAAACGCATTCGGCCTGCGGTGGTGCGTGAAAGCGATTTATTAAATGCGATCGACCAGGCCTATCGACGCACCGAGCAAATCAGTAACCTGGCCGAACAACTCAGTGACGAGTTATCGGAAAACGATGTCGATCTGGCTGCGTTGCTTTCCAGTGCCGAGGTCAGCGAAGCGCCGGTAGTGCGGCTTTTGCAATCCATTTTTGAAGATGCGGTACAAACCAGTGCCTCCGATATTCATATCGAGCCCGACGAAAAAGTGTTACGCATTCGTCAACGTATCGATGGTTTGCTGCATGAACAGGTTTTGGATAGCATCAATATCGCGCCGGCCTTGGTCGTGCGTTTGAAACTGATGTGTGGTTTGAATATTTCCGAAAAACGCTTACCGCAGGATGGTCGTTTTTCGATCCGCGTCATGCATAAATTACTCGATGTGCGCCTCTCGACCCTGCCGGTTCAGAATGGTGAATCGGTGGTAATGCGTCTGTTGGATCATTCCAAAGGTCTGCTCGATCTGGAGCAACTGGGGATGCCCAAGCCGCTGCTGGACTGTTTCAAAAACCATATTCAAAAACCGCATGGCATGATTCTGGTGACCGGGCCGACCGGTAGCGGTAAGACCACGACCTTATATGCCGCGTTATCGGCCGTCAATGCGCCACACACGAAAATCATCACCGCGGAAGACCCGATCGAATACCGCATTTCACGTATCAATCAAACGCAAATCAACGACAAGATCGGCTTGACGTTTGCCAACGTCATGCGCTCTGCCTTGCGACAGGACCCAGACATCATTTTGGTCGGAGAGATCCGCGATCAGGAAACCGCAGAAATCGCGGTGCGGGCTTCGATCACCGGCCATCTGGTGTTTTCGACCTTGCATACCAATAGTGCGGTGGAAACAGCGACGCGTTTGTTGGACATGGGCATCGAGGGCTATATTCTGGCCAGCGCCCTGCGCGTGATCGTTGCCCAGCGTCTGGTCAGAAGAATCTGTGATCGTTGTGTCACCGATGCCGTGCCGGAGGAGGGCACCACGATCTGGCTGGAACAAACTTTCCAAATTGCGGCGCACAGCGTGCTCTTCAAACAGGGGGCCGGTTGCCCGCATTGCAACCATAGCGGTTTCAAAGGCCGCGTCGGTGTTTATGAGTTGCTGGAACTGCGTCATGAAACGCTGGAGGCCTTGCGCATGAATGATTCAAGTCGCTTTATCGCTGCGGCCAAGGCAACACCGGGTTTCAGGCGTTTTAGTGATCAGGCCTTGGATCTGGTGCGCCAGGGGATTACCACGATTGATGAAGTTCAACGCATTTCGGGCATCTAAATGACCAATTTCGCCTACAAGGCCCGCGATGCCAACGGCAAGTTGAACAGCGGCAATCTGGAAGCCGATACCGCGCATGCCGTGGCTCAGTCCCTGCAACGCCGGGGGCTGACGCCGGTTCAGATCGAAATCGATCAGCGCAGTGAAGACCCCATGCAACAACTCAGCTTGTGGTGGGCGCTGCAAAAGCTGGAAATCTCCGATCTGATTTTATTCAGCCGTCAGATGTACAGTTTGACCAAGGCCGGCGTGCCTTTGACACGCGCCATCAATAGTCTGGCCGAATCCAGCCGCAATCTGGCTTTGCAAAGCGCTTTGTACATCATCAATCGCAAGCTGGAATCGGGTCAAAGTCTGTCGCAGGCCATGTCACAGCATGAAAAAATCTTTCCGGTCTTGCTGGTCAGCATTATTAGTGTCGGCGAAACCTCCGGTGGATTGGAACAAGCCTTTTTGGAAATCAGTCGTTATCTGGAACGCGAAAAGCAAACCACTGAACGCATCAAATCAGCCTTGCGCTACCCGTCGATGGTGCTGATCGCCATTTCGATTGCGATGATTATCGTCAATATCTTCGTCATTCCCGCTTTCAAAGGGGTGTTTGACAAAATGGGCGCTCAATTACCCTGGCAAACCCGCCTACTGATGACGATTTCGGATTTCTTCGTCCATCACTGGCAAACCCTGCTCGCGATCGTAGTGGCCTTGGTTCTGGTCACGGTCAAATATCTGCAAACTGACAGTGGTCTGAAGCAATGGCATCGCTGGGTGTTAAAAATTCCTGCGGTGGGCGACATCATTTACCGCGCGACTATGGAACGCTTTTCGCGGTCTTTTGCGATGATTCTGAATGCCGGTGTGCCCTTGATTCAGGGCATTGGCATTGTGTCTCAGGCCGTCGGTAATCTCTACATCGGCGAAAAAATCTTGCGGATTCGTACCGGTATCGAAAAAGGCGACAGCATCAGCCGCATGGCGCGCAGCATCGGGCTGTTTCCGCCCTTGGTGGTGCAAATGATTCTGGTGGGCGAAGAATCGGGGGATATTGCCTCCATGCTGCTGGAAGTGGCGGAATACTATGAACGCGAAATCGATGCCGACCTGAAAAACCTCTCCAGCGCCATCGAGCCGATTCTGATCGTCGTGATCGGTGTGATGGTGCTGGGCTTGGCGTTGGGTATCTTCCTGCCGATGTGGGAATTGTCCAGCAATATCCATCGTTAACATGTTGCATCCTTGTGCTTACCGAGAAACTGCCATGCCCTTCTATCGTCAGTGGCCGCTGTTTTATGTCTACACTTTTTTATGGTTGCTAGGACTGGGTTTGCATGCGAGTGATGTCCACGCGTTGTCTGTCACCAAATCGCCCACAGTATGCAGCAATACCACGGGAATAGGTACTAGGGCTTGGAATACCCCGGGTAATGCGTTGTCCAGCAACGACAGCAGGGCCTCTGGTAGTGTCGACGGCACGACGACCAATTATCTCAAGTGTACAGGGTTCGGCTTTACCGATAGCGATATTCCACCCATGTCCATCATCAATGGGATTAGGGTCAATGTGGAACGAAGATCGAGTAGAACCGATAATGGTGGCAGCAGGGACGCAGCGATGCGTATCGTCAAGGGCGATACCATAGGCAGTATCGACAGATCGACGACCACTCTTTACACCACGTCAGATGTGATCGAAGCACATGGCGGTGCCAGTGATTTGTGGGGCTTGACTTGGACTCCCGCCGACATCAAGGCGTCGACGTTTGGTGCTGCCTTTGCTGCTACCAAGCCGAGTAGTGCGGGGCGTTCGCATACGATTTCTGTCGATGCCATCTCCATCACCATCGATTATACGGCGGATAGCACGCCGCCGGTGGTG
>CAIOHN010000129.1 GCA_903858105.1 uncultured Pseudomonadota bacterium | reverse complement strand
TGCGCCGTCTGGAACAACGTATGTCGAGCCATTGCCGCTGCTTTTGTCGGCATTGATTGGCTGACATCACGTCAGAATGCTACTTTGATTCCAGATAAAGCCGGGTAATCGCCGTTTTTAGGATAAAGGTTCGGTGACGAAAATTGAGATTCGGCACGGAAATATTCATGCCAAGGTCAAAGGTTCCCGTCCGCAGCCTTACACGGTGAAAATTGAAGTTCCTGCCATGCCACAACAACAGGCCAAGGTTTTACTCGATGCGCTGGCGCTGGATCCAGTGGTTATCTCGAAAATGCTCAACCGTGAACTGGATCCCGCTGTTCTGGAGCGTTCCAGGATGCTGAAGATCGATATTTTTCCGGCGCGCTGGTCGGATCTTTCCATGGATTGTTCCTGTCCGGATTGGGCCGTGCCGTGCAAACATCTGGCTGCGGTGATTTATTTGATTAGCCGCGAAATTGATGGCAATCCTTTTATGGTGTTTTCGTTGAAAGGAGTCGATCTCATCCAGGAGCTGAAAGCCCGCCATATTTTGATTGAAAGCGAAGCCAAGGCAACGCCACCGGCAGTCAGCGACTTGCTGGGTCAATCACATCAACATGCCGCGACGGTGCCGGATGTTGCTGATGCAACGGACTACAGCGTATTGGATTACTCGACTTTGCCTGATCTTGCGGTTTCTCTGGTGAGTGTGCTGCCTGCCAATCCGGCTTTCTTTCAGCAGGGCGATTTTCGTGTCCTTTATGAGAAAGTGATGAAGCGAGTGATCAAGCAGGCGCGGCTTGCACTTAATACCGTCGTGGAAAAGGATCAGGCGAAATCCGCTATTACCGCTGCGGATAAGCCGCATATAGCACTCAATACTAGCTATCAGCCGGCTCTTGCCGGATTGGCAACGCCATTACGCTGGCCAGATTGCGTATCCGGTCTGCAACAGATTGCCGAAGCCGATTTGCCGGACCTCCAGCCCGAGGTGGCGGCTATGCTTCATGCGCGTATGACCAGTTTGCATTTGCTGGCCAAGGGCGCAGTCTTACCACAGGTGTTCCATGCAGATCAATTGGGCGTGGGGCTGCGCTGGTTACCGGCGATGCTGGATGAGACGGTGAGCGCTTTGATCGGCCAGTTGGCGGCGCGCCTGCCATCCGGGTTGCTGGCTTTTCACGGTGACAAGCAGGTGGTCAATCTCTCGGGAGAAGTCCAAGCCGTGGCGCTATGCAGTTTATTTCTGAGTGAGTTTATATGTCGTTGGAGTGATGCCAGTGCTGAAAAGCCCTATGGTAACAAACTGATCGATCTGTTTTTTGGTCACGGCCACGCGCGGTTTGACGGACCCGGTGAAGGCGAAGTGGGCAGTGGAGTGCAGTTATGGCTGGCACGCTTTCATATTGGCCATCAAGCCCATGTGCCGGTATTGCGGTTAGAGGAAGAAAATATTGGATTTGGCCTGTCGCTGGGCGTGGCGGCACGTAATGACCTATTGCAGGAACCTGCGTCATTTGCCAGCCTGCTGACTGATCCGGCATGGCAGGAGAATCGTTACAGTGTATTGAGAACGGTGGCATTGCTGGCGGAATTTTTCCCGGACTTTAACGGTTATATCAATACAGGTGCAACTACGCCGATCGCGCTGAGCGCTGAAGCACTCCCGGCATTTTTGTTTGATGTGCTGCCGGTTATCCGGCTGCTGGGGATACGCGCGCTGCTGCCCAAAGCGCTGGATCGTGTGCTGCGGCCGCGTTTGTCGATGAAATTATCCGGCAAGGATAGCGGCAGTTCCGGCTATCTCAATGCGAATGATATTTTTGGTTTCGACTGGACTGTGGCGATTGGGCATAACCAGCTCACGCAAGCGGAATTTGAAGAACTGGTCAAAACTGCCCACGGGATTGTGCGTTTCCGGGGAGAATACGTTTATCTGGATCCTGCCGAGATTGAACGGCTGCGCCTGCAACTGGAAAAACCGCCGCGCACTACACAGGCGGAATTGTTGCGCATTGCCTTGACCGAGGAGTATCTGGGTTCACCTATAATGCTGGATGCTCAAGCGCGTGACATGATTCGTGAACTTACCGAAATAACCAGTGTGCCGCTGCCCGGTGCGCTCAATGCAATCTTGCGTCCTTATCAGGAGCGCGGCTATGCCTGGTTATATCGCAATATCCGTATCGGGTTTGGCAGCGTTATCGCCGACGACATGGGGTTGGGAAAAACCCTCCAGGTGATCGTTACTTTGCTGAAACTCAAAGAGGAAGGAAAGCTGGAAGAGGCTAAAGCGCTCGTGATTGTGCCGACCAGTTTATTGACCAACTGGACAAAAGAAATCGCACGCTTTGCCCCGGCGCTGAAGGTGGGTATTTTTCATGGGACGGAGCGCGTGCTGGAGAAAAAGCGTCCGGATGTCCTGTTGACGACCTACGGTTTGGTGCGGTCTGATCTGACCAAGCTCAAAAAATTGT
>CAIOHN010000128.1 GCA_903858105.1 uncultured Pseudomonadota bacterium | reverse complement strand
GGGTGACTTTGCCTTTGTTGGCGTATTCGGCATCGGCAAAACTGAGTTGTTGATACTGTTCCATGCGCGTAATCTCGAAATCGGGGCTATTGATGAATTATACCGTTATCGGGGGATTAATCAGAGGTTCCTTAAGTCTCTTGACGCAACTTGCTTTGTTACTTTTGTGTGAGTAGCGTATTGCTAGCAAACATAAATCGTTTCGATATGGGTCTAGCGGCTAAAAATATCTGATGACGGTAGTCTTACACTCAAAAAACCAGTGTCTTAATGTTGGCGTTTGCTATGCGTTAACGAATCTAGATTGGGGGGTGGAGCAATAGTTATGCTTTTGGCTTATGATCAGGTGATGCTGAACAAGGCGGTGGTAGTATGTTACATCCTACTAGTGGCAGCAGATTTGGTCTGGTAGATGAAAATAGCGTCGCCCTGATTTGCTTTATCCTGAATAAAATCCTTGATGCCTGTCAGGCGACATTCTAGCTTGGTAATGACTACTGTGAAGGCATGGGGTAATGACCGGGGTGCGGCATCATGCCGCACCTCAAGCTTTCCAGATTTATCGAAAGCGCTGATGTTTGGTCACATAAATAAGTTAAAATCGAAAGTGGCAGCATGTTTAAGGCGGCTAAATAATCAATCGAAGGAATCATCGAGATACAAATGACGACGAAACAAAATTTTTTAAGAAATCTAGGTATTGTGGTGTTATCGACCGGCTTGGTGGCTTGTAATGGCGCCCAAGAGCGGAAAGCGAAATACATGGAAGAAGGCAAGCAGCTTTATCAGGCTGGTGATTATGAGAAAGCGCTGCTGGCCTATAAAAATGTGCTGCAAATTGATCCCAAAGATTGGGAAACGCATTTTCAAATTGCTGAAGCCTTGAGTAAGCAAGGCAAAATAGAAAACGCTTTTAAAGAATACAGTACCGTCGTCGCTGGCGATGAAAATCATGTGATGGCCCGCGTCCGGGTCGGACAGTTGTTGTTGTTGAATCGCGCGGTTGACGATGCGGAAAAAATGGTCAACGAAGCGCTGGCCAAACAGCCGGATAATGTTGAAGCACTGGTGTTGTTAGCCGGTACCCAAGCAGCCAAAAATAACAGCGATGGGGCGATTGTCACCATCGAGCGCGCCTTAAAATTAAGCCCGGATGATGTTCCAGCGACGCTAATGATGGCCTCTATCCAGGCCAGGCTGGATAAAATGGATAAAGCCATTGCCCTGTTAAAACAGGCAATCGAGAAGAAGGCTGACAATGTGGCTTTGCGCAGTATGCTGGCGGGTTTGTACGCCAAGAACAATCAATTAACCGATGCCGAAAACAGTTTGGCGGAGATAATTAAGCTTGAGCCGCAACAGTTGCAGCACTATAGAACCATGGCTTTGTTCCAGGTGGGTACCAATCAAGCCGATAAAGCCGAAGCTACGTTACGTAGTGCGGTGCAACAGATGCCGGACAACAATACCGCTAAAACCTATTTAGTCGATTTTTTACTGGAAAAGCGCAGTCCTGAAGTCGCGATAGCAGAATTGCTGCCGATGATAGAGCAAAAGCCAGATGCGTATGATTTGAAGTTCAAGCTGGCTAATATCCATTTGAGCAAAAAAGAAGCAGACAAAGCGGAAGCGATTTTTAAAGAAGTGGTTGATCAGGACAAATTGGGCCCTAGCGGTATTACGGCACGCAATAAATTGGCCGCTTTGTATGCGATGACCAAACGGGGTGATCAATCCAAAGAGTTAATCAAAGAAATATTGGATAGCAATCCGCGCGACGCCGAAGCGTTGACCTTGCGCGGACAATTTGCTTTGGGCGAAAACAAAATTCCTGAAGCGATTGCCGATTTCCGTTCGGTATTAGTCGATCAGCCCAATAATATCGGGGTGTTGAAAATGTTAGCCGCAGCCCATCTGCGGAATAACGAAGAAGAGCTGGCTAAAGAGAACATGGAAAAAGTGGTAGCGGCTGCGCCTGGCGATGAAACCGCTCGCCTGGATTTGGTCGGATTATCCATGAAGGCCGGGCATCAGGAGCAGGCTAAACAGCAAATAGAAGCGCTATTGAAGGCCAATCCGAAAAGCATCAAAGGTCTAGAGGCGATGTTTAAGATGGAGTTGGGGCAAAAGCATTGGGATAAGGCGCAGGCAATAGCCAAGCAAGTGCAGCAATTATCCGATAAAGACGCCACCGGTTTTTATATGGCTGGTCTGGGTTATCAGGCCGAAGGCAAGTTGGATGCCAGCGCCGAGGCGTTTCAACAAGCGTTGACCCGTAAACCGGATGCGATTGAGCCATTGACGGAAATGGTGAAAAGCTATCTGGTATTAAAACAATCGGACAAAGCTGTCGCCAAGTTGCAGCAAGTGGTCAAACAACAGCCTGATCATTTCGTGGCCTACAACTTGTTGGGTGGCGTTTATCTGAGCGATCAAAAATTCAGCGAAGCCAAAGCCGCTTATACCAAAGCGCTGGGTATTAAGCCTGATTGGTATAGCCCTTACCGAAACCTGGCTTTGATAGAGTTGGCGCAAAAAAATAAAGATGCGGCTATTGAAGTCTACAAAAAAGGTATTGAGAAAAGTAATGGCGCGCTTGAATTGGTCGATGATCTGGCGCGCTTGTATCGCCATGATGGTCAGCATGAGCAAGTGTTGGCGCTGTACGAGCAGTCTTACAAACAGCATCCAGAATCGGCGGTTGCTGTGAATAATTTAGCCAGTTATTTGTCGGACTTTTCAAAAGCCCCGGATAGTTTGGAGCGGGCGGCAAAATTAGCGGAGCCCTTATTGAATAGCAATAACGCCAATATGATGGATACCGCTGCTTGGGTGGCTTATAAGCAAGGCAATTATGACAAGGCTAAAGAGGTGCTGCTTAAAGTGATCGAGCGTGAGCCCCAATCACCGATCAGCAATTATCACTTGGGCATGGTCTATTTTAAACAGGGCGATTCTGTCAAAGCGCGCGAGTATTTACAGAAAGCGGTTGATAAAAAAGTGGAGTTTGACGGCGTGAATGAAGCCAAGGAAGTTTTGAGCAAGCTCTGATAGGAAAAGCTGTAAAGGCGTCGCTGCTAATGTAGCCACGTCGAACAGAAGCGGGCGTTCCCCGCAAAAAACCCAATCTAATGTAGAAGTCCAGTCCGTAGCCAGCAAGGCTGGGCAGAGCAGCGCGCAACTCAGCAAATGGTATTAAATAACTGAGCTATTTGCCTTCAAATTGATCTTTGCATTAAAAACCATTCAGCTTATAAGCTGGGTTTCATTAGCATTCAACCCAGCCTACTTCTGCAAACCGAACATCGGCATAATTAAACCGATTGTCGCTTTTTGGGTAAACTTGATTACATTTAATGCTAAATACCGCTAAAGCCAATTTTGTTATCGGTGGCCTTATTAAATACTGTTCCCAAAACGTTGGTGTCTTTTAACAAGGTCGCCGCGTGTCTTAATTCGTCGGTCTTGGTATGACCTTCATCGATTACCAATAAAACACAATCCACATAGGGTGAAAAACCCAGGGTGTCATCGTGCGATAGAATCGGTGGCATGTCGAATATGATAATTCTGGAGGGATAGCGGCTGCGTAGCTCGTTTACCAGTCGCACCATCTTTGGCGAGCGCAGCATCTCTGTGGAGTTGAATAAGGGCTTGCCGGCAGGCAAAACCACCAAACGCTCAATGCCGGGATTAATCAGCATTGTGCTTAACTCGCTATCGTTAATTAAATAATCGCTTAGGCCCAAGCCGGGCTGGATGCCAAACAATTTGTTGATACTGGGGTTTTGGAAATTGGCATCGACCAGCAAAGCGGTACGATCCAGTTCCATAGCCATGCTAATCGCCAAATTAGCAGCGGTTAAACTGGTGCCAGTGCCTTCGCCGGTGCTGCTGATGGCGATAGTCTTCCATTCCATAGCATCCATTTGTTGTAAGCAGCGGGTGCGCAGCATCCGGTAGGATTCAAGCCATTTGCCGGGCGATGCCGCCGTAATAATCCGATTATTTTTCAGCAGGTTTTGATCGGGGCTATGCACCCGGGTTTGCGTGTAAGCGATGCTAACCTTATCACCCGGTTGGTTGCTTGCCGAGCTGTTTTTTTCTGCGAGAGTTTGAATGGAGTTCATGAGTTTTCCCTTGGATGATTAATTGCCCACAACACGCAGTAATTTGTACCAAAACACATCAAGCGGCATGATGAAAAAATGAAAGGCCACAACGGCCAGCAGGGCCGCGACACCAGTACCTAGCAGCAATAACTGTCGGTCTTTTTTACCGTCTTGATGTTCTTTTTGGCTTTCCAAATACGGTATGGATGCCAATGGCGCTACACCCATAATAGCCGCCACAGCCTTGGGGCCGTTGACAGCCGAATCTATCATCTCGGTGAGAGCAACGGCTCCCAAGCCGCCTGCGAAAGCTAAAACCATGCCCAATATTAAAATTGCGATCCGATTAGGGCTGACGGGTTCCAGTGGTTCTTGGGGTGGGTCGATCAAGGTGAAGCGCTCGCCTTTACGTTCCATTTCCAGTTGTTGCGAAATCTGCGCTTCCATTTCACGGCTACTGACTTCTCGGTATCTTATATTGCTATTGTCCAGATCCTGGATCAAATCCATATATTCCTTTTCCACCAATGGGGATTGACGCAGACTTTGGCGCAATTCTTCCATCTTGCTGTTCACCTTGCCACGGGTAAAATTTAAGGATTCTATTTCAGTGTTAATCGAAGCTAACTGAGATTTTAAAGTGATGTAAGCCGGATTGTCGGGTTGGATGGACGCGTTGCTATACTCGCTTTCCTTGGTGTTGACCAGGCTTTCCTGCAATGCGCTAATCTGCTTTTGCAATTTGACGACATCCGGGTGTTTGTCGGAATACTGTTTTAACAGCAATGCCAGTTCGGCTTTTCTGTCGGTCAATTCGCCGTTCATCGCGTTAACATCGGTATTGGAGCCAATTTCTTTTTGCAGTGATTCAATTTCGCGTTTGATTTTAATCACATCAGGATGGCTAGCAGAATGGCTAGACAGCACAGAAGGATACTGCGATTGCAGTTCTTTCAGGCGGTCTTTCATATCAAATACCCGGTTGCCTGTGGCATTGGTAGCCATGGCATTAGGGTCGATTTGCGCCAACTCGCCTTCCAGATAGTAACGTCTATCCTGCAATGTGCGTTCCTGGCTGTCCAGTTGGAGCAATTGGTTGCTCAACGAGGTGAGTTCTTGTTGATTGAGCGCGCTGATTTGCGGCAGTTGATTCAGGTTTTTTTCTTTGAAAGTGGCCAGGGTATTTTGAATCTCCTGGATCTTTGTTTTTAGACGTTTGGATTCCTCGCTTAAAAACAATGCTGCGTTCTCAGCGGACTCGGTACGGGATTTGATGTTTTCTTTCAGGAATAGCGAGGTTAACTCGTTGGCAACTCGTTGTGCTAATACTGGCGATTTGTCGTCGAAGGTTAGGGTAAACGCGATAGTAGCTTGTTGCGCAGGGCCGCTACGGTTATTGGCGACATCGGCGCTAATGGTTTCGACCTTGATGAGTTTGCGCATTTTCTCCAGGATTACCTCTTCCGGCTTTTTTTGGCGCTCCGCGGCATACAGGTCATATTTTTTAATGATCTCCACTAAATTGGGGCGGGTCATGATCCGTTGGCTGATCATTTGAATCCGTTGATCGGCAAAAGTGGTGACGGTGGAATGTACCAGTTCTGCGGGGATTTCCTGGGCTTCAATCAAAATGGTTGAGGTGGAACGGTAAATGGCTGGTAGTAATACTGCCAGTAAAGTGCTGATCAGCGCGATGACCAAAAAAGGAATCAACAAAAACCTTTTGCGTCGTTTGATGATTTTTAGATAGTCCTTGATGTCGATGGCTTGATTTTCCATGCTATTTCACCTGACGATTAATTTGAGGTTGATAAGAGAATTGTAATTGCACACTATCGCCAATTGCGGTTTGGTTGGTGGACTCGTAATTTTGTTGCCGGTACGAATAGGAAAGATCCAGATTGATTTCCGGTGTCCAGCGCCATTGGATATTGGGCGACAAAGTGATGTAAGTTCGGTTATTGCTGGCGCTGTTGTTGTTACTAAATGTTGATACCGATTCGGATAACAAATAGTTGGCACTAAGACCGGTGCTCCAGCGTTCGGTCAGGTTATAAAGACCGCGCGCCGAGAAGGTAGTAGAGGTCTGTTGGGTACCAGTACTGGCGGGATTTAGCTGTTGTCCTGCGCTCAACAAAATATTACCCCATTCGCTTTTACGACTTAGGCTGGCCGAGAACACGTTGCCCATGCTGCTTTTGGATAAGTTGGTCTGAGGACTAAGTGGGAACGGAGTTGTAGTATTTCTAAAATAGGTAAATTGTGTGCTTTCGGTTGTGGTATCACGAATACCCGCCGAAAACGCTAATTGTGTCTGTTCATCGAACAGATATTGCGTACCCGCCTGATAGGTAAATGTTGTCGATTTTTGGCTAAAGCCTGATGTTACGGGAAAAATGCCAAAAGCTAATCCTGGATTTTCACTCGCCGATTCATAAACCGAATAAGCCCCCGTCAAGTTAAATGACAAACGCTCTGTGTAAGCGTGGGTGGCGGTTGCCGAATATTGCTGATAGTCGTAATCGGAGTAGTTTATGCTGCTGGTTAAGCCCGGTTTCCTGTCATAAGCCACTTGCGAATAGCTATAACCCAGTTGTAAAGAGTTTTTTTCACTCAGGTTGTATGTGATGGTTGGCGCTATAGATTTGGTGTTGCGGGGTATTAAGCGCTGCACACCGTTTTGCTCATTCAACTGGTTTGGGTCGATTGTGGTCGGATCTTGCTGATTGTTGACCGAGGACTCTTCGAGATAACTGGCCGTAAGATCAGTTTTAAATAGCTCGCCTTGGTACATATGGTTAAGATTGAGCTGCTTTTCGGAAAAATCCAGCTCAGTGTCTTTGCTATAAATCAACTCGTTCCACTTAAAACGCGTTTTCAGCTCGTTGTTGTCCGCTAAATAGCCAAACAACAAGCCTGGACTAAACGTACTGATCAGATTGCTGCCCGTAGGCTTGATTTGCATCCGCACATTATCGTCGTAACGTTCTCTAAAGTTGAATTCAGGTTTGAACAGCAAATCAAGTGCATGGCTATCACTGGTGAACAAAACCAGGGCCGGCAGTAAAAATTCCGTTTTTATCTTCATAGATAGCGTGTCTATCTAAATCCGTTTAGGGTACTGTGACCGTGTCTCCCGGCTCAAGCAGGATGTTTTGTTCCAGGCTTTCACCATCAACCACATCGCTGTAATCAAACGGAAACACTTTTACCTGATCACCCGTACGGCGGATGACGTTGATCGAGCTTTCTTTGGCAAACACGGTTAAACCGCCTGCCAAACTCAAGGCTTGCATCACGTCCAGGCGGCGACCGGAAAATACCTGGCCGGGTTTGTTGACCTTGCCGATTACAAACACTGAGTTGCCTTGGTTGTTGAGCAACTTAACCGACACGGAAGGGTCGGAAATATAGTCAGCCAGCCGACTGGTCAGGTTGTCTTTTAACTCGGTAATGGTTTTGCCTGAAGCGCCGACAGTGCCAATCAACGGAAAAATAATGGTGCCGTCGGGCGAAATCAAAATTTGCAGTTCTTGCAGGCCTTCTTCTTTCCAGACGGTGACTTCCAGCGCATCGCCCGGCGAAAGTTGGTAAGAGGCAAAATTGGTTTGCTCGATAACTACAGTCGGTGCGGGGCTAATCGCGGGATTGGCAGACTCTATCGGAGCTTGCGGCGGGATTTGGGTTTCCGGGTCTGCGAAGGCAGATGAGCAGAGCAGACAAAACGATAAAAGAGTAATTATCTGTTTCAAAATGTATTCCTTTATGATGTTATTGAGGTTGCAATCCGCACCGGTCTAAGGCCTCGGTTTAGGCGTTGTGGCAGTTTAAATACGGAATATAACAATAATAAGACGATCCTATGTACAGTCCAAATTGTTTAAACATCTAGACTTATCAGGCGATTATAACCGTTAATGCCACCGTTTTGGTCAATTTAGACTGTAATATCTACAATAATAAGAGGAATTTGTGAATAAACCAATGATGCTGAAGGACTTTTTGGGCCGGGTTAAAGCTGGGGACGCTGTCGATTTTCAGGAAACCATGGCTGTGATAGCCGAATGCTACCGATACAATCCCACTCAGTTTAGCAATGGATTGACTGATTCGTTGCTTAACGAGACGGGTCGTAACGAGGGTTCCTGCAAGATTTTTGCATTTGCCAAACTGCATCAGCTTTCTGTCGAGCAAACTCTGGCGCTATTTGGCGATTATTATCGCCAAGACGTATTGGCCAATCCGCAAGGCGATGATCATCAAAACATCAGGCACTTTATGCGCGATGGCTGGGAAGGGATCGTTTTTGCAGGCGAGGCATTGCAAGCCCAATAGTCCTCGATGCAAATCGATATATTGCTGATTGGGCAAGGGCTGGCCGGTAGCCTGTTGGCTTGGGAGTTACACCGGCGCGGCTATCGCATCCTGCTGTTGGATAAGGGCTTGGAAAATGCCTCGCAAGTCGCAGCCGGCCTGATCAATCCGATAACCGGGCAGCGTTTGGTAAAACAAGCCGAGGTCGAAACCTTGTTGAGCGCCGCGCTGAATTGTTACGAGCAAATGGCGCGGCAGTTTAGGCAAGGTTTTTTCGTCCCCCTGCCCATGCTAAAAATTCTGCGTAGCCAAAAAGAACGGGAATTAGCCGAGCGGCGTTTAAACGAGCCCGGTTACGGTGATTTTCTGGTCGATCTGATTGATGCGCCGCCAGGCGTAAATGCGCCGTTTGGCGTGTTGCAACAAAGGCAAACCGGCTACTTGCAAACCGAAGCGTTATTGCAGCAGTTGCGCAATTTTTTGCTAAGTCAGGGCAGTTACCGACAGACGGATCTGCAATACAGCGATATTCGGCTGCAGCCTGCTCTGCAATGGCGAGACATTTCTACCCGGCATATTGTGTTTTGCGAAGGCTATCAGGCGCTCAACAACCCGTGGTTTGGCGGATTGCCGTTTCAGTTGGCGAAAGGCGAGATTCTAAGCTGCCAAAGTCACCAGGCTATGCCTGCGCAGATCTTAAATTTTGGGCATTGGTTGCTGCCTGTCGGCGTTCAACGCTTTAAATTGGGTGCCAGTTTTGACACGCAGCAGTTGGATACTATGCCGACACCTGCGACGAAAGCGGCTCTATTAGCTAGCTTGCAGACGGTTTATCCAGCGGATCAGCCGCATGAAGTTTGCCAGCATCGGGCCGGCATCAGACCGACAACCCGCGATAAGCAACCGTTTATCGGCAGTCATCCGCAACATACGCGGCTACATATTTTTAATGGGTTTGGCGCCAAGGGCAGTTTAGCGATTCCTTGGTACGCGGCGCGGTTTGCCGATTATTTACAACAGCAAACGCCACTGCCGGTCGCTTGCGATATACGACGCTATTATGACGCGCATTTCTCTGCTTGATATTGCCCATGCCGTTATCGGCGATTTCTTAACGCCCGGTGATATAGCGGTCGATGCCACACTCGGCAACGGCCATGATGCCTTGTTTTTGGCGCAATGCGTCGGTGCGTCCGGGCAGGTGTTTGGCTTTGATATTCAACAACAGGCGCTGAGCAAAACCTATCAACGCCTGCTTGAGCATGATCTGCAAACCAGGGTGACGCTGTGTCTGGGCAGTCATGCCGATATGCTGCTGCATATTCCCGCAGCATGGCAGGGGCGGGTGGGGGCGGTAATGTTCAATCTGGGCTATTTACCCGGTGCAGATAAGGCGGTGATTACCCAAATCGATTCCACACTGGCAGCACTTAACGCCGCTTGTAATTTATTAGCGCCGCACGCTGTGATGACGGTGCTGGCTTATCCTGGACACGCGGGCGGCGATGTGGAAGCTGAATCTTTGCTTGATTGGTGTAAGCAGTTGGACAGCGCCTGTTTTACTTGGGAATTGCTGTTAAGTAACCACGACAAAGCTGACGCGCCCCGGCTTTTTGTTATTCGCAAGCGGTTCGATCTGCTATGATTGCGCTCCTTTTTTTATTAGCAGTAGATTTGCATCATGTCAGAATTCAATAACGTCACTATCGTCAAACAAGCCAACGTTTATTTTGACGGCAAGGTGACTAGCCGCACCATTAAATTTGCCGATGGTTCATCCAAAACCTTGGGCTTTATGCAGCAAGGCGAATATACGTTTAACACGGCCGATCCTGAGTTGATGGAAATTCTGGCCGGTGAACTGGAAGTATTGTTGCCTGGCAGCGATGTTTGGCAAACCGTGAAAGGCGGCGAATCATTTAACGTGCCGGCCAATGCCAAATTTACGATGAAAGTCAGCGTACCTAGCGATTATTGCTGTTCGTTTTTGAAATAACCTAGCCATGGAAAAGGTAGCGATTTTTGTCGATGTGCAGAACATTTACTACACCACGCGAGATCGCTATCAAAAGCACTTTAACTACAGTGCCTTTTGGCAACAGGCTACCGAGGGCAAGCAAGTCGTTGCGGCGATTGCCTATGCCACCGACAGAGGCGACAGCAAGCAGCAGGGATTTCAACAAATCCTTAAAAATATCGGTTTTACCGTCAAGTTAAAGCCTTATATCCAGCGCCGCGACGGCAGCAGCAAAGGCGATTGGGATGTGGGGATTACCCTGGACGTTGTCGATTATGCCGCGCAAGCCGATAGGGTGATTTTATTGTCGGGAGATGGCGATTTTGAATTGCTGCTGCAAAAAGTACGTAAGGATTATGGCACGGCCAGCGAGGTTTACGGCATTCACGGTCTGACAGCGCCCGCTTTAATTCACGCCGCGGACAGGTTTGTTCCGATTGCCGGCGCGCTTTTACTATAAAAGCTATTTTTTGCCGGGATCCTCTTCGACCAGTTCCTTGCCTTTTTCCGCAGAACTTTCCGCATCTTTTTGCGCTGGCGTAGCTTGAGCGGTTTTACGCGCTAGTGGGTCGGGTTCGCTGCTGAAAAGGCCGCTGATTTTTTCCCACATCGAGCGTTCGAGATCGCGTTTGGGCACCTCCACGCTGGTCTCGCTGGTTTCTTTAACCACCGGCAATGAGCTGGGTTTAAAGTCGCCTTGCACACCCATTAAATTTTCACCGTTAAAAAACAGCGAAATGCGTTTTTGCAGTCGGTCTTCACCGCCAGGTTGTTCGGAATACAGGTAATCCCAGCGTTTATCATGAAAAGCATCGGCCAGCATCGGTGAGCCCATGATGTAAAGCACCTGGCGCTTGGTCATATTGGGGCGCAGCTGATCGACCATGCTCTGATCGATAATATTGCCTTGCTGAATATCCAGCGTATACACGCCGGGCAGATTGCTTAAGATGGTACTGCAGGCGTTAAGGCTAAAACCGGCGATGGCCGCAAGCAGAAAAGACGATTTTTTCATGAGGGATGGATTCAGTCCGACGACAAACGATCAGGCATTATCCCATAATTCTGTCAGCGGCTTGGTGCAAAAAACGATACAATGTTGCAGATTATTGGTTTAAAGGAGACTGGCTTGTGGAAACTCAGGATTTGCGTAATGCTGGCTTAAAAGTGACCTTGCCCAGGATCAAAATTCTGGAAATTTTAGAAAAGCAAAGCGACGATCGGCATTTGTCTGCCGAGAAGGTTTATAAAATCTTGTTGGCCGAAGGTGAAGAAATCGGTTTGGCCACCGTGTATCGGGTTTTGACGCAGTTTGAAGCGGCCGGCTTGGTCAATCGTCACCATTTTGAAGGCGGCAACTCCATCTTTGAATTGAATAGCGGCGGTCATCACGATCATTTGGTCTGCATGAAATGCGGTAAAGTCGATGAGTTTACCGATGAAGTCATCGAAAAATGCCAATCTGAAATCGCCCAAAAATTGGGTTATACCCTGGTCGATCACAGCCTTTATCTATACGGCTATTGTTCCGTTTGTAAAACCCCCTAACGCTAAAGCATGTTCAAACCACTCATTCTCTATATAGGGCTGCGCTACACGCGCGCCAAAAAACGCACCCAGTTTATTTCGTTTATCACCTTAACGTCGGTACTCGGTATCGCCTTGGGGGTCACCGCTTTGATCACTGTATTATCGGTGATGAACGGCTTTGAAGCCGAACTGCGCGAACGTATCCTGGGCATGACCGCTCACAGCACCATAAGCGGCCGCTTCGGTCAGTTAGACGACTGGCAGGCATTGGATCAGCGCACGCAAAATATGCCGCATGTTATCGGCGGCGCGCCGTTCATACATGGTCAGGTGATGATCAATGCCGATCGCCAGGTCAGCGGCACCTTGCTGCAAGGTGTATTGCCCGATTACGAATCCAAAGTCTCGGAAGTTGCCAGTAAAATGATGTTTGGCAGCCTTAACGATCTCCGCCCCGGCGAGTTTGGCATTGTCTTGGGTGCGGAACTGGCCAATTATTTGGGTGTGATGATGGGCGATAAAGTCACCGTCATAACCCCGCAAATCAATTCCACGCCAGCCGGTATTTTGCCCAGGATGAAACGCTTTACCGTGGTCGGTGTATTTAAAGTGGGCATGTTTGAATACGACCGGAATATGGCGCTGATGCACCTGGACGACGCTGGTAAATTATTCCGGATGGAAGGCGCGGTGTCTGGCTTGCGCTTGAAGCTGGATGATTTATTCAATGCGCCGCGCATTACCCAAAGTCTGGCTGACAGTTTGGGTGATGAGTTTCGGGTTAGCGACTGGACCAAAGCCCACAGTAACTTTTTCCGCGCGGTGCAAACCGAAAAGCGCGCCATGTTTATCATCTTATTGCTGATCGTCGCGGTGGCGGCGTTCAATATCGTCTCGACGCTGGTGATGGTGGTCACCGATAAGCGCGGCGACATCGCCATCCTTAAAACCCAAGGCTTATCCAATGGCTCGGTCATGGGCATCTTCATCGTGTTGGGCTGCATCATCGGTAGCATAGGCACCTTATTGGGCACGGTCGGCGGGGTGCTGCTGGCATTGAACGTGGAGACTATCGTCCCGGCTATCGAAAAAGCCTTTGGCGTACAGTTTATGGCGGCCGATGTGTATTACATCAGCGAAGTGCCGTCCAAACTGATCTGGAGCGATGTCTATTGGATCGCTGCCGTAGCCTTTTTCCTATCTTTACTGGCAACCCTGTATCCAGCCTGGCAGGCGGCTAGAATCAATCCAGCCGAGGTATTGCGTTATGAATAAGCCGGTAATTTTACAGTGCCAACAACTCACCAAACGCTTTAACCAAGGTGATTTGAATGTTGAGGTGTTAAAAGGCGTGGATCTATCCATTCAAGCCGGGCAACGGGTTGCCATTATGGGCGCGTCCGGTTCCGGCAAAAGCACCTTGCTACATTTGTTAGGCGGCTTGGAAAAACCTAGTTCCGGTTCAGTGATTCTGGACGGCTCCAACTTAAATCAGATCAGTGCCGGCAAATTAAGCCAGTTGCGTAATCGCTCATTGGGTTTTATCTATCAATTTCACCACTTGCTTGGCGAATTCACCATCCTGGAAAACGTGGCGATGCCGCTGTTGATAGGCAATCAGTCGATCAAACAAGCCCAGCAACAAGCCGCTGAATTGCTGAAACGAGTGGGTTTGGGACACAGGGTGTTACATAAGCCTGGTGAGTTGTCAGGCGGCGAAAGGCAGCGAGCTGCAGTAGCGCGGGCCCTGATCAATAAACCAAAATGCGTGTTGGCCGACGAGCCCACCGGTAATCTGGACAGCAAGACTGCGGAGCAGATTTATCAGTTAATGCTGGAGCTTAATCAGGAGTTACAGGTCAGCTTTTTGGTG
>CAIOHN010000127.1 GCA_903858105.1 uncultured Pseudomonadota bacterium | reverse complement strand
TGGGTTTCGCGTTGCTCTACCCAGCCTACTGGCCGGGCCGACAGAAGAATTAACGACCCTGCCTGAATTCCACTGAATAAATCCGTTGAGTTTTACGAAATCCAGAGAAATTATGTGTTAAAAGCCCTTCGCGGCGCATTATATGCGTTAGAATAGCCAGTGTGCCACACTGAAACATTCGACGAGAATGCAATGGTTTGCGTTAGAAAACCCGGAGCTATGCCTCAGGTGCGAATAGGTTAATTCATACGCTATCGCAAACTGCGAAAAATATTAACAAATTAATCAATAAATCGATCAAGTATAAGGACGACCTGTGCCAAATTCTTCCATCGAACGGATTCTAATTCTCGCAAAAACCTATCCGTCGCCGAGTTCCAAATATATGGAAACGTCTTGTGTCGCCGGAATATCCGATAAAGGACTGATGCGACGGCTTTATCCTGTGCCATTCCGATTACTAGAGGGTAAGCAGCAATTTAGTAAATGGCAGTGGATTGATGTTAGAACCCGCAAGGCTACTCAGGATCATCGAGCAGAGAGCTATCGACTATATGTGGATACGTTGGCGTGCGGCGAAAAGGTCGAAACCAAACAGAACTGGGCATTTAGGCAGCATTGGATAGAGCAAATTCCATCGTTTAATAGTTTCGACACCATCGAGCATGCACGTATCGAGGACGGCCTGTCGCTTGCGCTGCTGCGACCGAAAAAAGTCTTAAAGCTAGAAATTGTCGAAGCCAAAAGCCTGGAGTGGACGCCGGAAGAAAAACAAAAACTGATGCGGGAACAGATGCAGGGCGACCTATTTTCGCAAGAGGACGCGGAACGCGACGTTGCGACATTGAAAAAACTACCGTTCGATTTTTACTACCATTACCTTTGCGACACGGCGGATGGCGAGAAGGAATATCACCATAAGATTGTCGATTGGGAAGCAGGTGCGCTCTATTGGAATTGTTTTTACAAGCACGGGCCAAATTGGGAAGCGCCATTTCGCGCCAAGCTGGAAGATCATCTGCCAAGCAACGACCTTATGTTTTTGATGGGTAATCAGCACCGTTTTCAACACCAATGGCTAATTATTAGTTTGATCTACCCGCCTAAGCTACAGCCGCAGAAGGTGACGCAATTTTCCTTGTTTTAGTTTCGGCCGAGTTGATATGCACGATATCCATCCCGTTATATTCGCGGACGGCATTTGCCACCATGGATCGATGACAAAAGTGGTAATCGGCTTCGTAGCAAAGTAAGGCACAATTTGAGTAGGCCGCCGTGTCTGCCACGTAAGCGATGGCTTGATCTTGGTTGTTCAGGTGTTCCAAAAATCCTTGCGTGTAGCGTTTCCAGTTGTTGTCTTGCTTATATTGTTCCCTGACTGGTTTTGGGCAACCCAACGCCACGACGTGCAAGTATTCTATTCCTGAGAGGTTGAGTAAGTTGGATAACGCGGTTTTAGCAAAACCCGGTTTACGTGAACCTGGGAATTCGCGGATATCGATTACGGTGTCAATATTGTATTTTTTTAAAAGTGCCAGAAAGGCATCAATATCGATACCTTCGTAGCCTATAGTGAAAATCGTCATTGTTTTGCCCTCTCAGCGATAGTTTAGCCGACGCAAGGCTGAACCGATAGGTTTGTTTACTGATTTTCACCTAGACCAGCAATACACCGCTCATTATTATGCCTAGTGCAAGGGGATGTGCTGAACAGCGTAAAGCGCATCGTTCGCGACTGGTGCGGTTCGTAAACTCACCACACCCTGAGCCTGCTTTCGGCTGGACATTTGCCATTGGCACATTGGTTTTGTATGGCGGATTGCGACCGAACTTGCTCTGTACCTATAAAAACTACAAAATTTTTCAATATTACCGCCACAAAACCCGGCGATTTTTCATTTTTTGTGTCACTCGCCTATTGTTGGGTACAGTCGTTACCGCCCTTCCCCCAAAATCGCATAACAGACCGGCGTCAAGATCAAGCTGGCGGCCATACCCATTAATAATCCGGCCGACAATGACAAGGTCATCGGAATCAAAAATTGCGCTTGCGGGTTGGTTTCTAGAAGCGTTGGCAAAAACCCGGCAAAATTGGTTAAAAAGGCCAACAAAATCGGCCGAAATCGCGAGGTGCAGGCGGCGCTGATTAAGGTTTCCACCGATTGCTCTGCATCGCCATGCTGGCGGATGTAATCCAGCAACACCAAGCTGTCGTTCACCACCACACCACTAGCGGCGATCATGCCCACTAAAGATTCCATCGACAAGGGCAAGCCCACTGCCCAATGCGCCAGCACCGCACCGCTCCATGCCACTGGGGCCGCCAGCAGAAAGATCAGCGGTTTGCTATAAGATTTAAACGGCACTGCGATCAGCGCGTAGATGACCAGCAGCGCGATCAGGGTGTTTTTAGCAAAAGCCGCCAGCATGTCTTCCTGCTCCTGACGCTGTTGACCAATTTGCACCTGCAAACCCGGAAAAGCCTGCTGCAGATCGGCTAAGGCTTTACTTTCCAAACCCACGTAAATGCTGTTGACATCGATCTTGGTCGGATCGACCCGCGCTTGCACTTTAAGCACTCGCTGCCGGTCTTCGCGATTGAGTCTGGAATAAGCTTGCGCAAGGCGGATCTCAGCCAACTCACCCAAAGGCGCGCTACTCCCGTTAGGCAAACGTACGAACTGCGCCTTTAACGCATCCAGCGATTGCCGCTGTTCCAGCGGGTAACGCACCAAGACTTTAACCTCGCGGCGCCCACGCAAAAAGCGATGCACTTCTTCGCCGTTGTAGCCTTGCCGGACTTGCTCGGCAAGTTGTTCCAAACGTAAACCCAGGCGTTCCGCTTGCGGCTTTAGGGTCAAGCGCACTTCCGGCTTACCCAGCTCGGATGAATCAACGACATCGTACACGCCGGGAAATGCACTAAGCCAGACTTTAAGCTGATCAGCGGCAGGCATTAACAGAGTGGCATCGCCAGCACTCAGCATCAGCTCAATGTCGTAAGGCACGTCACCTTCTTTAAAAATAAAATCAATTTTGCCGCGGCCAATATCGCCAATCCGTTGCCGCCAAGCGCGGATAAACTCTTCTACCTGCAATCGGCGTCGGCCTTCTGCGGAAAACTCCAGCCACATTTCGCTACTATGTTCCGATGTAATTGTTTCCACACCGACGATCACGCTATGGTCGTTGGCATGCGCCGCATTGACGCTGCTGGCGCTGGCTTGATGCGCTGCTGACACGCCATCCAACTCGTCGCGCAAGGCAAACAAGGCGTGTTCCACCTGCGCCGACAATGCCTGCATCTCGCTGTAGGGCGCGCTTTGCGGCAAGCTCATTTGCACCCAGAAACTATCCTTGATTACGTCAGGACTGATCGAGTGTCGCACCCGGTCGCTGACCACCAATGCGGCACAAATCAGCAACAAGGCCAAAAATAAAGCGACGGTCAGATAGCGCCAGGCTAACGCAAGCTCCAGCAAGGGCCGGTAGATTTTTGCGACAAAATTTTCCAGGCCTTGATTCATGCGCGTTCGCAGGTTTTGCAGCTGGCTTGGTCTGGCTTGCGCATCAGCATCATCGACCAAATGCGCAGGCAGGATTAATAAGGCTTCGATCAAGGAAAACAGCAAGGTCAAAATCATCACCAAACATATCGGCCGCATCATCTGCCCAGCCCAGCCGGGTAAAAATAGCCCCGGCAAAAATGCCACCAATACGATCAACACCGACAAACTAACCGGCAGCGCCACCTCCTTCACGCCCTGGATGGTCGCTTGCAGCGACGACTGCCTACCCTCGGTTTGCCGACTGTGCACGCTCTCGCCGATGATGATGGCATCGTCAACCAAAATCCCCATGGCCAGCAAAAAGCCGAACAAGGACAACATGTTTAAGGAAATATCCAGCGCTGGCATCAGCCAGAACGCGCCCAATACCGAGGTAAAAATCCCCACGCCAGCCCACAAAGCCACCCGTAGGCGCAGAAATAAAGTCAACACCAGGCAAACCAGCACAAAACCGCTCAAGCCGTCTTCCAGCAAGGTGCCGATGCGCTCGTCGTAAGCTTGCGAATCGTCCCACCAGGTAATCAAACGCAGACCTTCCGGCAACTCAGTACGCATTTGTTCGACATAAGCTTTAACCCGTCGGGCCACGGCCACACTGTCTTGCGTGGTGTGAATCTCCCAACCTTGCGCGGTCTGGCCGTTATGGTGCCAGGCCCACAAGCGCTCTTCCAGGCCCTCTGTTATCGTGGCGATTTGCTCCAGCCGCAGCCGATTGCCATCCGGCAGGGTTTTGATCACTAAAGCGCCGACCGCGTCGGCATTTTTGGCCCGGCCATTGACCCGCAGCAATAACTCGCCATCGGGGTTTTTAAGCAAACCGCCGGGCATATCGACCGAGGCCTTACGCACTGCCTGTGCCACTTCGTCTAATGTCAGTTGGTATTTGCGCAATTGTTGCGGCGAGACTTCGATGGCAATTTCGTAAGCCTGTTCGCCATAGTTACGCGCCCGACTAACGCCAGGTATGGCGATTAATTGTTCCTGAATCCGGTCGCCGTAGCGCTGCAAGGTGGCAGGGTCAGTCGCCCCGTGCAAAGCTAGCCAGATCACACCATCGTCGTCTTCGCGGGTGGCCGGTAGCACCTGAATTTTCTCAAGCTGTTTCGGCAAGCGTGGAATGACTTGCACCCGGCTTTGCAGGGTTGCCATCATTTGATTCAACTCAATATCCGGCAAGATTTCTACTTCAATTTTGCAGGTATCGGCGCTGATCTCGCCATGCAGATGTTTAATGCCGTTAACATCTTGGATAGCTTGTTCTATGGGTATGCACACCGCCTCTTCCACTTCCGCAGGCCCCGCACCCGGAAAAATGGCAGTAATCGCGATTTTATGCAGGTTAAACCGCGGAAACACTTCCTTATCCACCCCCAGCATGCCCAAGACACCGCCGGTCAGGATCAATAACATCAACAAATTGGCAGCCACCGGATTGGCTGCGAACCAGGCGATTACGCCTTGGCGGTTATTGGCGGATACCGGCGGAGTCATTTTTGCGACAGCGGGGAAGTTTGAGCTATTTTGAGCTTCATACCCGCCACCGGCACGGGCAACTCGGAGACTATCACGCGGTCACCAGCGCGCAATCCGGCTTTGACGATGAGGCGTTCAGCTTCGCTGCGGAGAATATCGACCTGGCGAAATTCCAGTTGCTGCGCGGCATTCACCAGTTTGACTTGCTGCAAACTGTTCACCGCGCTACGCGGCAAAGTAAATAGTCCTTCGCGCCACACGCCCTCAATCTCGGCTTGCACAAACAAACCATTCAGCAAGGGTGGCTGGTCTGACTTTTCTGCAAACGGCTCAGCCACTTGGGCGATCAAATACAGTTGGCCGCTGCTGTCATCCAGAGCAGCTTCGCTACGCACGATACGGCCTTGCCAGCTAGCGAGCTTGCCGGCCAGCTCGGCGCGCAGGGTCACAGCAGGCCAGTGTCCCGATTTATTGCCCAAGGCTAGCTGCAAAAACGCCAGTTGCTCGGTGCCAATGGGCAAACGCACTTCGGCAGTATCGCTGGCGTAAATCCGCGCCACTACAGCGGCAGCGGGTATGTATTGGCCCAACCCCGCCTGCTTGCTAAGCACTCGGCCAGCAAACGGCGCGCGCAATTCGCAGCGACTGCGGTTGAGTTTGGCCTTGGCCAGTTCCGCTTCGGCGGCTTTGAGCTTGGCTTGCGCCTCCGCCTGTTGCGGTTTGCGTAGCGCCAATGCGCTGGGTTCGCCCTCTCCCAAGGCTTGCCATTCGCTATGCGCCTGCTCTACTTGCGCGTCTTCGTTAATCAACACCCGCCTGGCTTCTGCCAATTGCGCTTCGGCGATTAGCACAGCGTAGTCATAATCGCGGGTATCGATGGTTATTAGTAATTCGTTGACTGCAAAAAAGCCACCAGCCACCATAGCCGGATGCACCTGCACCACTTTGCCAGCCACTTCAGCGACCAAGTCTATTTGCTCGCGCGGCGTCACTACCCCTTGCGAAAAAACGTTCAAGCGCAAGCCTTGCGGTGCGGCGCGAACGATCTCTACACTGGGAACAATCGAATCCACAGCCTGCTGCACAGGCTGTGGTTTAAAGGCAATAATCCCCCAGCTAGCAACAGCCGCAGCCAGCAGGACTAATAGCGGTAGCAGGCGTTTTAAATTCAATGTAGCCGCCGTGATGTCCAATTAAAAAACCCGATCAAACTGCACCGCCCAATGCCAGATACAGATTGATACGATTGTTGAGCAGTTGTCGCTGCACCGCCAGATGGGCACTTTGGGCATTGAGAGTGCTGCGGTAACTGTCGAGCAGCGTCAAAATTTCGATCAGACCTTGCCGATAGGAATATACCGCCAGCTTACGACTGGCTTCGGTTTGCTGCACGGCTTCGCGTAGGGCTTGCTCCTGGGTGCGCAGCCAGGCTTCGGCGGCCAGTGCTTGCTCAACCTCGCGAAAAGCGTTCAAAGCTACGCTTTGGTATTGGTTGAAAGCTTCCTGAGTTTTGGCCTGATTAAAGCGTATGTCGGCTTGCAAGCGCTCGCCGGTAAACAAGGGCTGCGCCAGACCTGCCGCCAGATTCCAGACAGCGGCGCGCGGATCGATAATCTCCGTCAACGCGGCACTGCTGGTTCCAGCGGTGCCGGTCAGGGTCACGCGCGGCAGCAGGGCTTTTTCGGCGCTTTCCAGACGCGAGTCGCTGGCCTGCAAGCGTTTGAAAGCGGCGATGACATCGGGACGGCGCGTCAATAACTCGGCTGGCAAACCGGCCGCCAAAGTTTGCGGTGGCTGCGGCAGGTTTTTTGCGAATTCTGTCGGTGCCAGTTCAGCCGACTGGCTATTAGGATACCGCCCCAACAAGGTTTGCAAACGTCTGCTTACAGCTTGCAAATCGTTGCGCGCCTGCGCCAGTTGCGCTTGGGCATTGGCCAGATCGGTCAACACCAGCCGCAAGTCCAAACCACGGGTCAAGCCTTTATTAAAGCGACCGCGCACCAGATCGACAATCACACCGCGATCTTTAACCGACTGCTCGGCGACTGCCGCTTGCAACTGCGCTTCGCTTACCTCGAAGTAAGCTTGGGCAATCCGCGCCGCCAAGGATAAATGTGCGGCTTGATAATCCTCGCCAACCGCTTCTGCTTCGCTGCCTGCCGCCTGCTGACCGGCTTTGATTCGCCCCCAAATATCCGCCTCCCAACTTAGGCTGAACATGGCCATAAATGCACCAAATTCGCTGTCATCGCCGCCGATATTGGATTTGGTGCGCTGATAAGCCGGGGTGAATGCCAGTTGCGGCCAGCGGCCAGCGCCGACGATAAGCACCTGTTCGCGTGCTGCGTCAACGCGAGCAGCAGCGCTTTTCAGATCAAAGTTTTCCGTCAAGCCTGCCTTAACCAAAGCAGTCAATTGCGCGTCGTTAAAGGCTTGCACCCAACCGAGCGTCGCTGGTTCGGCGACGCCGCGATGACTGTCCCACTGCTGCGGCACAGCAAACGCCAAGGCTTTTGCGTCGCGCGGCGGCACAGATTTGCAACCGGTAACCAATAGCGCCAGTAACAAAAAAAATGTCCACAACATCGGTTGATTAGGGCTGGAAAGCAAAGGGCTGGCAAAGGTGAAATGGGGTTGAAAAAGTAGCTGCTACCCCTTTAGACGTTTTAAAACTAAAAACCCCCACCAGCGGCGCAAAAATTATCGCATTTTGTCGCTAATAGCCGCTCGCCGCAAACCGCCGACATTTAAGAAAACCTCTACTAATTAAATAATCTCCTCCTCCCTTAGGGAGACGCTTGGGATGAGGGGGGGGGGTTAGAGATTCCCTTAATCCTCATCAAACCCAGGCAGACAATATCCTGGCATTATGCTGATCGCATATTCAAAATGCTCTTGCTCAAGCAATAACGGCCACCAGCGTTTGCGCGATGATCAGCATGAGGCATATGATTCGGGCTGGCTTATTTGGCAATTAATATTTTCGACATGACTGAACTTGTAATCACAGATCAAAGTATTTTGGCTGGCTTGGCTAAGGATGAATTTGTCTATTACTACCAGCCCAAAATCTCACTGATCACCGGCAAAGTCATCGGCGCAGAAGCATTAATCCGCTGGTTAAAACCGAGCGGCCAGATTATTCAGCCCAATGATTTTATCCCGCATGCCGAGCAATCGGGCGTGATTCGGGAAATCACCTATCAGATGTTCAACACGCTTGCTCGCGATTTGCTGATTTTCTCGGATATCGACAGTTCGCTGGTGACATCGGTCAACGCCACCGCGCAGGATTTTACCGATGCTCGCTTCAGCAACTTGGTGCTGGAAACCTTGGAACAATTGCACATCCCGGCTAAAAACCTGCAAATCGAGATCACCGAAACCACGATTCTGAATGCCAGCCCCGCAGTAAAAAAACATATTTTGACGCTGCGCGATGCCGGCATTGGCTTGGCGATGGACGATTACGGCACCGGCTATTCGACACTGGAAACCCTGAGCCACTGGCCGTTTACCACCATCAAACTGGATCGCAGCATCATCAGTCGCATGGCGGACTCACCCAAAAATCAGACGATAGCCGAAACCTCGATCCGCATGGCACACGAACTGGATATTAGTATTGTTGCCGAAGGCGTGGAGTCTGATTCCCAATATCAAATGCTGCTGGAAGCCGGTTGTACCAAAGTGCAAGGCTATTGGCTCAGCAAGCCGTTGCCTTTAAGTGATTATATTTATTTTATTGAGCAGGATTTGCGCTGGTCTGGCTTGCCGGTTGGCCTGATTCATATGGCCATTGTCGATCATATTCAGTGGCGCAGAAAGCTGGTCAGCGACGTGGTTCGCATCGCCGCAAACCCAATAAACGCCAACGATAGCCCAAATTATCACCCGGCGCTGGATCATCACGACTGCCGTCTGGGCAGGTGGTATTACGGTGCGGGTCAGCAGTTTATGGGTAGCCCGGATTTTGACGCGATTGAATTGCCGCACGAAAAATTTCATACCCTGGGCGGGCAACTGATCCAGATCGTCAATATGGGCGGCAACATGCAAGATTTAACGCCGATTCTGACCGAGTTTTCCGATCAATCGGCGATTATTCTGGATTGCCTGCAAAGACTGGAACACAAAGGCTTGGTCGATATGCATCTGGCACATCAAACCTGGCAGGATCACCCGCTGTTTCCAACTATTTAGTTAGCTTGCTGCAGATTGTTGCGGCGTAAACCGGATTTGACGCCAATAAGTGCCAGCCGATCAAACTGGCACCCATCAACGACTTTAGCCGACTTTTTTACTGCGCCAGCCTAAAAATGCCAATCCGCTCAAAAATAAAGGCAATCCGGCTGGAAGAGGGACATTACTCAGCGGTATACCGTCTCTTACCTCAATCACATATCTACCAGGCTGTGGCGATTGCCGCGAATTTGCAACCAAACTATTAGGGCCACCGTCTAAAAATGCACCGAATTCACCCGAGCCAGGTAACTCAAGATAGGTCTCTGCTAAGCCAGGGCCATTCGACCAGCCGACGTGCGCGGAATTACGGCCCAAGCCGTCTAATCCACCGCTAAAGCTGCCGGTTTCCCAGGCAATTTTATCGTAGTTAAATTCAAAGTCGAAATCGCCTGCCTTCACGTCGGAACGATCAGTGATAATTAGCTGGAAGCTATTTAATTTGTCGTCTCTGGCATCGAAATAACCCACATCTATCCAGTTAACGCCAAACACGTTTTTACCGGCGATTATCCCCTGCCCATACTCGATTTTTCCAGAGGCGGAGGTATCCACATCGGCAAAAAAGGGTGCCAAAATCGGCCTGTCTGCGTCACTTAAACTTGAAGGCTTAGTTGGCGCATCGGGATCCGCGGGAGGCGTGAAGTTAATCGAACCCAGCGCACTGCCAAAGGTAACATTGCCGTTTGTGTTGACATACACATTGCTAAAATTCGTGGCGTTCAAACGAACCGTAAATCCCAGGGCCACCGCATCCGTTGAACCGTCATCTCTGTCTTCAGAAGCCAGCGTATTGCTAAACAAGTCCGCACTTCTAATCGCACCCGCATAAGTTACCGAGACTGGCATAGAAAACAGCAAGGCCGCGGCCAATACCTTAATTACCGGATACCTGTTATTCGTCAGTCTTAAAATCCCATTCATCGTCTAACTCCTACTGGTTAATTTGTGAGAAACATAGCACTTTTGCTGGCGTTTTTTCCAACTTTAAAGCACTGTCACCGGTATTTTTCCAATCTTGCTCTGCCACACCTTGGGTGCGGTATTGTGTATGGACTCACCGCGACTATCGACGGCTACGGTGACCGGCATATCTTCGACGACAAACTCATGAATCGCTTCCATACCCAATTCCGGGAAAGCGACCACTCTGGATTGCCGGATGGCTTTGGAAACCAAATAAGCCGCACCGCCCACCGCAATCAGATACACGGCTTTATGCTTGGCAATGGCCTCTATCGCGACGGGTCCGCGTTCGGATTTGCCTATCATGCCCAACAGTCCGGTTTGGGCCAACACCGTTTCGGTAAAACCATCCATGCGGGTGGCGGTAGTGGGGCCGGCCGGGCCGACTACTTCGTCGCGCACGGCATCGACGGGGCCGACGTAGTAAATAAATTTGTCTTTAAAATCCACGCCTGCAGGGAGCGGTTCGCCTTTATTCAGCAGATCGACGATGCGTTTGTGGGCGGCATCGCGACCGGTTAATAAAGTGCCGCTGAGCAGCAGGGTTTCGCCAGGCTGCCAATCGGCAACATCTTGTTTGCTTAAGCCGTTGATGTTGACGCGGCGAGCGCTGCCAGCGCTTTGGCTAATCACCGGCCAATCTTCCAATTTAGGTGGCGTCAATAGCGCCGGGCCAGAGCCGTCCAACACAAAATGCGCATGGCGAGTGGCAGCGCAGTTGGGGATCATCGCCACCGGTTTGTTGGCAGCATGCGTGGGGTAATCCAGAATTTTTATATCCAGCACCGTGGTCAGGCCGCCCAAGCCTTGCGCGCCGATACCCAGCGCATTGACCTTGTCGTATAACTCCAGGCGCAATTCTTCCAGGGCGTTGCTGGGGCCGCGCGCCAGCAAGTCTTGAATGTCTATTGATTGCATACAGGCTTGTTTGGCCATAATCATGGCTTTTTCGGCGGTGCCACCTATGCCTATGCCCAAAATACCGGGCGGACACCAGCCAGCCCCCATGGTCGGCACGGTTTTCATCACCCAATCGACAATGCTGTCAGAGGGATTGAGCATGACAAATTTGGATTTGGCTTCCGAGCCACCGCCCTTGGCGGCCACTTCTACTTCCAATTTATCGCCCGGCACGACTTCCATATGAATCACCGCCGGGGTGTTGTCTTTGGTGTTAATACGTTTGCCGGCCGGGTCGGACAAAATTGACGCCCGCAACACGTTATCAGGGTTTAAATACGCGCGGCGCACGCCTGCGTTGACCATTTCGCTGACGCTCAGTTTGGCATCCCAGCGCACGTCCATGCCTATTTTTAAAAATACCGTGACGATGCCGGTATCCTGACAAATCGGCCGCTTGCCTTCCGCGCACATCCTGGAGTTGATTAAAATCTGTGCCATTGCATCCTTGGCTGCCGGGCTTTGTTCTTTCTGATACGCCGCATGCAAAGCCTGAATAAAGTCTTTGGGATGATAGTAAGAGATATATTGCAGTGCATCACTGATGCTTTGGATCAAATCGTCTTGGCGAATGGTGGTCATGGCAATACCTGTTGGCGCTTGAATGATGCGGAAATTTACCACGAACTTGGCTTTGCCCGCATGCAGCACAACTATTTTCCGGCGTAGCCTGTATAATCGCTCGCAGAGTTGGCCGAACAGTCGCCGTTTTATGCAAATAAAAGGGAGGAAAGTCCGGGCTCCAAAGGGCAGGGTGCCAGGTAATGCCTGGGAGGCGTGAGCCTACGGAAAGTGCCGCAGAAAATATACCGCCTGGTCGGCAACGACCCGGTAAGGGTGAAATGGTGCGGTAAGAGCGCACCGCGCGACTGGTAACAGGCGTGGCATGGTAAACCCCACCCGGAGCAAGATCAAATAGAGGCACATACGCGTGGCCCGCGCGGTGCCTGGGTAGATTGCTTGAGCGATTAGGTGACTAATCGCCTAGATGAATGGCTGTTCTCGACAGAACCCGGCTTACAGGCCAACTCTTTCTTTTCTTTTGCAATCCGCAAAAATATCCATGACCTTAAAAACCGACGAATTTTATCGCAAGGCAGAGCAATTAATTGCTGCTGGCCGTTTCATCGACAGCAAAGGCTGGGTGCCGGCTACCAGCGGCAACTTCTCGGCCCGACTCAGCGACGGCACGATCGCTATCACCGTGTCCGGTCGCCACAAAGGCCGTTTGCAAACTGACGACATTATGCTGATAGACGCTAAAGGTCAGTCGCTGGACGGCAAGAAACCGTCGGCGGAAACCTTGCTGCACACCGGTTTATATCAACGCTACCCGCAAATCCAAGCCGTATTGCACCCGCATTCTGCTAACGCGACGCTGACAGCCCGTCTGTTCAAGCACGAAATCGTGCTGAAGGATTACGAACTGCTCAAGGCGCTATCGGGGATTGATACCCACGAAACGCGTATTTCTATTCCTATTTTCGGTAACGATCAGGATATTCCCCGATTGGCGGGCAAAGTAGAAAACTATCTGGATCGGCATGATAATGTCTACGGCTACATTATTGCCGGCCACGGCTTTTACACCTGGGGTTCTTCGGTAGATGATGCTCTGCGCCACCTGGAAGCACTGGAGTTTTTATTTGATATTGAAATTCGTCTGCACGGAGTCACACGATTATGAGCGCATTAAGCATTTACCCGGCCAATCAGCCGCAGCAAGGCAAAACTTTTCGGGATTTTGACAGCATCGCTAAGCAGTTAAACTCTCTTGGTGTGCAGTTTGAGCGCTGGCAAGCCGATTGCGAGTTTTCGGCTGCCGACGATGCCGATGCGGTACTAAAAGCTTATCAAAGCTCGATCGATAAGCTAAAGCATCAATACGGCTTCCAGTCGGTAGATGTCATCAGCCTGACTGCCGAGCATCCCAATAAAGATGCACTGCGACAAAAATTTTTAAGTGAGCACACTCACAGCGATTTTGAAGTGCGGTTTTTCGTGGAAGGCCGCGGCTTGTTTTACCTGCACGTCAACGACCAAGTGTTTGCGGTGTTGTGCGAACAAGGCGACCTGATCAGCGTACCCGCCAATACCACGCATTGGTTTGATATGGGCGAAAATCCAGCCTTTAAATGCATCCGTTTGTTTACGACCGAAGACGGTTGGGTGGCTGAGTTTACCGGCGATCCGATTGCCGAACGCTTTCCGACTCTGGATCAATATCTGGTCGGTTTATGATTAAAGCCATCGTCACTGACATCGAAGGCACTACCTCGTCGCTGTCGTTTGTTAAGGATGTGTTGTTTCCTTATGCTCGTGCTCATCTACCGGATTTTATCCGCGCTAATCACGCGCAACCTGAGATAGCGCAATTATTGGACGATGCCCGGCAACTGGCTGGCAGCAGCCTGGATAACGAAGCACTGATCGGCCAATTCATCGAATGGATAGACAGCGATCAGAAAATCACCGCGTTAAAATCCTTACAAGGCTTAATCTGGCAAGCAGGTTACCAAAACGGTGATTTCACCGGCCACGTGTACGAGGATGCGGTGCGCAATTTACGGACTTGGCATAGCCAAGGCTATAAGCTGTATGTGTATTCCTCCGGCTCGGTGCAGGCGCAAAAACTACTGTTTGGCTATAGTGATTTTGGTGATTTGACGCCTTTATTTTCCGGCTATTTCGATACCCATATCGGCGGTAAAAGAGAAACCGCAGCCTACCAACGGATTGCGGCCGAGATTAACTTGCCCGCCGAACAGATTTTATTTTTATCCGATATTAAAGAAGAATTGGATGCAGCTCGTTTGGCAGGTTTTGCCTGCGTCTGGCTGGTACGCGAACATCCGCCGGAAGTTGGCGCGGAACATCATCAGGTCAGGGATTTTGACGGCATCGTCTTGTAATTGCAGGACTGACGGCTTATGAAAATAGCGATTTTGTCTCGCGACGCCACGCTGTATTCCAGTGTGCGCCTGCTGGAGGCCGCCACAGCGCGCGGCCACGAAGCCCGGGTGTTCGATCCTACCCATTGCTACATGAATATTACCTCGATGAAACCGTCGATCCATTATCAGGGCGAAAACCTGCTTGGCTACGACGCGGTTGTCCCAAGAATCGGCGCATCGATTACCTTTTACGGCACGGCGGTGTTGCGGCAGTTTGAAGTAATGAACACCTTTGCGCTGAATAGTTCGGCTGCTATCAGTCGCTCTCGCGACAAACTGGCTTCCAGTCAGTTATTGGCGCGCAAAGGCATCGATCTGCCGATTACCGCCTTTGCGCATAATCCCGATAATATTGAAGATCTAATCGCCGAAGTCGGCGGCGCGCCTTTGGTCATCAAAGTAGTGGAAGGCTCGCAAGGCATCGGCGTGGTGCTGGCAGAAACCCATAATGCCGCGCATAGCGTGATTCAAGCATTTATGGGCTTGAATGCCAATATCATGGTTCAGGAATTTATCGAAGAAGCATCCGGCAGCGACATTCGCTGCTTTGTGATTGGCGACAAGGTAGTGGCTGCCATGAAACGACAAGGCCGCGAGGGTGAGTTTCGTTCCAATTTGCATCGCGGCGGCACCGCAACCCTGGTGCGACTGACACCCACAGAACGCGCTACAGCAGTTCAAGCAGCTAAAATTATGGGATTGAACGTCTGCGGGGTGGATTTATTGCGTTCCAAACGCGGCCCGCTGGTGATGGAGGTTAATTCTTCACCGGGGCTGGAAGGAATAGAAAAAACCAGCGCTAAGGATATTGCCGGATTGATGATCGAGTATATCGAGAAAAATCTAAGTAAAAATAAAGCCTGATAAAACCGGCCTGAACTGATGCTCAGGCCGTTGAGTTACCTATTGTTCCAGCGTTACAAAAGCCAATTTGGAAATACCGGCGTGTTGCACGGTAGCCATCACTTCTGCAACCTTGCCATAATTAACGCCTTGATCAGCATAGATATGGATGATTAATTCGGGGTTGGTCGCTAGCTCCCCTCTTAAAGTAACATCCAAAGCTGCCAAATCGGCTACAGCATTTTTATTCAGCGTCACCCCGCCTTGTGCATCTATCCCCAGTTGCATAGGCTGTTTTTCAAGATCGGGCGTGGTTGAAGCCGTTTTAGGTAAGGCCACATTGACCGATTGGGTGAGTAAAGGCGCGGTGACCAGCAAGATAATCACCAGCACCAGCATTACATCTACCAGCGGCGTTACGTTAATTTCGCTAACCGGGTCATCTTCATCAGAATTCGTCTTAAATCCCATTTTATCTACTCCTTGTTTTTAGTGGCATTACCGACTGAGTCGCCGAAGGCGATATGTAAAAAACCATCGACGAAATTTTCCAGCGAGGCCCGATGATGCTTGGCCCGACGCTGGAAAAAATTATAGGCCAACACTGCTGGTACTGCTACGGCAATACCGATGGCTGTGGCAATTAATGCATCGCCAATAGGACCGGCGACCACATCCAAACTGGCGGAACCGCTGGCGCTAATATCGTGCATGGCATGCATGATGCCCAGTACCGTGCCAAATAGCCCGACAAACGGCGCCGTACTGCCGATACTGGCCAACATGGTCAAACCACTCTCCATGCGTTTTTGCTCTTCTTGCGTTTGTTTGCGCAAGGTTTGTTCCAATAAATCTTGCGGCGAACCGCGAAACTTCAGGCCGGTGCAGGTTTCTGGATGAGTCATTTCCGCCAGCCAGGCAAATCCGCAGCTTGCAATCCGGGCCTGGGGACCACGCGCGGCCTCAGCGGGCAAATGCTCCGCTGCATTTAAATCGATAGCATCCCAAAAAGCCGTGTTGAATTGTTTGTTGTAATAATTATTCTTGGCAAACTGCCATATTTTGAAAAAAATCAAAGTCCACGTTATCAACGAAAACGCCAGCAATGTGTAAAGGGTAGCGTCGATAACCGCTTCCGGGGCTATATGGTAAGGCATCAATCTCTCCGATTTTTATTCACGCAAAGTAAAAATAATAGGCACAATCACCGAACTGGCCACTGGCGTATCGCCGCGTTTGGCCGGAATAAATTTCCATTTTTTGACGGCCTCAATTGCCGACTCATCTAACATGTCATGGCCGCTGCTCGTCTCAACGGCAACGGAGTCGCTCAAGCCCTCAGGCGACACCTTCACGCGTAACAGTACCTTGCCTTGCCAGCCACGGCTTTTGGCAATCATGGGATAATCCGGCTTGGGATTATGCGCGTAATTAGCCCGAAAGTTAGCTTCGGTAAATTGTTCTGTATTAGTCGCAGTCGTGCTAGCCGTTGTTGCTGGCGCACTGCTGGGCTGACTTACTGCCGGGGTTGGCGTCGGCTCAGCTACTGGCTCTACCGGCGCAAAGTCTGGCGACTTCTGCACGATGGGCGGCGCTTTTTTAGGTAGCGGTTTGGGCTGCGGCTTTTTCGGCGGCGGCGGTTTTTTCTCGGGTGGAGGCGGCGTCGGCTTGGGTGGCGCGACGCTGGGCTTTGGCGCAGAAATGGCAATCATCGACACTTCCATCATCAGAGGCTGCGCTTGTGTAAGCTTTTCTTCGGGTTTCATTAACTGCTGAAACCCCCAAACATGCAGCAACAGCACTAAGATTGCTAACAGCCGCAACATGCTGACTGGCCGCTCTTCTCCCAATAGCACCTGCCACAACGAAGCTTGATCGTTACCGTTTATCGCCGCCGAACCTGCGAATGACGCTATCCCATTGTTTTGCAAAGCATCCTCGTGGTTTTTAAATAAATACATAGAAACTGTTGAATACAAAATTAAGCGCGATTCGATTTTAACCGGCTATTGTAAATTATTCCGCACTCGGGCGTTAACTGTCCTTGAAAGTAAGTGTCGCGCGCCACCAAATATAAGACGTTTTAGCGCTATAAATCCCCACTTACCAAATGCGATTACTGGCGACATAACAATCTATGGCATAATTTTCTTTCCCATCATGCTTCTTTTCGATTTTTTATCCTATGTCCGTAAAACAATCCCCTCAGACCAAAGAAAAAGTCGCGTCACTGGCTTTAAGCGCTATAGGCGTGGTGTTTGGCGACATCGGCACCAGCCCGCTGTATGCGGTCAAAGAAGTTTTTCACGGTGGTCTGCCGACCGACGCTACCCATGTTTTGGGCGTATTGTCCTTAATTTTTTGGGCTTTAACCCTGGTGGTGACCACTAAGTACGCCATTTTCATCATGCGCGCCGACAACAAGGGTGAAGGTGGAATCATGGCCTTGATGGCTTTGGCCCTGCATGGTTCCAAAGATAATCCACAACGCAAGGTGTTTATCGTTACCATCGGCTTACTGGGCGCGTCTTTGTTTTACGGCGACAGCATGATTACTCCGGCCATTTCAGTACTGAGCGCGGTAGAGGGCTTACAAATTGTTGCTCCCCGCCTGGAACACTATGTATTGCCAATTACAATTAGTGTGCTCAGTGTTTTGTTTATTATCCAGACCAAAGGTACAGGCAAAGTCGGCAGAATGTTTGCGCCCATTATGGTGTTCTGGTTTGCCACACTTGGCGTTTTAGGCTTTATCAACATCCTCCAGCACCCCGATGTACTAATGGCTGTCAATCCCTATTATGCCGTTAGCTTACTGATAGAGTTGGGCTGGAAAGGCTTTTTGATTATGGGTGCCGTGGTGTTGGCGATCACCGGTGCCGAAGCCCTCTATGCCGACATGGGGCATTTTGGTTTAAAACCGATTCGATTTGCCTGGTTTGGCTTTGTGTTTCCGGCTTTGCTGCTGAATTATTTCGGTCAAGGCGCATTGCTGATCGGCAATCCGCTAGCTATTGAAAACCCGTTTTATCTGATGGCACCCAGTTGGGCGCTCTACCCAATGTTGATTTTATCGACATTGGCTACGGTTATCGCCTCGCAAGCCGTTATTTCCGGGGCGTTCTCGGTAACCCGCCAAGCGATTCAACTCGGCTATTGCCCACGAATGAATATTCGCCACACCTCCGGCGACGAAATGGGCCAGGTCTATCTGCCGGCCATCAACTGGATGTTGATGGTTTCGGTGTTTATTCTGGTATTAAGCTTTAGATCTTCTTCCGCATTAGCCTCCGCTTACGGCATCGCGGTAACAGGCACCATGATTGTCGATACGGTGCTGGCTTTCATCGTAATCCAGGCGCTGTGGCAATGGAATAAGGCGACCAGCATTACGTTTCTGTCTACCTTTCTGATTATCGACCTGATGTTTTTATCATCCAACAGCCTAAAAATTCCAAATGGCGGCTGGCTGCCACTGGTCGTCGGTGCCGTGTTGTTTTTGATTATGACTACCTGGATCAAAGGTAAGGCATTATTGGCCAGATACCTGGACGAACGTCGGGTATTATTTGAGGAGTTGGAAGAGCGTTTGCAAAGTCATCCCTTGGTGACTGTGCCCGGCACCGCGATTTACATGGCCCGCAGCGTACATGGTGTGCCACAAGTGCTATTACATAATATTGAGCACAACCATGTGATGCACGAGAAGCTGATTGTACTGACCATAGTCACCCGCGAAGAACCCTATGTCGAAGAAGCGAACCGCGTCAAAATCCGTTCGTTTGGCGACAGCGGTAACTTTTTCCGGGTAAAACTGTATTTTGGCTTTCAGGAAGAACAGGATGTGCGACGCGCCTTACAGCTATGCTGTCACGAAGGCCTGGAGATCGATCAAAAAACCGTATCGTTTTTTATTGGCAGTGAAAAACTGTCTTTCCGCCGCAAAAGTCCCATGCCCAAATGGCGTCGCTCCTTGTTTAGTTTTTTAACCCACAACTCCAGCAGCGCCATCGAGTATTTCAAAATCCCCGTCGAGCGGGTCATCGAGCTAGGGATCAGAATCGAACTATAAACCCGGTTACTCGTCACGCCCACCATGTCTACCACCCCAACCGCCGTGATGGTGGTCACCATTGCCGCCGTCTCGACGATCAAAACCACGTTCCTGACGTTCCGGCATCGAGCGTTGTAGCAAGTGCTGCGGAGCGTGCTCGGCACGTTGCTCATGCCGAGATTCGTGCTCTACCCCCCGATTTTGCCAACCGCCAAAACCACCACCATGATGTTCGCCACGCTCCGGTGAACGCCAATCATGATGCTCTTGATGATGCGGCGCGTGACGGTTGGGTTGAACATAAGTTCGCCCGTAGGTCACACTGGCGCCAGGACTGTAATAACTACGCTCGTAACTGTGAGAGTAGCTTGGTGACGAGTATCCGCCGCTATAACCGCCATAGCTACGCTGATATCCGGTATGCGCGCAGCCTGACAGCGTGATGGCGATAATGGAAATAGCGACTTGTATGGTTTTCATGACTGCCTCTTGGCGATTTGCCCTCTACATTAAGTTGGCTATAGCTTAACGGAGGCAGACTTAATCCATGCTTAACCTTGGCCTTAGGCCAAAAAATTATCCGGCTCGGCTATAACGGGATTACTCAGAGCCCCCAATCCTTCAATCTCAATGCGCACAGTCTGCCCCGGTTTTAAATAACCGCGCGGTTTCATTTTGACGCCAACGCCGGCCGGTGTACCGGTACTAATCACGTCGCCCGGTTCTAAAGTCATCACTTGCGTCAGGTAGGCGACCAATTCAAAACAGTTAAAAATCATGTCGCTGGTATTGCCGTTTTGCCGCAATTCGTCGTCCACCCAGGTTTTAATACTGAGATTATGCGGATCGGTAATTTCATCGGCGGTTACCAACCAAGGTCCCAACGGGCCGTGAGTATCAAAGGACTTACCCAAGGTCCAGGTCGGCGTCCGCTGCTGCCAGTCGCGCACGGTAACGTCGTTGCAAATCGTATAGCCAGCGATGACTTCATGGGCTTTTTCCAGCGGCACATGCCGACAACGCTTACCGATCACAAACGCCAGTTCAGCCTCGTAATCCACTTTATCAGAGACTTTTGGACAGTGTATCGCCTCGCCAGACGCAATCACGCAGGTGCTTTGTTTGGTAAAAAAAGTGGGATATTCGGGTTTTTCCATGCCGGTTTCGCCGATATGATCGGCATAATTAAGCCCTACACCCAGTAATTTGCCGGGGCGCACAATTGGGGCCAGCAAGCTTACCTCCGCCAAGTCAACCCGATGATTACCCGCAGCAATCAAAGCCTGTAGCGCGGCCAAACCCGCCTCGCCGCTGCTTAAAAATTCCAGCATATTGCTGGCATTGGGGATGTTGTCGCTAGCGATCACCAAGCTATCATCGACCACTGCGCCGATTTGAGTTTGCCCGTTATGAAAGAATGTAACCAGTCTCATGCAGAATCCGCCTGTTGTCCAAAAGAAGCAGGATTTTATAACGAAGCCGAAACCAGCGAAAAAAGATATAATCCAAAGCGTTTTTGGCGGCTGTTTTAACGGCTAAGCCAACGTAAATCGACGATTTGCCAGTTCCCTGGACAGCAACCAAAATAATAAGATGACTCCCGCGCAATTTACCCAATACGCCCAACAAGGCTACAACCGCATCCCGATCTGCCGCGAAGTGCTGGCCGATCTGGACACGCCGCTCAGCGCTTATCTAAAGCTGGCCGACGGCCCTTATTCCTATTTGTTTGAATCGGTGCATGGCGGCGAACAATGGGGACGGTATTCGATCATCGGCTTGCCTTGCAAAACCCGGATTAAAATCAGCGGCCACCGCATTAGCGTCGAAAAAGACGGCGCGGACACGCACACTTTCGAACACGCCCAACCTTTGGAATGGATTGAAGAATTTCGTCTGCAATATCAAGTGCCTGATGTACCAGGCTTACCGCGCTTCAACGGCGGCTTGGTGGGCTATTTTGGTTACGAAACCATCGGTTACATTGAGCCGCGCCTGCAAGCCTCGGTAAAGCCCGATCCGATCGGTGCGCCTGACATTTTATTGATGGTGTCGCAAGACTTGCTGATATTCGACAACTTGTCCGGCAAAATGCTGCTGTTGACACACGCCGATCCGTCTCAAGCCGAAGCCTACGAAAATGCCAAAGCCCGACTTGACGAGTTAGTGGTTAAGTTGCGCGAGTTGCAGGCCAACCCGCAGCCGCATCAAACCGTTAAACAGGTGCACGAATCCGATTTTGTCTCCGGCTTTACCCAGCAAGGTTTTGAAGACGCTGTGTTAAGAGCCAAGCAATACATTACTGACGGCGACTGCATGCAGGTGGTGTTGTCACAGCGCATGTCGATCCCGTTCAGCGCTTCGCCGCTGGATTTGTACCGCGCCCTGCGCTGCCTTAATCCGTCGCCGTACATGTTTTATCTGAACTTGGCTGATTTTCATATCGTCGGCTCCTCGCCGGAAATTCTGGTACGGCTGGAAGACGACGAAATCACCGTCAGACCCATCGCCGGCACCCGGCCACGCGGCGCTACCCACGAGCAAGATCTGGCTTTGGAACAGGAATTGTTGGCTGACCCAAAGGAAATCGCCGAGCATTTGATGCTGATCGACCTGGGGCGTAACGATACCGGTCGCGTTGCCAAAATTGGCAGCGTCAAACTCACGGATAAAATGATCGTCGAGCGTTATTCGCATGTCATGCACATCGTTTCCAATGTCACCGGCGAATTGCAGGACGGCAAAAACGCTTTTGATGTTTTGGCAGCCACCTTCCCGGCCGGAACGGTCAGCGGTGCGCCAAAAATTCGCGCCATGGAAATCATCGACGAACTGGAACCGGTCAAACGCGGCATTTATTCCGGCGCGGTGGGATATATCTCCTGGTCGGGCAATTTGGACACGGCCATCGCGATTCGCACCGCTGTCATTAAAGATCAAACGCTACACATTCAAGCCGGGGCTGGCATCGTTTACGATTCCGTACCGCGCAGCGAATGGGATGAAACAATGAACAAAGGCCGGGCGGTGTTCCGCGCCGTCAGTATGGCCGAAGCCGGCTTGGGAGGAAAGGCATGAGCGCCGTCAAACTGGTAATGGTCGATAACTACGACTCGTTTACCTACAATCTGGTGCAGTACTTTGGCGAACTGGGTGCCGAAGTGGTCGTGGTGCGCAACGACGAAGTCACGGTGGAAGACATTGAAGCCTTGCGTCCAGATAAAATAGTCATTTCTCCTGGCCCCTGCACGCCTAAAGAGGCCGGTATTTCTGTGGAAACCATCCACCGCTACGCTGGTAAATATCCAATTTTGGGCGTCTGTCTGGGCCACCAAAGTATAGGCTATGCCTTTGGCGGCAATATCATACACGCCAAACAAATCATGCACGGTAAAACCTCTTTGGTTTATCACCACGATGTCGGCGTGTTTAAAGGCCTGAATAACCCATTTACCGCCACCCGTTACCATTCATTGGTCATCGAGCAAACCAGTTTGCCGGCCTGCCTGGAAGTAACGGCCTGGACGCAGGACGCTGCCGGTAATATCGACGAAATCATGGGCGTACGCCATAAAACCCTGGATATTGAAGGTGTGCAATTCCATCCCGAGTCGATTTTGACCGAGCATGGGCATGATATGTTGCGGAATTTTTTGGCGCGATGAGTCCAACCGTATTCAGAGAAGCGGGTTACCGCTTCTTTTTCTTCTCTCGGGAAGAATCCAGAAAGCACGTTCATATCGTCTCCGACGATGGTGAAGCTAAGTTCTGGCTAGAACCAGAGATAGAGCTAGCAAAAAATTATCGCTATTCGCGAAAACAGCTAAACGAAATAGAATCTTTAGTGGAGCAACATTACGATGAACTCGTTAGCGCTTGGCAACAGCACTTCCCCGGTTGAAGTGACGCATATTTCCAACCACGGCGTCTGGTTGCTCACTCAAACCGAAGAGCTATTCATGTCCTACGAGGACTTTCCTTGGTTTAAAAGCCAGCCAGTCGATGCCATTTTGCGCGTTGAGGAACCTTCTCCAAATCATTTTTATTGGCCCAGCATTGATGTGGATTTGACAGTGGACATGATCAAACACCCGGAACGATTTCCGTTACGTGCTAAAACGTAGTGAACCTAAGCTTGGAGACATACATGGGTCTAACCTACGCAACATTGAAACTAACCAACCTCTTCAACCGCAAACAAGTCGAGATCAATGCGCCGGTTGACACCGGCGCAACCTTCATGTGCGTGACCGAACAAATCGCCTTGCAACTGGAATTTGATATTACCGAAGTTAGCCAGCAGGTAGTGACCCTGGCCGATGGTCATCAACGTAAAGTACCCAAAATAGCGCCAATCGAAATCGCTTTCGCCAATCGAACCTATGTTACCGAAGCAGTCGTATTGGGTAATGAACCTTTGTTAGGCGTAATACCGTTGGAAGCGATGGATTTAATCGTTGATCCGCGTCAGCAGACGTTGACAGTCAATCCAGAACATCCAAACTATCCGGTGGCATTGGCTAAATAACCGTGACGACTTCCATACCCGCCTGACAGGTCTGTGCCTCAATCAAAGCATTCCATAACCATCATCGGCGCCGGCCCAGCCGGGTTGATGGCTGCCGAAGTACTAAGTCAGGCGGGCATTGCGGTTGATGTCTACGACGCCATGCCTTCTGCCGGGCGCAAATTTTTAATGGCCGGCAAGGGTGGGATGAATATTACCCATGCAGAGCCCTTCGATGCTTTTTTGTGCCGATACGGCGCGCAAGCAAAAGCGCTTCAACCCATTCTGAGCAATTTTTCGCCCGACGCGCTGCGAACTTGGGTAGGCGGCTTGGGCATCGATACCTTTGTCGGCACATCGGGACGCGTATTTCCTACCGAGATGAAGGCCGCGCCGTTATTACGCGCCTGGCTGCATCGCTTGCGTACCAATGGCGTACGTTTTCATATGCGCCAACGCTGGCTGGGCTGGGCGGAAAATGGCCTGCGTTTTGATACACCCACCGGCCAACACCTTATCCAGTGCGACGCGACCATTCTAGCCCTGGGTGGCGCTAGTTGGCCGCAACTGGGATCGACCGGCGCCTGGCAGTCCTTGCTAAGCCAGCAGGGCATCGAGATTGCCCCGCTAAAACCAGCCAACTGTGGCTTTGAAACGGCCTGGAGCGATTATTTTTGCAGCCGCTTTGCCGGTCAGCCGATCAAACCGGTCAGCATCGCCTTTAAGAATAGTCACGCTGAATCATTTCAGCAGCAAGGCGAATTGACGATAGCCGAATACGGCCTGGAAGGCGGCTTGATCTATGCGCTGTCCGCAGCCCTGCGCGATGAAATCGCCGCGACGGGTTCGGCACTAATAGCATTGGATTTACTGCCTGATCGCAGCCTGAACAATGTCATCGAACGTCTGGCCTCGCCACGCGGCAAAGACAGCCTTAGCAATCATCTGCGGAAACGCTTAGGTATTAGCGGCGTCAAAGCGGCAATACTACGCGAGGTGCTCGCCGCCGCCGACATGGACAACCCAAACAAGCTGGCAAACACTTTAAAAGCCCTGCCGCTTAAACTAAACGCCACCCGTCCCATCGCCGAAGCGATTAGCAGCGCTGGCGGCATCCGTTTTAGCGATTTAGATCAACACTTGATGTTACGCCAATTACCCGGCGTGTTCGCCGCCGGCGAAATGCTGGATTGGGAAGCGCCGACTGGTGGCTATTTGCTCACCGCTTGTCTGGCGACTGGCCGGGCTGCTGGTTTTGGGGCCTTAGCCTGGCTGAAACAACAATGAGATGCGCGGGTTTTGGCGGCGGTTTGTTATCATGTCTGCCTGTTAATTTTTTTACCCGGCGTAGCGCGGGAGATTGAAGCAAACGCATCAAACTAGCTGGGTTTTGCTTTGCTCTGCCCAGCCTACGCCTGTTAACCATTAGATCAATTCATGCAAATCCAAGCCACGCTGCAAAAACTTCTGGATAAACACGATCTTTCTGCTGAAGAAATGCGCGATGTGATGCGCACCATGATGCAGGGCGAGCTTAGCGACGCGCAAATCGCCGGTTTTTTAATTGCACTACGCTGCAAGGGCGAAACTATCGAAGAAATCGCCGCCGCAGTCAGCGTGTTACGCGAACTGGTAAAACCTGTGCCTGTGGACGGCGAACATGTCATCGACACCTGCGGCACTGGCGGCGATGGCGCCAATACCTTTAATATCTCCACCACCGCCGCGTTTGTCGTGGCAGCGGCTGGCGGCAAAGTGGCCAAACACGGTAATCGCTCGGTTTCCAGCAGTTGCGGTAGCGCTGATGTGCTGGAAGCAGCGGGCATCGATCTGGATATGCCGGCCGAGCAAGTAGCACAATGCGTGAACGAGATTGGCGTGGGCTTTTTGTTTGCCGCCAAACATCATAGCGCAGTGCGGCATACCGTTGGCCCGCGCAAGGAAATGGGCGTACGGACGCTGTTTAATCTGATCGGCCCGCTCTCCAATCCGGCTAACGCGCCGCATCAACTTATTGGTGTGTTCGATAGGCAATGGCTGGTACCGGTGGCGGAGGTTTTGAAAAAACTCGGCAGCCGCCACGTTTTAGTGGTGCATGCCCAGGATGGACTGGATGAAATCAGCATCGCCGCACCGACTTTTGTCGCCGAGCTGGTCGATGGCATCGTGCATAGCTATACGATCACGCCGGAACAATTTGGCTTGCAACGCGCCAGTCTGGATACACTTTCTATCAGTTGCGCAGCCGACAGCCTGAGCATTATCCGTTCGGTGTTAAATAATCAGCCCAGCCCGGCGCGCGACATTGTGGCATTGAATGCCGGGGCGGCGATTTACGCGGCTGATTTAACGGATTCGCTGAATGCAGGCATCCGTCGGGCGCATAAAGTGCTGGCCGACGGTAGCGCATTGGCCAAGTTTGAGGCCTTGATTGCCTATTCCAAAAATAATAGTTAACCATTGAAATCCGCCATGCCGGATACGGCTTTGCCTTTATCCGACCTATATTATTTTAATATTCTTGAACGACCATGACTGACACTCCCGACATTTTAAAAACCATCCTTGCCAAGAAAGCCGAAGAAGTGGCGCGCCGCAAAACCAATACGCCCTTGTCGCTACTGCAAGAACTGGCTGGCACCGTGATGGGGCCGCGCGGTTTTTATCAAGCCTTGCGCAGTAAGGCCGATGCTAAAAAACCGGCCATCATCGCCGAAATCAAAAAAGCCTCGCCTAGCCAGGGCGTGATCCGCGAAAACTTTAAGCCGGTAGAAATAGCGGTGGATTATGCATTTAGCGGCGCGACCTGCTTATCGGTGCTGACTGACAAAGAATTTTTCCAGGGCTCGGAAGCCAATCTGCAAATGGTGCGGCAGAGTTGCCCTTTGCCTGCGATACGTAAAGATTTTATGATCGATCCGTATCAAATCCACGAATCGCGGGCGCTGGGTGCCGATTGCATCTTGCTGATCGCCGCCGCACTGGACGATGTTATGCTGAAAGAGTTGGCCGACACCGCTACAGGCCTGGGCATGGATGTACTGGTAGAAGTCCACGATGCTGCAGAACTGGATCGGGCCTTAAAGCTGGATACCAATATGATCGGTATCAACAACCGCAATCTGCGCACCTTTGAAGTATCGTTGCAAACCACGCTGGATTTGAAAAAGACCATCCCGGCCGACAAACTGATCGTCACCGAAAGCGGCATCCACACGCCCGCCGACGTACAATTGATGCAGGAAAACGGCATTTATACCTTCCTGGTCGGCGAAGCGTTTATGCGCGCTGAATCGCCAGGTAAAAAGATGCGGGAATTGTTTTTTTAGCCGAGATTGTCAGCTTGCGCTGCGATATTTTCCTTGTTAGCAACGGCCTAAACCAGAGGCGAGCGCCTGATTAAAATCTGCGCACTGCTGCGCGACAACTTGTCGCATCCAGTTGCAGCAATTCCTTGATCGCAAAGCCGCCAAATCCGTTATGATGAAGCCTGAAAGACAATTGTGTTTTTCAATTGGACCCAGTAGGAAAAAAGATACTTCCAATCAGCATGGATTTGCTCGAAGCTTTTTGTAGAGAATATGCTGCAAACTGTGCAGTGCCAGCTCTCAGCGATGGCGAAATTAGCCATAATGTTCTGACACAAAAATCTGTTCTGTGATGACGTGTTTTTTAGGGCATTGGACCTATTAACCATCACACAAAAATTAATTAATGAATATCTTTACAAAAACAGTATTAACTTTGTCATTGGCTATGTCTGTAAGTTTGACTAGCGTTAACGTATTTGCTGCTGAAGCAGCAGCCCCAGCGGCCTCTGCGCAAGCTGGCACCAGTGAGATTATTGCGCACATCGAAAAAGCTTTGGTTGAAGTTAGCAAAAGCGATTTCTCTGCAGCACAAATTCACTTGAAAGCAGCCAGAAACGCTTCTGAAGCTATCTCAGGCAGTTCAGATGCAGCAAAAAAAGCTCACGCATCTTTGATGCAAGGCCAAATCGCATCTAAAAGCGGTAACGTCAGCAAAGCTACAGAAGAATTGAACAAAACCATCAGCCTGTACAAAGCGCTGTAAAGCCTAAAAATGGCTGGACTGTTTTTAAGTCCAGCCACATCTTTTACAGTTAGCGCCGCGCTTTATCAGCAACGCTAATTGATGCCAGCCAAATCAATCCGCTCAAAATATTTTTTCAAATCGATCCTGATCGGCATGAAATACACATTCAGGCCATTGGCCGCGGCCACAGCGATCACGCCATTGGCAAACTCGACGTTCCAGTCATAATCCGGCCGAAAGCTTTTCGGAAATTTAACTTTGTTTTTGACTTCCCAATAGTTCATCGAGGCCTGACTGGTTATCGGACTGATGCCAATATAGGTTTCCAGGCCTTGCATATGCTCTGCATAAATTTCCACCAGACGATTATCGTAAAACGGCTGCGAGAAAAACCCCTTGGCGCCAGCATCGGCTTTGCGCTGAGTGTAATCGCATTCGTCTTGCAAACCCTGACGATGGGGATCGAAACCGGCATAGATGTTTAGATTGGGAAAGCGCTGGCGTACGGCACGAATCAAATCAACCACGTCGGTATTGTAGAAAGCCCGCTTCAAGCCTTCTGGCGGGTCGCCAGACACCAATAACACGCTATCCAGTTGGTATTGCTCGATAATCCGAAACAATTCGCCGCTTTCGATTTTAAAATCAATCGCCCGAAAATGCGGGATGAAGCGGTATTTGCTGCGATCGACGCGGCTTGCCAATTCCCAACTGCGGGTATCGAAGCGCTGAATGTCCGGCACATTGATTATGTTGATGCCAGCGTCCAACTTTTGCACAAAGGCGTATTGTTCTGCAAAAGCCTCCAGGCTTCTGGGTACTATTTCAAACGAGATGTTCATTGCGAGAAGGTTTGTAGTCAATCTTGAAATTAAGCCAATCCGGCAGCTAGTTAGTGCTCTTTACAAGAAACAACTAAGGTTAACTCCAGATAAATCCCGCTTGATCTGCCTTTTTGCCAAGGGCATTTCGTCATACTAAAAGTAGGATAGCGATTCAAACGCGTTCGGTTGCATTGTAAAGTAAAGTCGTCTTGGCCCGGCAAACTAAAGTACAAATAGTTATCAAATGACCGGTATTCCAATTTAGATTTTTTGTTAACTTTGTAAATATCACTTTTTCTGGCCTGCACTATGTCAATTCATGGCCGTATTTTCCGCTAATTTTGACTTGATAATTTTGCAGGTAAACTCCTTATGGCATGGCTTTTCAGCTCTGGAAAACTGTTTTTTATGCCGCCTGCCTACAATACCATTGCGCCAAATTTGGGCAAAAACTCCTTGGATTTGTGATGGAGTGCTATAATTGGGTTGTACCCGTTTGGGTTTTAGCCTTTGGAATCAATAACTATCCTAAAGGGTGTTGAATTGGGAGATTATGGATGCTGAGACATCATGTAGAAAATTCTAACAATGAAGATGATCAAGTAGAGCTGTCTAGACGCAGCTTTTTCGGTCGTCTGGCCATTGGTGCTGTATTATCTATAGCTATGCCCGGCGCAGTTCATGCCGCAAAAAGCGCGGCTGTAAAAGCCGATAAAAACCATCGATTGGCGCAATCGAGCCGGAGCGCAGTGCGCTTACCTAAACAAAGTGCAGCGCAAGCTTCAAAAGGGGTTCGTCAAACCACTAAAGTCGCTAGCGTAAAACAACAAAAAGCGCTTGCCGGTAAAACTGCAGCGACAGCCAATAAATTTCAGTCGGCTAAAGCAAGCAAGGCCGCGCATAACGATAGCAAGTTGCTACACAAAGCCTCTCTGGAAAATCACAGCCCACGCAGCAATCGCGTACGCGATATTTATACGGGCAAAAAACACTCAGGCCACACTACATCCCACTATGCCAGCCACAATTATAATCATGGCGGCAGAGCGCATTCGATTATTCAGCCGACGCAAAGAGACGTGTTTTACGAGCCGCAGCTAGAGCAACAAGAGCCGCTGTTTTTTTCCGATCACACCCGTTTTTTAACGCATCGTGCCTTGGCATTTCAAAATCCGCACACCGGCGACAAGCTAAGTCTGACTTATTTTGAAAAAGGCCGTTATCTGACTGACGCTTTGAACGAGATCAGCTTTTTACTGCGCGATCATCGCACTGACGACGTTCATCCTATCGATCCTGAATTATTGGATCAATTACACGATTTAAAGCAAATGCTGGGCTTGAATCAGCCGTTTGACGTAATCTGCGGTTATCGCTCGCCCTTGACCAACGCCAAACTGCATGCCGAACATTCTGGCGTAGCCAATAACAGCTTTCACATGCACGGTCGGGCTGTGGATATTCGTATCGAGCGCTTTGAACTGCGTCGCATCCACAATGCAGCGCTGGCAATGCACCGTGGTGGCGTCGGTTATTATCCAGAATCCAATTTTATCCAT
>CAIOHN010000126.1 GCA_903858105.1 uncultured Pseudomonadota bacterium | reverse complement strand
TTTTTATCTAAATTGTTTTCACTGCTTATAATATAACTTTCAGAGTTATTGTTGTTATCAGCAAAAGCGCTGGAAAATAAAAAAATAAGTAAAAATCTTAATATCATGTTTCACCTTGAACTTGTGTTAAGAAATATCTGATTAAATCCAAATAGTGAGTTTTAGTGGCAATAAAATAAATAGCTTGTGCGTTGCCTTGTCTTGATAAACTGAATTAATCGGATGTTACTTAATACTGACGATTTACTGAGTATCTTTCGGATATTATCGCTATCCAGATGAAAATCGCGTATGTTCGTTAAATTGGGGTGCCTGCCCAAGCGGGTTCGATAGTTTATTGCCATTTTACCCGCTCCCTTTTAATTCTAGTTTCTAGTTTTTGTTTTTAATTCTGGCTCGATTTTCTATTATTTAGTGGGTGTTATCTAGTCACTTTTCGTACTAGTACGAACGTACTGGATATGAATCAGTAAGCACGGACAGTAGTAGTCGTTGGCATGCTATTTATGTCCCCTCATCCCAGCCTTCTCCCGGAGGGAGAAGGAATAATCGCATTTGTTATTAGCCTTCCAACGACTTATCCACAGATTCCAATTCAAAGCCTGATTGCGCCAATGTTAGAATGACGTTTGAAACGGCGTCCTACAACGCGCCAGCATAGAATTTTGAGTAAAACGGGATTTGAGCATGTCAGGATTTTTTTCCAAACAACACAGTGTGGCGCAGGCAGGGTATAGCCGCTGGCTGGTGCCGCCGGCGGCGTTGTCGGTGCATCTTTGCATCGGTCAGGCGTATGCGTTTAGCGTGTTTAACGACCCGTTGACGCGGGTGATCGGCATCAGCAGTTCTGCGCCGGAGGATTGGAAACTTACGACCTTGGGCTGGATTTTTAGTTTGGCGATTGTGTTTTTGGGGTTGTCGGCGGCGTTTGGCGGCAAATGGCTGGAGAAAGTCGGGCCGCGCTTGACCATGTTCGTGGCCGCTTGCTGTTTTGGCGGCGGTTTTTTGATCTCGGCGCTGGGGGTGTATTTACACCAGATTTGGCTGATTTACCTGGGTTACGGCGTGATCGGCGGGATTGGTTTGGGTTTGGGTTATGTGTCGCCGGTATCGACTTTAATCAAATGGTTTCCAGATCGGCGTGGCATGGCCACCGGGATGGCTATTATGGGCTTCGGTGGCGGGGCGATGATAGGTGCGCCATTGTCGGTGTTGCTGATGGAGCAATTTAAAACGGCCGAATCGGTAGGGGTGATGCAAGCCTTTTTGGTGATGGGCGGTTTGTATTTTTGTTCGATGGTGATTGGGTCGCTGACTATTCGCATCCCGCCGCCCAATTGGCAACCGGCCGACTGGACGCCGCCGGTCGTGCAAAACAAGATGATTACCGATAGCCATGTGCATATCGATCAGGCCTTAAAAACCCCGCAATTTTATCTGTTGTGGTTGGTATTATGTTTAAACGTCACCGCCGGTATTGGCGTGTTGGGGCAAGCCTCGGTGATGATTCAGGAAATGTTTAAAGGCTCGGTAACGCCAGCGTCTGCCGCCGGATTTGTGGGTTTGTTGAGTTTGTTTAATATGGGTGGCCGGTTTTTCTGGTCGTCGGCGTCTGATTATCTGGGTCGGAAACATACTTATTTTATATTCTTCGCCATCGGCGCGGCTTTGTATGCGACGATTCCGAGCATGGGCATGGCCGGTAATATGCCTTTGTTTGTAGTGCTGTATGCCTTGATTATGAGTATGTACGGCGGCGGTTTTTCCACTATTCCGGCGTATTTGGCCGATATTTTTGGTACGCGTTTTGTCGGCGGTATTCATGGGCGCTTATTGACGGCCTGGGCTACGGCTGGGGTGCTGGGGCCGGTGTTGGTGAATTATCTACGCGAATACCAGATCGGGCAGGGCGTGGCCAAGGCTGATGCCTATAATGTCACTATGTACATCATGGCAGTATTGTTGGTGGTGGGATTTATCGCCAATCTGTTAATCAAGCCGGTGCATGAAAAACATCATATGAAACACGGCGACTTCGACGAGTTGGATGGTATCTATCCCGCAGATGAACAACATTAAATCAGGTACACCGTTATGAATAATTCCGCAGAAAGCAAGTCATCAAGTCCGTGGTTGCTGGCAGTGTTTTGGCTTTATGTGTTGATTCCGTTAAGTTGGGGCGTCTGGTCTACGCTGAAAAAGGCCTTGGCTTTGTTTGGCTGATGGTGCTGCTAACGCGACAAAACTCAGGATAATAGCGGCATTGGCTAGTTCGGGCATCGTGCTAACGCCAGTGTGCTGTAGGTATCAATCAACATTTAACACAAAATCAGTTGCAGATGGGAGTATTATCACGCTATCGGGCAGATTTGCCGGATTTACAATAAGTTAGATTATCTGGGAGGAAATATGGCTTCACTTGACATGCAAGGGGCTTACGATTTGAGCAATGCCAAAATAAACGAACTTATCACCGAAAGCTCAGAGGGCAATTATGCTCTTGGCATTATCAATCAAAAAACCAATAAATTTGTCGTCAAATATGTCGGTC
>CAIOHN010000125.1 GCA_903858105.1 uncultured Pseudomonadota bacterium | reverse complement strand
GGTATAACCAGAATAGTTTTTCTCAAAGGCCTCAACATCGTCGGCGATATGTACCGGCGGTTTCCAGCGATCAGTTTCGTCGTAGGCGTTATTGGCCACTAGCGACATCCGGTAAGTTACATCCAGCACTCGGGCCATGTTTTCGGCGCGCTCGATGTAGCGAGCCATCCAATAAAGATGATCAGCGGTGCGGCTTAGCATGGTTTGTCTCCGTTCAATACCCATGTATCTTTGGTACCGCCACCTTGCGATGAGTTGACCACCAGCGAACCTTCGCGCATCGCCACCCGGCATAAGCCGCCTGGCACCAAGGTCACGGTTTTGCCGGACAACACAAACGGCCGTAAATCGACATGTCGTGGTGCCACGCCCTGCTCGACCAGGGTTGGGCAGGTGGACAAAGCCAAGGTCGGCTGCGCGATGTAATTGTCGGGCTCCGCCAGAATCCGGGCGCGAAAATCTTCGATCTGTTGCTTGGATGAGGCAGGCCCAACCAACATGCCGTAACCGCCGGAACCTTGTACTTCTTTGACCACCAGTTCGGCTAAATGCTCCAGCACATATTTGCGATCATCCAGGTTTTCCAGTTTATAGGTCGGCACATTGGACAAAATCGGCTCTTCACCCAAATAAAAACGCACCATATCGGGCACATAGGTATAGGTGGATTTATCGTCGGCGACGCCAGTACCGATGGCATTGGCCAGCGTTACGCCGCCGTTGCGATATACCGAAACCAGCCCCGGCACGCCCAACATGGAATCCTTGCGGAAAGCCTGCGGATCAAGAAAATCATCGTCGATGCGCCGATAAATCACATCAATGCGCTTGGGCCCTTCGGTGGTGCGCATGAACACTGCGTTGTCTTTGCAAAATAAATCCTGGCCTTCAACCAGTTCGATACCCATCTGCTGCGCCAAAAAGGCATGCTCAAAATAGGCGCTGTTGTAAGCCCCGGGCGTCAACAACACCACAGTGGGGTGATAGACGCCAGGTTGCGCGACTGCTCGCAGGTTATTCAACAACACCTGCGGGTAATGCTCGACCGGCGCTACCGCATAACGGCGGAACAGTTCTGGAAACAAGCGCATCATCATCTTGCGGTCTTCCAGCATGTAGGAAACGCCCGACGGTGTGCGCAGATTGTCTTCCAGCACGTAAAATTCGTTCTCTGCCGTACGAACAATATCAATGCCGGCAACGTGCGCGTAGATGCCGCCCGGCACATCGACACCCTGCATTTCCGGCCGATACATCTCATTTTCCAGAATACTGGCAGGCATGATGCCGGCTTTGATGATTTCCTGGTCGTGATAAAGATCGTTCAAAAAGGCGTTTAACGCGCTCACCCGCTGTATCACACCCGCCGATAACTGTTTCCATTCCGTGGCGGCCAAAATCCTCGGCACCACGTCGAATGGGATCAAGCGCTCGGCGCCGGCTTCGTCGCCATAGACATTGAAGGTGATTCCCACGCGCCGGAACAGCATTTCCGCCTCGCGAGATTTTTGCATCAACTGGGCATGATCGATCCCGTTCAGCCATTCTTCAAACGGTTGATACAGGCGTCTAACGCTGCCGGTTGATGTGCGCATTTCATCGAAAAAAGTATTTGTATTCATGAACATCTTTGTGCAAACCACATGCCAAGCCTATTAATCCTTATTTATCAAAAAGTTAAAACAATTTTAAAACAATAAAACCCCAAATTGCACCAGGCTGGTGCGCCACATTACTGTTCATGCCCTTAAAGTGACCAAAAGCATTCTTGCTCGTTCAAAGCCAATTGTTATTTGGCCGGGCTTTGACTATTGTTACTGACCAATTTCTGCAAACGCGATGAGGTCAGACTGATGTACCCTGGAGTTTTTACGATATTCGGCGAAGTGCTGTTCGACAATTTCCCGGACGGTAGCCGGATACTGGGCGGCGCACCATTTAACGTCGCCTGGCATTTACAGGCATTGGGCCAGCAACCGATATTCATCAGTCGGGTAGGCGAGGACGAGGCCGGCAGCGAGATCGTGAGCGCCATGCAAAACCACGGCATGTCCACAGCCAGCGTACAAATTGATACCGCCCATCCCACCGGCAGCGTCGCCATCAGCATAACAGATAGCCAGCCCAGCTATCGGATTCTCGATCAGCAAGCCTACGACTATATAAACTCTGCGGCATTACCCGACGAAGCAAGCGGTGGCGTGCTGTATCACGGCAGTTTGGCCTTGCGAAACAGCGTCTCCAGAAACGCCTTCATGGATTTAAAAAACCTCTGGCAAGGCCCGGTATTTCTGGATGTGAATTTACGCGCACCCTGGTGGCAAGCCGCCGAGGTGCTTGAGTGGATCGGCGACGCCGATTGGCTGAAGCTCAACGACGAAGAGCTACTGCTACTGCTACCCGGCACACAGAGTATCGACAGCAAAATGCAGCTATTGCAGCAACGGTATCAGTTAAGCGGTGTGGTGGTGACGCGCGGCAACCAAGGTGCCTTGGCACTGGATTCGCGCGGAAACTTGCGCAGCATCGCGCCAGCGACAGATGTTGTAGTCGTTGATACGGTCGGTGCTGGCGATGCCTTTGCTGCCGTGTTATTGCTTGGTATTGCTGGCAATTGGCCGCTGGATCTTAGCTTGCAGCGTGCTCAGGACTTTGCCTCCGGCCTGGTGGGTCGGCGTGGTGCGACCGTATCAGACCCGATGTTTTATCGGCAATTTATAGACGCTTGGCAATTTTAGGCTAGATAAATTTAGCGCTCGCAATAACATGCGGCGAGCGCATTCCGGCCTGACAAGGTTTTTTTAAGACTGTTGTCTAACCGGCACAGAACCAGACCAGTCGTCGGTTTGGGAGCTGAACAACTTTTTAAACTGCGGCATGAAACTGGCGGTGATCGGAATCGAATAAAAACAGTACATCGCCGCAGCTTCGCCGGTACTGACGCCAAACAACCATTGCGGCATGAATAAAGTCATCATCGCCATAAAGAAATGGTAAGAAGCGATGCGTTTATTGTTTTTCCAGACAAAACCGCTCAAGGCCAAAGCAAACAACGAGCCGTGGGTTACAAAGGTACCGAAGGCGCTGGAGATGGCATAGCCGATATGATAAATCCCCGTATACAAACATGACACCATGTCGCCGATGAAGTTAGGTTTTAAACCAAACAACTGCCACTCTCTGGGCAAAAACGAGCAGATCAAAAATAAACCGCTCAAAGTGGCGCCCACAATGGTGGCTTTTCTTAAGGCTTGCGGGTCGGATGAATACGTCGCCAAGGCCGGCATAATCGCAAATGCCTGCAACGCAATATGATAGGTAGACAACTCGCTTAATAACAAATTGCTGCCGTAGCCGCATTGATCAGCCACCGGATAGGCAAAATATTGAATAAACTCCATCAAGGAAAAATGAAATATGGCATAAGCCCGCGCCAGTTTTACCCAGAACGTCTCATCCTTATCCAGAAAAGTCACACTCGATGCGACCAGGCCCGCGACGCCCAATCCCAAGGACATATTTGCACTAAAACACATGGTTAATCCGTAGTCAAAATCTATAGAATCAACGGCTGTTTCACTGCAACCGTCGGTTTACATTTTATGGTTTCGGTCATTTTACCGACAGGCAAAGATACACGGACACGGATTTAATTGCAGCAATTTTATGGTAATTGTCCATTTACAAAAATGAGCATGGGCTAGCGCACTAGGCTGTCATCGGCTGTAACTGCCAGCATACTCATAGCCTGTTGGTTAAATAGCGCGGCTATCAGTTGGCTTTCAAACACCATGCCGAGAAAATGCCCCTGCTGATCGACAATCGGTACATGATGATGGCCCTCATTGACCATCAGCGGAATCAATTCGGCAACCGGCGCGTCGGCGCTTAAGGTGCTAACCCGTCGGGTCATTATATGGCCGATGGCCTCTGGCTTATCGGTACTAATATCTGGAGTGCGTTTAATAAATCGCAGCCATTTTTCCTGAAAGCTTTCGTAGTTGGTCAGTTTCAGATTTTTTAAAAAATCATAGCGCGTGACTATGCCAATCAACCGCTGGGTACGATCCAGCACCGGCATGACTTTTAAGTGTTGCTTGTGCATCAATGCCCAGCCGGTTTCAACTTCTGTGGCGTATTCCAAGGTGACTATGTTTTTTTGCATGATGTCGCCGCAAGTCATCGCCCCATAATTTTTCTGAAAATTGACTAACTGCAACCGCGTTACAATCTGATGCAACTCGTCAGCGCCAATGTCCAGAAACTGGCTAAAACTGCTGGTGACCTGATCGATATCCGCTTGATCTATGCCCAGCAAATTACCCCGATTTAGTGCTTGATCGGAGGCAGGCGCAGACGGTACAGATCGAGTCGGATAATCTCGCCGCAAAACCAGCCGGTTGATTAGCACGGCCAGTATCAACATCAAGACGACATTGATGCCCAAGGGGTTCAAGATAAAGTCAAAGTCTGATTGCTGACCGCTTAAACGGCCGATCACAGGCGCTAACGCCGACGCCGCACCTGGCGGGTGTAAACAACGTAGCGTCATCATCGCCAGCACAGCGCCGCCCACCGCAAGCCCGGCCGCCCAAGCCTGATCAGGCACATAGTATGCTGCACAAGCACCGACCAGAGCCGAGACGAGTTGACCGGCAAAAAACGGCCAGGGCTGCGCCAGCGGACTACCGGGAATCGCAAATAAGATCACCGCAGAAGCCCCCAAAGACGCCATTAAAATTGGGCCTTCTGCGTGATTAAGCGCGCGGGTAAACCAGGCGGTAAGCAAAATGGCAGTCAGACACGCCAGTACAGCAATCGATTGTTCCCGGTAAGTCGACTGCTTAGTGGCACTGCCAAGACGCGCAAGCAATTTCATGCTGGTAACACTCGTCAGTCCAAGGTAGCCGAGGCCACATGAAAGGCATCGGCATGGATGTCTTGCAAACCAGCGCCGTTTAAAAAGGCTTGGCGTTTGGCCTGATGCACCATGTCTGGATGGCCGCACAAATACAAACGCCAGTTTTTTAAGCGCGGCAACATGGTCATCGCCAAGTCATTGGCCCGACCTTTGGCCACGCCCTGCGGCGCGTCGCCCCGCGATACGCACGGCGTATAGTGAAAATTGGCGTATTGCTGAGCCAATTGCTGCATTTCCTCAATCCAGTACAAACCATCCATATCCCGACTACCATGAAACAAATGAATGTCGCCGCTATGCCCGTGATGCAAGGCTTCACTAACAATACCCGCCAACGGTGCCAAGCCGCTGCCAGTGCCGATCAATAACAGATTCTGCTGCTGGTTGTCGGGCAGATAGTAACAAAGCCCCTGTGGATCAGAGACTGCGATGCTATCGCCGACATTCAGTTCTTGGTGTGCCCATTCACTAAAGCGACCGCCCGCCAAACGGCGGATGTGAAAGCTTAATTTATTGGCATGCAGCCGATTATTAGCAATCGAATAGCTCCGGCTTAAACCGTCGGCACGTTTCAGATTGACGAACTGGCCGGCGTAATAACCCATGGATTTATCACACTCCAGCTTTAGCAACAGGGTTTCCGCGTTCAACAAGCGCTTTTCAATGACCTTGGCCTCAGTAAATAAATCGGCGGGCGGCGAAATGCTGATCACCATATCCTGCTGCGGATGGCACATGCAGGCCAGAAAGTATTGCTGATGGCGCAATACATCCTTTAAGCCCTCTTGTGCCGCAGCAGGCGGCGACCCCTGCAAACTGCGCACCATGCAGCTTTGACAAGCACCCTGCCGACACGCATGCGGGATGTCGATGTTTTCGCGCAGCAATGCATCCAGTACCGTTTCGTCCGCGCCGCAGAAAACGTCCTGGTTGTTTACGCTAATTTTCTTCAACGACATACCCTGCTCCTTATTTAGCGATCTAACACATCGGCACGGGTGCTTTCGGCGATAGCCGCCACTTGATCGATCAAGGCTTGCGGCACATTCAACTCTTGCAAGGTCGCAGCCAAATTTTCCACCACGGCGTCAAAATGCGAATCGTCCAAACCCAGGTTTTTAACCAGATGGGCATGAGCCTGACGCATATCGGCACCGGAATAATTATTGGGGCCACCAAATGCCATGGTTAAAAACGATTTTTGTTTGGCGGCTTGTTTATCCATATCGGTATTATCAAAAAACCGATTTATCCGATGATCGCTCAGAACTTTACGATAAAAAATATCGACAGCCGCGTTAACGGCAGCTTCACCGCCCAGTTGTTCATACAGAGTTACGTTGGTTTCGCTCATGGTTTTCTTCCCGACTAGTTAAAAATGCGGCTCTTCAAAGCCGGGGCCAATGTAAGTCAATTAACAAACTTTTACAACTTTTTTATTATAAAAGTAATTTATATTACAAAAATAAGCTCGCCGTAGCTTTGCCGGACTGCTGATCCGGCGTAGAATAGAAAAACTTCAATCTTCGGCCACCTGACAACACCATGGTCAACTACTCCGGTTCCCGCCAGGAACAAATCTTACATCTGCTGTTGGACGCCGCGACAGGCAAAAGCATCGACGAACTGGCCGCAGAGCTGGAAATTTCCAGAAATGCAGTCAAACAGCATTTGGTCGGCCTGGAAAAAGACCGTCTGGTACAGGAAGCCACGCTAAACAGCACCGGTGGTCGGCCTTCGCGCAACTACACCCTCACCGAGCAAGGCCGCAACCGCTTACCCAAGCAATACCCCTGGTTTTGCACCTTGTTACTGTCCGAGTTGAAAAGCGAATTGGGCGAGCAGGCTTTACGGCAAATGCTCTGGCGCATGGGCGTTAATCTGGCGCAATCGCTAATGCCACAGTTTGCCAGTAAAGACTTTGCCCAAAAGCAGGTGGCGTTGGTTGAATTGATGCAATCCTTGGGCTATCACGCCGAGCTGCAAACCACAGATACCCAGCCGACCATCAAAGCCGTTAATTGTGTCTATCACGATCTTGCGCAACAGCATCCAGAATTGTGCGAGTTTGATCGCGCCTTGATTGCCACCCTGCTGGAGCGCCCCGTCGAACAGACTGCTTGCATGGCACTGCAGGATTGCGCCTGTAAATTCAGAATCGGCTGCACCAAATAGCGGCTAATTTTTCTGGCAACTCCATCAAACGCTCAGCTTTATGGGCACGTCTTTGCTCATTAACACGAGGCTTTGTCTAAGCCGCTGTTCTGGGTGATACAATAGCCGCTTCCAGAACGACTTTTTGAACCGCAATCATGAGCCATCCTTTACGCACGACATTCAGCCTGCTCGCCGGGCTGCTGTTATTGGTAAGCAGCACTTCGCTGCAAGCCGCCAGCCCGATCTTTACCCCTGCTGCCCCCAGCGTGGCAGCGTCCAGTTTTTATTTAATGGATTTTGATAGTGGCCGGGTGCTGGCTGAAAAAGATCCCGACAAACGCGTCTCGCCCGCCAGTTTGACCAAAATCATGACCGCCTACGTGGTGTTTCGTGAGTTAAAAGCCGGCCATCTGACCCTGGACGAAAAAGTCACCATCAGCCAAAACGCCTGGGAAACCGGCGGATCCAAGATGTTCGTCGAAGTTAACAAACAAGTAGGCGTCGAAGACTTGCTGCAAGGCATGGTGATTCAATCAGGTAACGACGCCAGCGTCGCCCTGGCCGAACATGTGGCCGGTAGCGAACAAACCTTTGCCACCATGATGAACGAGCAAGCCAGCCATTTGGGGATGGCCAACAGCCATTTTGAAAATGCAACCGGCCTGCCCAGCCCCAATCACTACAGCTCGGCGCGAGATTTAGCCCTATTGGCCAGAGCGGTGATTAAAGAGTTTCCTGAATACTATCGCTGGGATTCACAAAAAGAATTTACCTATAACGGCATCACTCAACAAAACAGAAACCTGCTGCTGTGGCGCGACCCTTCGGTTGACGGCCTGAAAACCGGTTTTACCGACGACGCCGGTTACTGCATGGTGGCATCGGCCAAACGTGAAGACATGCGTTTGATTTCTGTGGTGATGGGCACCGCCAGCGCCAGCGCCCGCTCCAACGAAAGTCAGTCTTTGTTAAATTACGGTTTCCGTTTCTTTGAGACTCATCGTCTGTACGAAGGCAACAAACCGCTGGGCGAAGCCAGAGTCAGAAAAGGCGTCACCTCCAAAGTAGCGGTAGGCTTGCCGGAAGATGTCTACGTCACCGCCCCACGCAAGCATTTTACTGAACTAAAAGCCGAAACCCAGATAGACAAAGGCGTATTCGCGCCATTGAACAAGGGCGATACCGTGGGTAATCTCAACGTTACACTGGCTGGCGAATCCATCCTCAGCAAACCGCTGGTAGCGATGGAAGCAGTGGCAGAAGGCGGATTGTTCAGACGCCTGTACGACGCAGCCATCGGTTTATTGGAAAAAGAATGACAGACCAGGTTTATCTAAACGGCGACTATCTGCCGCTGGCCGACGCCAAAGTCTCGGTACTTGACCGCGGCTTTTTGTTCGGCGACGGCGTCTACGAAGTCATTCCGGCGTATAACGGTCGCTTGTTCAGGCTGGAGGATCACATTGTCCGTCTGAACAACAGCCTGGCTGGCATACGGCTACCAATGTCGCAAAGTGTCGCCGACTGGGAAGCGATTTTCCGGCCATTGTTAGAAAACGACAAAGATCAATATATTTACCTGCAAATCACCCGCGGCTATGCGCCCAAGCGCGACCACGGTTTTCCAGAGCAGATCGTGCCGACGGTTTTTGCCATGTGCTCCGAGATCAAACCGTTTGCTGGTCGGATCAACGGCATAAAAGCCGTGACTTTGGACGACACCCGCTGGCAATTGTGCAACATTAAGGCCATCACCTTGCTGGGCAACATCCTGCTTAGACAACAAGCGCTGGATCAAGATTGTGCCGAGGCGATTCTGGTACGAAACGGTTATGTGCTGGAAGGTGCGGCCAGCAATATATTTGTGGTGATAGACGACGAATTGATCACCCCGCCAAAATCCAACGAAATCCTGCCCGGCATTACCCGCGATGTGATTTTGGAACTGGCCGCAGCCCATAATATCCCTTACCGGGAAGACATCATCGCTTTGGAAGCCTTACATAACGCCAGCGAAGTCTGGGTTACCAGTTCCACTCGCGAGATTGTCCCGGTAGTAGAAGTTGATGGCGAGCAAGTCGGCACCGGCAAGCCCGGCCCGGTCTGGCAACGCATCGACGATTTGTTACAAGCTTACAAAAAATCCCTGTCATGAGCGAAACCGAAAGCCTATTAGAATTTCCCTGCCAATTTCCCATCAAGGTGATGGGCAAGCACGTCGATAACTTTGATTTGTTGGTGGTAGAAATCGTCCGCCGCCATGTCGTCGACATCCATGAAGGCGCGGTAAGCACCCGGCCCAGTAAAGCCGGCAATTACCTGTCGGTTACTGTAACCATAGAAGCCCATAGCCGCGAACAACTGGATGCGATTTATATGAGCCTGACTGCCTGCCCCGAAGTGCTGATGGCACTGTAATTCAGCGGGCGTGAGCGAAGCTACCGTACTGCGTAATCTGGGCCTGCAGGATTATGTAGCAGTCTGGCAGGCCATGCAGAACTTTACTGCCGAACGTAGTCCCGACAGTGCAGATCAGATCTGGATTGTCGAACATCCGCCGGTATACACCCTGGGTTTGAATGGCAAGCGCGAGCATTTGCTCAAACCCACGACCATCCTGGTAGTTGAATCGGATCGGGGCGGCCAGGTGACTTATCATGGCCCCGGTCAATTGGTGGTCTATCTGCTGGCAGATTTACGTCGCTTAAGTAAAGGCCCGCGGCAAATGGTCAGCATCCTGGAAAACGCGGTGATCGAGACTTTACGGCAATATGGCATTTGCGCCGAGGCCCAAGCCAAAGCACCGGGCGTGTATGTGCAAGGTCAAAAAATTGCCTCGCTGGGGCTGCGTATCAGACACGGTTGCTGCTACCACGGCCTTAGCATCAACAACGATATGAACTTATCGCCGTTTCAAGACATTAACCCTTGTGGCTACTCCGGTTTGCAAGTTACCCAATTGGCCGATTTGGGGGTTAAGATACTGACTCAGGAACTGGCGGTGCCGGTTGTCCATCAATTGCTCAAGGCTATAGAACCATGACACTCAACGCGCCTTCCCGCTCCACGCCGGACACCCATCAGCGTAACGCCGACAAGCTGTCGCGGATTCCGATCAAGGTCGAAAAACCCGCCGAAATCTTGCGTAAACCGGACTGGATCCGCATTAAACTGCCAAGCGGCGACCAGGTTAATCGAATCAAGCAATCGCTACGCGAAAACCGTCTGCACACAGTCTGCGAAGAAGCCGCCTGCCCTAACTTGAGCGAATGTTTTAGCCACGGCACCGCCACGTTTATGATCATGGGTGATTTATGCACCCGCCGTTGCCCGTTCTGCGACGTCGCCCACGGCAAACCGCAAGCTCTGGATGCCGAAGAACCCGCTAATCTGGCCGCGACTATCGCCGCGATGGCTTTGAAATATGTAGTAATCACCTCGGTAAACCGCGACGATTTGCGCGACGGTGGTGCCAGTCATTTTGCCGCCTGCATCGCGGCGGTGCGCGATCAATCGCCGTCTACCAAAATTGAAGTATTAGTGCCCGATTTTCGTGGTCGCATGGACGTTGCGCTGGACATATTGCAGCAACAGCCTTGCGATGTGTTCAATCACAATCTGGAAACCGTGCCGCGCCTGTATTTGCAAGCCCGCCCGGGTGCGGATTACCACGTTTCCTTAAAACTGCTGCAAGCACATGGCCAGCGTTTACCGCATGTCCCGACCAAATCAGGCCTGATGCTGGGCATAGGCGAAACCGAAGCAGAAGTCATAGCCGTTATGCAAGATTTACTGGCACACGGTGTCAGCATGCTGACCTTGGGCCAATATTTACAACCCAGCAAAGAGCATCTGGCGGTACAGGAATACATTCATCCCGACCAGTTTCAGCGTTACGCCGACATCGCCCGCGAACTGGGTTTTCAGCAAGTTGCCAGCGCGCCTTTGGTCAGATCGTCTTACCATGCTGATTTGCAGGCAGCTGGTGTTGGCAAATAACGGCGTGTGCCTGGAGGCGATGAAGCGTATTCCAGGATTATCCAAACCCGAGCCCCGTATTCCGCTTTGCTGCATACGGGCTACTGAACCTATAACTCATCCAAACCCATGAATCACATCAGAACCTTTGCTGTATCAACTACATTAATTCTGACTAGTGCGCTGTTAAGCGGCTGCTCGTTTTCCACGAGTTCTGAGAGTTCTTCAGACAGCTCTGCCAGCCTATTCAATAGCGCGTCCAGCCCGTTTAGCGCCAGTTCGGATTCGTCTCGCACCCGCCGTCAGAAATACGAAGGTGACGTCGCGGATTACACCGCAGAATTTGTGGTAGCCAGCAGCGGCACATTGGAAAGCTTTCGCGGCCATCTGAGCGAATTGGCGGAAAAACACGAGATCACTAATTGGGAAGCAGACCGCGATACTTACGTGGGCATAGGTCGCGGCATGGCCAAAGCCAAACTGGGTAAGCCGCAAATTTCGGCATTTACCGAAAGCCTGAGTAATAACGAACCCTGGAAAAAACAGGCTATCGAAGAAGGTTTGAAAAAATAACGCAGCCATCAGTCCGCGACAGCATGCGATTTGGCGGTTTAATAATCGCGCTGCTCGCGGGCTTAAACCTGATCGGATTGGCACAACCGGCACACGCCAATCGCCAATTCGAGTTTCTCTACATCAACGCCAACGAAGGCAGCGCCAGTGGCGGCCACGCGGCTATCAAATTTGATAATCAGGTATTTCATTTTCAGCACGTCGAACCCGGCTTACTCAGGCTATACCGAGATGACTTTGCCGCTTTTGAATTTGCTTACGCTTTTCAAGAAAACCGCAGCATTTACGGCCACCGCATCGACGTCTCGGACGATTTTTTTCAGGCCTTGCGGGAAACCTTCACCCGTCGCTTACTGATTCAAAACCAGCAATTCTCTGGACTGCAAACGCTGTATGACGACTTATCCTTAGCCTCTGGCCTGCAAAACCCCGATACCGCAGCGCCTTTAGCACTCAAGGGTTTAGGTTACTTTTTTAGCGATTATCGGCTCAGTCAATCGCTAGCCGAAACGCCTCAGCACATCAGCGCGCCGCTGACGCAATTGCGGCAATCTTTGATCAATCGTTACGGCAGCGATTTTCTATCAGGCAAGCAGCAAAAAACCTGGCAAACTCTGCAAGCATTGAAGCCGACTTTGGGATTGGCTGCCGAGCAACTCACCGAGAATCGTTTTGAGACCTGGAACTTGTCCTTTGCCCAGCGCTATCGCAATCAGTTATTAAATCTGGCTGCGCTGGATGCGCTGCAAACCGCTCTTGCACCACGCGCCGAAACTTTGCTGCAAGCCCCACTTGCGCAATTTAAACTTAACCCCGCGCAACTTGCCAAACTCGTTGAGTTTCAACAGCGTTTATTTGCCGATCTACCGCAACTGCTGCACAGCGAACGCGACGATTGGGGGTTTGCCTTATTGGTGGGAATGGCGAGATTGCATGCTCTGGAACAGTCTATCGCCACCGGCTATTTAGTAGTGCTGGATCGCAGTAACGTGAGTGATGACCAGCCGCAAATCGCCAATGTAGACCTGCCGGCGGCCTTGCAATACACCCAACAGGTATTTGCGACGACAAGTCAACTCAACAACCCTGAATCGCTGGATGAACGCAGTTACGCCGAACTTGAGCTAAGCGCCAGCGCCTTGCACTATGTTAATCAGCAGACGCAAGCTTTCAAACTACCGCGATTAAGCAGCACACCAAGCCGACCGGCACTGGCCAAATTAGTCGACTTGCCGCTGCGTGCCACGGAACTGGCGCGGCATCAAACATTAGTCGCAGCACAAATCCAAAGCTACCAGGATAAATTGCAGTCTTTGTACGCTTATCAATTAGTCGGTCGCAATTGCGCCACCGAAATTTTTCGGCTTGTCAATCAAACCATCGCCTCGATAGCGCCGCACGAAGACGCCACACAGGCCTCCCAACGCCTGTTGGGCGGCTATATGGATGAGCAAGGTTTGACTATGATTCCATTTGTCGCTTATGCGCAAGTGGCGGAGACTTATAGAGTTAGCGCCAGCTTCGAGAAACTGCCTTACCGAGATCGACAACGCCAGCAGCATTATCTGTCAGCGCCGACATGGCAGGTCGATATACAGGAATCCAATCTGCTGAGTTCGAGTATTTACCAATGGAACGACGCAGACGCGGCGTTTTTATTCTTTACCCAGGATCAAGTATGGCCCAGGCCGCTACAAGGCGGCTTTAACTTGGCCGCCGCCGGTGGGCAAGGCATCTATGGATTATTCAGTTGGCCCTGGGACGACGGCCATAATCTAAAGCAAGGCCTGAAAGGCATGTTGGTCAGCCTGCCGGAGCTAATGTTTTTTAACATTCGCAAAGGCTCGTTTCCTAATTTGCTGCCGGAGCCGGTGACGCCAAAATAGTTGGGTAGGCTGGGTAGAGCGAAAGCGACACCCAGCAATCAGGAGTCGATTTCGAGATCAAACTCAAATCATCCCTCAACCCTCCAAATTCTTCAAAAACCAGGTCGCTGCAATCTGCCGGTGCAACCCATCGAATTGGGTCTGTAAGCCATCCAGCACTTCATGTAATTGCTCTGGACTGGTCTGTTGAATATCGATCGCCAGCAAATGCAATTCCACCTGTTCCAGATGCGGGTTTAATTCAGCGGCATTGGGCAGGTGCTTGATGCAATGGACGATTTCATCCAGGCAATGCAATACCGAGCGCGGAAAATCGGGGTTTTTTAACAGATAATTCAGCACGTCCGTGCCTTTGATGCGGTTGCGTACGTGCTTGCGATACATCAAAACGGCGCTTAAGGACTTTAAGACGTTGAGCCACAAGATAGTTTCGTACTCGCGCATTTTTGTGCTGCGGTTTTCGGCTAGCAATACGGTGCCAAAATCCATGATCCGACTGGTCATGTCGGCTCGCTCCAGGTTTCGACCGATGCAGATAAAGCGCGCGCTGTCGCTACGGCTCATGGCGCCAGCCATAAAGCCGGTAAAGCGCTGACAGCCAGCCATGATTTCCTGCAAATACACCGCTCGGCCCCGGCGATTGGATAAGCTATCGAGATTATTATGGGCGTAGAGATACATCTCGTTGACTTGTTGCCAGGCTTCGTCGGGCATCAACTCGCGGCTGGTGCGGATATTCTCGCGGGCGGCAGCCAGTGAGGCCAGCAAGGAACCGGGATTGCTCATATCGGCCAATAAAAACCGCGTGGTGTTTTGCTCGCTGGGATTTTTAAAGCGTTGATAAAACGCCTCTTCCACGCCGCAAATATTCAGCAAATTGCGCCAGCCCAGCTCTACTCCATACGGCAAATCGTAAATCAGATGCATGGTGGCACTGATCAGGCGGGCGGTGTTTTCGGTGCGCTCCAGGTAACGGGCCATCCAGTACAAGCGTTCGGCGGATCGCGATAACATCTTATTGCTCCCTATTGATAATCCAGGTGTCTTTACTGCCGCCACCTTGCGAGGAATTGACTATTAACGACCCCGCCCTGAGTGCCACGCGGGTCAAACCACCGGCAGTGACAAAGCTGTTCTGGCCTTGCAAAATAAACGGCCGCAAGTCGATATGCCGCGGTTCCAGTTTGTCGGTACACAAGGTGGGGCAAGTCGATAAAGCCAAAGCCGGCTGGGCGATGTAATTGCGCGGATTGTCTTGAATCAGTTTGTGAAATTGCTTGATTTCTTTTTGCGTGGCGTGTGGCCCAACCAACATGCCATAGCCGCCGGATTCGTTAGCCGGTTTAACCACCAACTCAGGCAAATGCGCCAACACGTAGGCGCATTGTTCGGCGTCGCTGCATAGATAAGTGGGTACATTGGGTAAAATCGGCTGCTCGTTTAAGTAGTAGCGAATCATCTCCGGCACATAGGCATAAACCACCTTGTCGTCAGCGACGCCAGCACCGGGCGCGTTGGCCAAGGCCACATTGCCAGCCTTCCAAGCTCGCATCAGGCCTTTGACGCCCAGCACCGAGTCTTTATGAAACACTTCCGGATCGAGAAATAAATCGTCGATACGTCGATAAATCACATCGACTTTTTCCAGGCCCTTAATGGTGCGCATGTAGACGCAATCATCGTCCTTGACCAGCAAGTCGCCGCCTTCCACTAATTCAGCGCCCATTTGCTGCGCCAAAAAGGCGTGTTCAAAATATGCCGAGTTATAAATACCGGGCGTCAGTACTGCAATTTGCGGTGTATCGTCGGCCTCTGGCGCTAAAGACGCCAGCATTTCAAAGAGCTGGGTGGGATAGTCGTCTACCGGCAAAATATTTAGATTTTCCAGTAACTCAGGGAATATCCGCTTGGTGATTACCCGGTTTTCAATCATGTAGGACACGCCGGAGGGCACCCGCAGATTGTCTTCCAGCACATACAACTCGCCGTCGCCGGCCCGCACCAAATCGCTGCCGCAGATATTGGCCCAACTACCAAACTTGGGCTTCATGCCCAAACATTCTTTACGAAAGTTGCTGGAACTGGCGATCAAATCCGCCGGTACCAAGCCGTCTTTGATGATCTGCTGATCGTTATACACATCGTCAATAAAGCAATTCAAGGCTTTCAGGCGTTGCTTCAAACCGGCTTCGACGACTTGCCATTCCTGAAAATCGATCAAACGCGGAATGATGTCAAACGGCCAAGCCCGGTCGATATTGCCTTCGTCGCTGTAGACGGTAAAAGTAATACCCATCTCCATAATCGCCGCTTCTGCAGCCGACAAGCGGCCTTTGATGGCATCCATGCCCAAAGATTGTAAGTACTGACTCAAACTGGCGCAGGCATCGCGCGGTTTGCCACCTGCTGCGATCATTTCGTCGTAAGCCTTGTCGGCGCTGTATTGCGCCCAAATCGATTGCGTAGCCATGCCGTTTATTTCCGTGAGCTTTGCTTTTATGGTGCGCCATGCGCAAATTTGGTGCAAAAACTGCCGCACCATTTCAACGCAAGCCGGTTCTAATGGGTTACTTCATGCCAAGCAATAGCGATGCCAAGTTGCATCAATGGCATTCAAGTTCACCACCGCAGGATGAAACCACAACCAAAATCAGCAAAATCGCATAAGCCAGGCTATCACGGCATATTTATTGCGCGAATCTTTATCTGGAGCAACTAAGCAGTCCTTCACAAGCAACCTTATGCGCAGTTAAATATTTGCCTAAACCACACAAAATTAGCCTTTAAATTGCGCTATCCCCGCTAAAGCGGCAAACTAAACCCCATGAAAACCTTAACCACACCAGAAGCTTTCGCGCCGGGCTACCGTCTGGACGCCGGCAGATACGACGAAATGCTGGACGAAGCCGGCCGGGTTAGACCGCATTGGGCGCATCTGATGCAGGCTTTGCAACAACTTGGCCCTCGCGAAGTCGAGCAACGCCATCTCGAAGCCCTGAAGCTATTACGCGAAAATGGTGTTACCTACAATGTGTACGGTGATCCAGACGGCATCAATCGCCCCTGGCAGTTGGATCCGGTGCCATTGCTGCTGTCTGGCGACGAATGGTTCGACATCGAAGCCGGCCTGTTGCAACGCGCCGAGTTGTTAAACCTGATTCTGGCTGACTTGTACGGCCCGCGCGAATTAATCAAAAAAAATCTACTGCCCTTGGAATTGATCTATAACCACGGCGGATTTTTGCGCGTTTGTGATCAAGTGCTGCTACCCGGCCAGCATCAGCTGGTACTCTGCGCAACTGACCTGGCGCGTGGCCCGGACAAAAAAATGTGGGTGCTGGGCGACCGTACCCAAGCACCTTCGGGCGCTGGTTATGCGCTGGAAAACCGCATGGCGATGTCGCGGGTATTACCCAGCTTGTTCCGCGACACCCATGTGCATCGTCTGGCGCGTTTCTTTCAATCCTTGCGCGCTGGTTTAAACGCGATTGCGCCCTGCCATGCCGACATGCCGCGCGTGGTGGTACTGACGCCAGGCCCGTTGAACGAAACCTTTTTTGAACACGCGTATTTGGCATCCTACCTGGGTTACCCGCTAGTACAAGGCGACGACCTGACCATTCGCGACGGTTATGTCTGGCTGAAATCGCTGGTCGGTTTGCAGCGCGTGGATGTGATTTTACGCCGCGTGGATGACAATTACTGCGACCCGTTGGAACTGCGGGAAGATTCCCGGCTAGGCGTTCCCGGCCTGCTGGAAGTAGTCAGACGCGGCAATGTTGCCATCGCCAATCCTTTGGGTAGCGGCATTCTGGAAAACCCTGGCATCATGCCCTTCCTGCCCGGCATAGCCAAACATTTCCTGGGCCAGCCGCTAAAACTCAATTCGATAGCGACCTGGTGGTGTGGCCAGGCGCGCGAATTAAATTATGTGTTGACCAATCTGGAGCGACTGGTCATCAAACCGATCTACCGCAAACCCGGCGAACACTCGGTGTTTGGTCATCAGCTCAGTCGCGCGCAATTAGCAGCCTGGCGCGAGCGAATTCGCGCCCGTCCGGCCTTGTATGTCGGCCAGGAATACGAGAGCTTTTCTACGGTGCCCTCACTATCCGAAGGCGACTACGAACCCCGACAAACCCTGCTGCGCTGTTTTATGGTGGCGCGCGCCGACGGTTACGCCCTGATGCCGGGCGGCTTGACCCGTAGCGCACCGCAATATGGCAATATGCTGATCACCAATCAGATGGGTGGTATCAGCAAAGATACCTGGGTCATCGCCACCGAACCGCAATATGCCGCCATCCAGGCCAAGCAAGCCGGCAGCAGTTTGGCTGGTCATGGCAATGCCCTGCCCAGCCGCGCGGCGGACAATATTTTCTGGGTGGGCCGCAATGCCGAACGCGCAGAGGCAGGTGTGCGCTTGCTGCGCGCCACCATCAAAAAATTATTCATTAATCCCGATAGAGATAACCCGGATTACCAGCTTAGCCTGGAAACCCAACTGCGCTGCGTAACCAGTATGACCGGCACCTATCCCGGCTTTTTTGCCGAGGATAACGATAGCCTGATGCAAGCGCCGGAAACAGAATTGTTGGCTGTGGTGCTACAAGAAAACCGGCCCGGCAGTTTGGCCAACATTGTCAACCGCATGACTAAATCCGGGTATGCGGTGCGGGATTTGTGGTCGTCGGACACCTGGCGCGTGATTGATGAGATTGAAGAACAAATTTCCGAAGCCCGACGCTTAAGCAAAAGCGGCCTGTGGTCGATGCAGGAACAAATGGATCAACTGATCACCACCTTGTCCGCATTTAGCGGCCTGGTGATGGAAAGCATGACGCGCGGCAACGGCTGGCTGCTTCTGGATATTGGTCGGCGACTGGAGCGCGGTTTGCAGTTGGTTTCCGTACTAAGAACCGCGTTTTCGATGCCGCAAAGCGAGGCTGCCGAAACCCGTTTGATCGAATCCTTACTGGATACCAGCGACAACCTGATCTGCTATCGCCAACATTACCGCAGTAATCTGGAGTTGGGCTCGTTTCTGGAGTTACTGCTACTCGATCCCAATAATCCGCGCTCGCTGGCCTACCAAATCGCCCGCTTGCAGGAACATGTCGGCAAGTTGCCGCGCGAACCCGGCACCCGCCGGATTAGCGCTGAGGAACGGCTATTGCTGGAAGCCAGCTGTATTCTGAATATCGCCAATATCGAAGACTTGTTAAGCGTCTCCGAAACCGGTATCCGCGAAACGCTGGATCAGCTGCTCGGCCAAATCTACGCGCTGCTGGCTACACTGTCGGATACGCTAACGGCCACATATTTCCGGCACGGGGACGCGCCGCAGTCGCTGCTATAAGGAAGCCACCATGCGCTACAGAGTTACTCACACCACCACGTATCGATACCTGCAATCGGTTGGCCTATCCTATAACGAAGTCAGAATGCAGCCGCGACCCTGTCCGCAGCAACAGCTAATAGCTTCAAACCTGCAAATCAGACCGCTGCCTGCCGATTATCGGACACGAACCGATTTTTTTGGCAATCAAGTCGCCTGGTTTTCCATCCGCGAACCGCACCGGGAGTTTGTGGTGACGGCCACCAGCGAAGTATTGGTGCTATCGCAACCGGCGCAATTGGATTTTAGCCACGGCATGAGTTGGGAAGCGGTTAAAGACGCACTAAAAACTGACCGAAGCGAAGCCATGCTGGAAGCACGGCAATTTACCCTGGACTCGCCGTTTATCGCCGCCGATGCCAATCTGGCCGCTTACGCTCAAGCCTCCTTTCCACCCGGCAAGCCTCTGACAGAAGCGATTTACGATTTGATGCAACGCATCCACCGCGATTTTACCTTTGACCCGGAATTTACCAACCTCGCCACCCCTTTAGCCACGGTATTGGAACATCGCCGCGGTGTTTGTCAGGATTTTGCGCATCTGGCGATAGGCTGTATCCGCTCTCAAGGGCTGGCAGCGCGTTATGTGAGCGGCTATATCGAAACCCTGCCGCCGCCCGGCAAGAAAAAACTGGTCGGCGCTGACGCCTCGCACGCCTGGTTCTCGGTGTATTTGCCCGACCTGGGCTGGATGGATTTTGATCCGACCAATAACCAATTACCGGGTGACAGGCACATCATCGTTGCCTGGGGACGCGACTACAGCGATGTAACGCCTTTAAAAGGCGTGATTTTTGGCGGCCAAAATCACGAGTTGAAGGTCGCGGTAGAAGTCACAAACCTGGAGCCTTAACATTCATAATGTTAAGGCCCATTAAACGGAAATATTGCACATACTTAGTTCGTGACAAAACCATACGCCATATGAGATAACTAGCATCCACAATCCGTCGATAAATATAAATACTTCATTTGTTTGCGGACATTTTTTGACACTAGGTAATCCTTTGAGACAAGTATCTATATCTTCAAACACTGAATTTGACTTGCTTATTGGCCTGATCACTGCCTGTGCTTTGGTGGCAAAATTAGTCGTGTTATATTTTTTAGGCAACCGATTCCGGTCGCTAACATGGTGCTTGCGTGGTTTTACCATCGCCTGCCCGTTATGGGCAGGCAAACGGCTTAAAAACTCAGAGCGAGTTACTAATCCCCCAACCAGCTTAAATCAGCAGATTTTGCAATCTGTCTCGGTCAGCCTCATCGCATACGATGCAAGCGGTCGCATAACCCAGAGCAATGCAGTATGAACATTCGCACCCGCCTCGATCAAATAGCCTGCATCGGCAAAACACTGCCCGAGTTAACCAACGGAGGGGCAGTCGCCGCGACGCCAAAAGGCCGCCCAAAAACCCCAAGCGACGATAAAGCCTTTAGCCGTAACGATAGTAGCGAGATCAGTGCCATGCAAATACCCTCGCGCGATGCCCAAGAGCAAAACGACGCGGCATACAGCAGTTCAGTGGCTATTGCCGAACGCCAGCAAACCGAAAAATTATTACAAGAAAGCGAGTTACGCTGGAAGTTTGCGCTGGAAAGCAGCGGTGACGGCGTATGGGACTGGGATTTAGCCACGGATAATGTGTTTTATTCAGCACGCTGTCTGGAAATCCTGAATTTTACCGAACAGGATAAATTCAATAATTTCCGCAACTGGGAAGCCACCATACACCCTGAAGACATTAGCCGCATGCAAGCCGACCTAAAGGCGCATGTGGAAAGTCGTAGCGAACGCTTCAGCAATGAACACCGGATTAAAATCGGCGACAATCAGTGGCGCTGGATACTGACGCGGGGCCAGGTAGTCAGCCGCGACGAAGCCGGCAAAGCGCTGCGTATGATAGGCACCCAAACCGACATTACAGAGAGCAAACAGCAGCAATGGCTGCAATTGTCCAAGTTTGTCAGTGGCTCACCGGAAGCGATGTTGTTGGCGGAAGAAAATGGCACTATTAAATTTGCCAATCCACTCGCTGCCAAAACCTTTGGCTATGCATTGGATGCGTTAATCGGGCGCCCTGTAGAAGACTTGGTACCGATGCGCGCCCGCGGCAATCATCAAGAACAACGCGCAAAATTCTTAACTGAAAACAAAGCCAGAGCCATGAGCGCCAGCCGTTCGCTGACAGCGCTGCGTAGCGACGGATCTGAGTTTCCGGTTGAAATCAGCTTGACGCCCATCGACATCGACAATCAACGCGCCATCATCATTTCCGTATCGGATGTTACCGAACGCAAGCGTATGGAACACGAAATGCAATTGATGGGCATGATTTATCAAGCCATTGGCGAAGCAGTCATGGTGGCCGATGCGGATAATCGTATTCTGGCCATTAACGAAGCATTTACGCGCTTGACCGGCTACACCGAAGCAGATGTGCTGGGAAAGTCGTCTGACTTACTCAAATCCGGCCGACATGACCAGGACTTTTATCATGCTATGTGGCATTCCTTGCTACAGACCGGACATTGGCAAGGCGAGATTTGGAACAAACGCAAAAATGGTGACGTGTATAACGAATGGCTGGTCATCAATACCATTTACAGTAGCCGCGGCGACGTGGAAAGGCGGGTGGCGATGTTCTCGGAAATTACCCAGCAAAAACATGTCGAGCAAGCGATCTGGCGACAAGCCAATTTCGACCCGTTGACCGATCTCGCCAACCGGCGCATGTTTCAGGATCGCTTGAACCAGGAAATTAAAAAAGTAAGCCGCGACAAAAAATGCCTGGCGGTAATGCTACTGGATCTTGACCGGTTCAAAGAAGTCAACGACACACTGGGTCACGGCATGGGCGATGTGTTGCTGCAGGAGACCGCTCAACGTATTTTGTCCTGTGTGCGTAGTGTGGATACCGTAGCCCGACTGGGCGGCGACGAGTTCACCATCATTTTAGGCGAACTGGATTACGAGCCCAACATTGACAGGGTGGCACAAGCAATTTTGCACAAACTGGCCCAGCCTTTCCGTTTGGGTGAAGAATTGGCGTATATCAGCGCCAGCATTGGCATAACCTTCTGCCCACAAGACGCCAGAGACGCGGAACAATTAATCAAAAACGCCGATCAAGCCATGTATGCTGCCAAACAACAAGGCCGCAACCGGCATAGTTACTTTACCAGGGAGATGGAACAATTCGCGCAAAATCGGATGCGCTTGACCAGCGACTTGCGTCAGGCTTTGGCAAATAATGAATTTAGAATTTTTTACCAACCGATAGTCGAACTGTCCAGCGGCGAAATGGTAAAGGCCGAAGCGCTAATACGCTGGCAACACCCGACCCGCGGCATGATCAGCCCCGCAGAATTTATTCCACTGGCAGAAGAAACCGGCCTGATCGTCGAAATTGGCGATTGGGTATTTCGGGTTGCCGCCGAACAGGTTGCCGAATGGCGCAGCAATTTCCATCCCGAATTCATCATGAGCATCAACAAATCGCCGGTGCAATTCACTCAACATGCCACTAGCGACAAAGACTGGGTCGCCAGCCTTAAAAAACAAGGTCTATCCGGTCAAAGCATGGTCATAGAAATCACCGAAAGCCTGTTACTGGATGCAGACACCTTAATTCGCGAACATTTGTATGCCTATCGCGATGCCGGCATCCAGGTAGCTATCGACGACTTTGGTACCGGCTATTCCTCACTGTCTTATTTAAAGAAGTTTGATATCGACTTTCTTAAAATAGACCGCAGCTTTGTTTGCAATTTAGCCCTCGATTCCAGCGATTTGGCCTTATGCGATGCCATGATCGTCATGGCGCATAAATTGGGTTTAAAAGTGATCGCCGAAGGCATAGAAACGCAAGAACAGCTGGATTTACTAAAAGCGGCCGGTTGCGACTTTGGGCAAGGTTATCTGTTTTCAAAACCGCTCCCGGCGGCGGAGTTTACTAAGTTTTTTGCTACGGAAGGTCCCATGTTGAAAAACTATATTACACAACCAAGCCATTGATTTGAAAGTATTCTAGTTTTTCTTAATTGTTTGGCACCGACCAAACCATAAACTCAACGCGCTAATCCTTACCAGAAAACAGCATTCGCGACCAAACCCTTTAGGCATAAGTCCGCCAAAACGGCTAATATCTAGCCTTCTGCCCAGCCTCAAGGTACCACTATGCGAATCGACACACCCTTTTTTAAGGCATTGTTACTGACTAGCGCTATCGCTTGCCAGACAGCAATCGCCCAGGACTCACCATCGCCACAGCAGGCGCTACAAAACTTTGGCATCAGCGCCAATCAAATTACTCAGCTTGAACGCGGTGAGATTGTCGGTTACGACGTCAGCGAGACCAGTCAAAAAGAGTTGGCCATCGGCGTAGCCATGATCATTCCGGTCGCCCTGCCGCACATCGTCGATTACATCAAAAAAGGGGCTTTAAATGCTGGCGAGACTGACATCATCGCCTCCGGCAGCGTAGGCGCCAAGCCAAGCACCGACAGTTTTAAGAAATTTGCCTACAGCGACAAACAAATCGACGAAGCCAAGGCCTTTCTAGAAGCCGAAGCTGGCGATGAATTTAATTTATCCAAAGCTGAACTGGACAATCTGCAAAGCCTGCAAGCCAGTCTGGAAGATGCCGATAATAAAACCTTGCTGAAAACCGCCAATCAAAAATACCGGGAATTTTTGCTGCAACGCTTACTGGCCTATCAAAAAAGCGGTCTGACTGGCATTGCACCGTATAGTCGCGGTAGTAGCAACGCCGACGCCGCCGCTGAATTGCGCACCGACGCAGTCAATAGCAAGGCCTGGGCGCGCTATTTTCCAGAATTGCAACAAACCTGGCTTAACTATCCGACCGCATTACCCGCCAATGCCAGCGAGCAATTTATCTGGCTGAATCGCAAAACCGAAGACAGACCCACCGCTATTTTGAATCATAGGATCATCCTCACCAGCGATACCGGCAGCATTATTCTGTCGCGGCAGTTTTATGTGGGTCACTCCTACAATTCCAGCCATGTGGTGGCTGGCGGCCTACCCTATAAAGACGGCACCCTGATTTTTTATTCCATCCGCAGTTCCACCGACCAGGTGGCGGGCTTGGGCAGCAGTTTGAAGCATTCGATAGGCCGCGAGCAGATGAAAAAAGAAATGATCAAACGCCTGCAGCGTCTGAATAAAGACTTAAAACGCAAACCGGCGCCAGTAGCTGATTCAGAATAAAGCCGTCGCCAAGCATTTTTTGCCGCGCAAGCCAGATCAAAAGCCTTGATTCGCTTGCGCATCGCCCCCACCCTGGTAAATATACCCAAGCAATCCTCTCCCGTAACTACCTAAAACCTCGATGAATATCAAACATAAAGCGCACCCCTGGCACGGCATCCATCCCGGCGATAACACGCCCGACATCGTCACAGCCTTTATCGAAATCGTGCCGTCGGACACTGTTAAGTACGAAATAGATAAAGACAGCGGCTATCTGAAAATAGACCGCCCACAAAAATTTTCCAACATGATTCCGACCCTGTACGGTTTCATCCCCCGTACCTATTGCGCTGAAAAAACTGCCGAATATGCCGCAGCGCAATCCGGCAAAACTGTCACTAAAGGTGACGGCGACCCATTGGATATTTGCGTGTTGAGCGAACGTAGCGTGACTCATGGCGACATCTTGCTGCAGGCTATTCCTATCGGCGGCTTTCGCTTGCTGGACGGTGGTGAAGCGGATGACAAGATTATTGCCGTGATGAAAGGCGACGAATTCTATCGGCAATGGCGTGATGTCTCAGACTGCCCAGACTCCTACATCAACCGTCTGAAACATTATTTTTTGACTTACAAACATTTGCCCAGCGAGCAAAGCGTCTGCGAAATCACGCACGTTTATGGCCGCGAAGAAGCGCACGAAGTCATCAGGCGCTCCATGGCCGATTACCAATATCACTTTGGTTGCCAAGACGAAGAGTAAACTTAACGATTCAGCGCATGTAACAGCTGCGCGGCGTTCAAACTTGTATAAAACGCTCAATCCCGTGCCATAGCTAGTATTGGCAGGGGATTGAACGTCAAATGTTTACCTATCTAAAATGCGCCGAATGCTGAATACAACATCAGCAAGCTAATGCCGCAGCCCGAAATTAACACCATCAAAGCG
>CAIOHN010000124.1 GCA_903858105.1 uncultured Pseudomonadota bacterium | reverse complement strand
TGTTTGTGCTATCCACTGACAGCAGTGCGCGCGACACACCGCAAGCGCAGGCGGCGGTTGTAGCGCACTGGAAACAACGCCGCGAAAGCCTGGAAACAGAACTGCTTAAACACGAGGAAATTCACCAAGTTCAATATCGATCATTGTTCGGTCGCTTGCAGGGGCTGCAGAGTAAATTGCAGCTAGTCAGTAGCGAGATAGAAACTCAACAGCATTTGGCAGGGGCTGCTGCACGTTCTAAACGCTCTCAACGATTGCTGAGCAGCAAAGAATTACTCAATCTGCAAGCGTTACAACGCATTCAGGTGGGATTACAGCACGATATTCAAACGGCTCAGCTTGAGTTGGAAGCTAGCCAACTCAAGCTTAAAAATCAGCGGGCGGCCATCAAAGGCCATATTTCCGCATTGACCCATAACATTACCGAAACCGAATCACTCCACACCGTGGCAATTACCGCACCTCAAGACGGCACAGTGAAGAAGATCCTGGCAGAGCAGGGGCAAAATGCCAGCCCCAGTAACCCCTTGTTGTCGATTTTACCGGCGGGTGCCACCTTACAGGCGCACTTATTGCTGCCTTCCAGCGCGGTTGGTTTTGTTGAACTTGGCCAGACCGTTTTTTTACGTTACCAGGCGTTTCCATATCAACGTTTTGGCAGCCATCAAGGCCGCGTCGTTGAAATCGCCAAAGCCCGGAATGCCGCAAAAGAAGCGGATTTACCGCTTAGCTTGCAAGAGCCAGCGTACCGGGTGACGGTAGAGATAGACCAGCAGACGGTGCAAGCCTACCGGCAAGAGATTCCGCTGCAAGCCGGCATGTTGTTGGATGCGGAAATCTGCTTGGATCGTCGGCGCTTGATCGAATGGATATTCGATCCGCTGACTAGTGTTGGTGGGCGGGTTTAAGTATGACTACTGCAGTCTTTATGGATTTTTCTGGCCGACAAATAACGCCGTTAGTTTTGCAAACCAAGGCTACCGAAACCAGCCTGGCCTGCTGTCTGGCGACGGTGGCCAGTTTTAATGGCTATAGGCTGGATTTAGCCAGTTTACGGCAGAAATTTTCGCTTCAATTGCATCTGAATCCACGGCCGGTAAGAGTAGTTTTAAGCCCACTCACTAAACTCAATCTGCCAGCAATTCTGCATTGGGGTTTCAAGTATTTTGTGTTGTTGAACCAGGTAGATCACGGTGCGGTTAGGCTATACGATCCAGACCGGGGATCGCTCAACCTGCCATTTACCGAAGTGTGCAAAGATTTTCCCGGCATCGCTCTGGAGTTGATGCCTGACCAGTCGTTCGCCGCCAAAACCGAATCTTGGCACATCAAATTAAACCGTCTCATCGATCAGCTAGCAAGTACCTCCAGCGCTGCCTTGCAGATTATTTTATTGGCCTCGGCCATTGAAGTGTTTGCAATCGTAGCGCCTTTTTTTATGCAACTAGTGGTCAACAACGCGCGATAGTCATCCGTTGACGCTTCGAGGGATAGGGTGATCGATTTGCAGGCGATTGCGGAAACGCATTACACGGGTGGGCAAATTCCAGCGCAGGCGGCGTAATGTTACGGGGAGGTTTTAACGACTAAATATAGAAATTCACTCATATTGCCCCTGAGCCGCTGTCCGACTACTTGCTAGCTAGTAAAATTCGCCTTACGCCTGACTGCAACCGGCTAGCAAGCCTTCGCCCATTTTGAAAATTATGCGATCACCCACGGCTTAAGGCTTGGTGTATGAAGTGACCTGAAGCAGTGTAGTGGTTTGCCACGCGATATTGTGAGAGGCGGCGGATTATTGGTGTTTGACCCAAACATTTGGTCGCCTGATTTGGTGTGATTCGCAACATAGCATCGAAAAACCCCCTAATCCCAGCCTTTACCCTGACGAAGAAACAGATTTTTAAACTTTTAGAGGTTCCCGTAATAGAATCGCCGCTAATTTCCCCTTTATGCCTTTAATGGCTTGCTGAGTAAAGTGTATGAGTAACGCCCTTAGATCCGATGTATCCAACGATATTTTTTCCGAAGCATTTTTGCTATCAAATCTCGGTGCGCCCTTTATTTTGGGGATGGCCGTCGGCTATTTCACCAAAAAAATGCTGCGCACCGCTTTATTTTTAGGTGGGGCAATTGTCGTGATTTTGTTTGTTGCCGAATATTACCATCTGATCAATATCGATAATCTGGCCTTGGAAAACGCCGCCATGGCCGCTGCTGATGCCGCCAAAGAGTCCGGTAGTTTTATGCGGGATCGCTTGGCTGTTTTTACTAGCCGGGGTATCGGTGGTACCAGCGGGTTTTTTGTGGGTTTTAAATTGGGATAATGCGTGTTCCCAAGCCGCGCTTCACCGCCTTAAAAACCTTCTTCTTTATGCCCTGTGGGTGCTCCGGGAGAGGGTTGGGATGAGGGGATCATAAAGTTTTACCCTTATTTATCCCCTCACCCTAACCCTCTCCCGGAGGGAGAGGGAGCCATCAGCACTTAACTTTAATGGTAGTGAAGATACACTTGGGATCTCTGTCGAAAGGATTTAGGCGGCGTCGCAGTTTGCCAAAATATGCTGGCAAGATGCTGGATTGGCAGTTTGCTCAGCTAATTCCGCGAAGGAAAAATACCCTGCAGGGCAATGCAGTAGCGCACACCCAAATAAGGTGAACGCTTATTCACAGGCTGACTGCTGCCAGTAATGCCCAACGTGGTGCTGGCGCTTGCCGTAGTGCTTATCGCCCCTGAAGCCAGGGTGGTATTTGGGGTGGCGTTGGAATAGATATTGTCTCTGGATACTGAGGCCGCCAACACTTTGCCCGCGGGAGCAGTAGTGTTGCCACCGCCACTGACCGCGTTTATCGACGTGCTTATATTCAGATTGGTGTTGGCAGCATGGGTATGCGCAGGCATTTGTTGTTGAGTCAATGTGACTGTTTCTGCGCCGCCTTCTTCACCCAGATCAACATTCGTCAGGCCGCCGCCCTGGCCTACGCCAATTGGCGCCCGGCCGCGCAGATCAGGTAAGGCAAAAGTGATGCTGCCATCGCCGCCATAGGTAGTGCCAATTAAAGAGAATAGTGCCGTGTTTTGGTTGATCGAGAGTAGTTGCCCCTCTGCCTCGACAAAGCCACGCGGGCAAAACGTATAAGGCACTGTACAAATTTCGCCGAGAAAAGGCTCCGCGCCGCAAGCAGATGCGGCAAGTGGTAATCCGGCTATTGCGCTAATGGCCAGGGTTAGGGCTGATTTAATGGTTTTATTGGACATGATAGTTGCCTGTTTAGTGAGTAGAAAAACTGCCGCTGTGGCGGCGGTTAGATACGAAATGAGCTAGCAAGCCGATAGCCAGCAGCAGCAGAGTTTCTGGCTCAGGGACTGTCTCGGTGGTTTGGATAACTACTGAATCGACGCTGAGCAGGGTTGAGGTGCTGGCCGAAAAATTGCCAGAGTCTGCCGCACCGGCCAATAAAACATCGGGGCTGTTATCGCCCAACAGGATCAAGTCGCCGGGATTTAACAGAAAAGACAACAGAATACTGCCGACATCGGACAATACTCCGCCAAAACCACTCGCTGAATCTTGCTGGTTATTGCTAAAAACAAACTTTTGATTGTCGTTAATCGTGTCGGAAATCAGCTGCGAAAATACCAATTCCGTACCGTCGGCCTTGTATAAGCCTATTTGCGATTTGGCGAATTCGCCGTTGTCACTCGCTGATTTAACCGAATCTGTCGCATTGACTTGATGACTAAATTCAAATTTCAGGCTGACCAGAAAGCTGTCCACCAGCGAATTATTTTGAATAGACAGGGTATAGTCGCCGAATAAAGGATTGACGTTGGCCGGGCCGTTTTCAGAATTACCGCTAGCATTAAAACCAATCCCAAAACCGTCGCCGATATTGGTTAAGGTGCCGACTAATGGGTCGGGTCCGTTAATAGTCGCGGCATTTAAGGTGGTGGTGCTGCTTACGCCGCCCAAAATACTGGTCAAAGAACCGTTTTGTATGGAATTGCTGGGTGCTGATGGCGTACCGGAGCTATCAAACGCTGCCGAACCTTTAATAATAATGTGTGAATCGAAGGCCGCCGCCAAGGCATCGCCAGTCTGCGCAGCCATTAACAAACTGAGCGCCAAAGCGGTAGAACGTGCTGTTTTGTAATTTAGAATTGATTTCGATTTTTTAAAGGCTAGCGTCTTAAAATCG
>CAIOHN010000123.1 GCA_903858105.1 uncultured Pseudomonadota bacterium | reverse complement strand
CGATTACATTAGTCGGGCAAAGCAAAGTGAATTAATGTGCAGTCGGCTGCGGGTCGATACACTAAAAAAATAAATAAAATCTCATTCTCCCTCCGGGAGAAGGTTGGGATGAGGGTATTAAAATCAATTATTTACCTCCCTCACCCTAACCCTCTCCCGGAGGCAGAGGGGATTTTTAGAGGTTCCCTTATTACAAATCAGTCTAGGAGATAACAAATGGCCACGATCGTCAGTATCAAGCAAACATCAGATAAGGTGAGTTGCGACGGCAGCGGCAGCGGTAGCTGCAAGTTTTTTGTTACCAATGCTTACAATGATCGACAGTTACTGGTTAAAGCCCGGATTGTGGTCGAGAGCGGAGCGGACGAAAAGTGGTTTACCGCCGTTCAAGCCAGTGGCAATCATGCCTCAAGTGCCAACGGCTCCATTTCGACAGAATGGAAGTTGGCGCCCAGCGCCACCGAAGAAATATCCGTGAGTTTTCAGGTGCCAAAAACAGTGGCTGACGGCAAATATGGTTTTCATTTACAAGTGTTTTCGGTGGACAGACCCGACGAAGATTTTAAAGACGGCGAACCGGTTTATGTGGAAATTAAAAGGGCGGGCGGAGATCCGCCCCCACCACCGCCGTTTCGTTGGTGGATTTTGGTTGTGGCCCTGGTGGTACTGTTGACTGTTGCCGGGGTAACTTGGCTGTTGATGTCTCAACCGGAGCCGGTGCCAACCGAGCAGGCAAAAATTCCTGATTTAAAGGGCTTGATCTGGGATGAGGCGCAGACGCGATTGAAAAATGCCGGCTTTAGCAAGTTTGAAACCGAGTATAAATTCGACCCAAGCAAGCGTGACCCTATCGTTCTGGATCAATCACCGGCCTCAGGTACAGCCGCACAAGCTGAAGATAGCGTTAAAGTGGTGTTGAGTTTTCCGGGGATAGAGGTGCCAAACACCAAAGGCAAAACCTTTTTAGCCGCCACGCAAGCCATAGTCGGCGCGGGCTTGACCATCAATGCGCCAACCCAGCAAGCAACCGATGCGCAGCCTGAGCAAACAGTGTTGGACCAAACGCCGGCAGCCGGTCAAATGGTAGACAAAAATACTGGTATAACCCTTACGGTTGCCACCAAACCGGGGATTAGATTTCAAATTGATCCGCGGGTTTACGAAATTCTGCGCTCCAAAAAAATGCTCATCCCAAGAGAGTTGGAACCCGCAGAGAATCCGCAGTAAAGGAGATTGTGGCTATGGATCAGCATAAAGGCCTGATTATTGCGCTGGTACTTTTACTATCCATATTTGCGCTGTCGCTGGCCTTGGGATTTCGTCCCAAGGCTGGGGATGGCCCTAAGTCCAGCGGCCAAGCGCAAAATCGGGAAGCTGCCAAATATAGCCAGGACAGTTGGTTGAGTGTTATGGATGATATGCTGGCACCATTGGCACCGGCGGTGCGGGATGCCGAAATGCAGGCGTCGGCTGCCAGTTGTGGTCGCGGGCCGGGTAGTTTCAAGCTCACAGACACCGACCCCTGCACCGTCACCATCAAACCGGCATCGGACAAACGCCGAACCCTTAGTTTGCAAGCAGATAAAAATACCGCATTTTACATACCCGGCGATAAGGGTGAGCTTTGCGCCGGCAGTGCGGCTGCGAGGCACATAAAACTGCGTTATGAAATGAACGACGCTGACGCCGAACCTTGGAGCGAACCCAGTTGCTGGAAGCCAGCGCGCAATCAGCAACGCTATAAATTGCCGGTATTGTCTGGCGGCGGCGTGTTGACCTTAAGCTGTGACGGTTGCGCGACTAATGATGGCGCGCGGCTGTTGCTGGAATAGTTGCGATTCCACCCCTATCGGAAGTTCGCCACCTTACCATAGCGTTCAATTCGTCGGCGCTCGCGTAGTTTTAAACGACTTTAAAATCTCGAAAATCGCCGGTATCGATCCCAGCAATAAAACAATACTCCAAATGGCTGCCAGGATGCCAATCACAATGGCCGCGACACAGTCCGTGATACTGACTAAAAATGCAGGTACCAGACCGTGCAGCAGGCTGATGATAATATTTGAGAGCAAAGCCGTCAGCACCAACATGATCAAACCTTTGTGCTGAATGAATTGCTGCTGGGACGCGAACAGAAAGCCGCAAAAACCCAGCTTAAGGGCCATGATAAGCGCCAAGCTGCCGGCGGCTTTGGCTTTGGCAAATGTGGCAAAACCGGCAAAATACACCGCAGTGCCGAACGGTACAGCTAAGAACAAGGACACCATGACGCCCAGAAAGGCAATGGCCGTCACAATCATGCCTATCGATAGCAACAACACAATTAATGACACAATGAACGTGCTGATGCCTTGTATCCGACCGTGTATCCGGTCAGTAATCAGCATAGGCATGCCAATCAACACGACGGTATAAAGCAATAATCCATCCACCAGGGCCATGTAGCGAATGCCCAAACCGGGGCTAGGCAGATCAGCAAGTTGTGCTCGCGGCGCTTGTGCGGCGTCAAAGTTGATAAACGACGTGCCTAAATCGGCAAAAAATGCCAGGGCCAGAAGTACAAGCGCAATCACAAATAGCGGTTTTCTCATGGTATCCAGCATGGTGTTTCCTCATCGCTGTGGCGTTAGCGTAAGTGCTTTGACTTTTGTTGGCGGCCTCGGACTTTAGACTGTGGCCGGTGGTTCGTTGGCCATAAATTAGTATGCTACTGTTTTATATGCCCTCATCCTAACCTTATCCCGAAGGGAGAAGGAACTGCTTAGACGTTTACGACAGCTTCCACGATACGGTTTAATTATGGATTACTAGCGATTTATCGCAAGTACACAAGCGAAAAGCCCGATTAATCTGGCGCATCACGCAGGGTATTTTCGGCGTTGACCACCGCATCATGGACGCTCCAGAACAGTTTATCCACAAATTTTTCATGCGCCAAACTGAGCAATAATTGTCTGATCGGGTCTTTGACGCGCGCTAACAACAGGGTTTTTTGTTGCAGCTTGAGTTGTTGTGCAAATTCAATCAGAGATTCGGCGGCGGTACTATCAAGATCGGCGCTTTCTTCCAGACTTATAATCAGAATGCGCGCGTCGGCATGCCGCGT
>CAIOHN010000122.1 GCA_903858105.1 uncultured Pseudomonadota bacterium | reverse complement strand
TGCTTTGATTATTGATAATAATGATGTTCTTGGGGATTTCCAGCGACGATGTGGCGATGTTGGCTAAGCCTGTGGTGACTTTTCTACCTACGGTTTGACCGTAAGTTTCGTCTGCTTGCAACGGCAGACTGGTGCCGAGTGCGGCAGCCATTAGCAGCGCGGCCAGTATGCGGGAGTTTTGTTTCATGGCGTATCCTTGGTTTAGTAGCTGATTTTGGCAGAAGGCGGCCGAGCAGATTGGAAATGGCTCGGCATAACATTTGGGCAAAAGTATAGCAGAGCCAGCATTGTTTACTTTTCCAAGGCCTTGGCAAAGGCATTGCTCATGCTGTTCTGCAGCGGCGCTTGTGGCTTGGGTTTATGCGTGGTTCGCTGCGGTTTCTCGCTAGTAACAATATCGCTTTTATCGATGTTTTTCTTCATGCTCAAGGAAATACGCTGGCGCTCCACATCCACTTCCAGTACTTGCACCTTGACCATATCGCCGGTTTTGACGACATCGCGCGGATCTTTGACAAAATCGTCGGCCAGATGCGAAATATGTACCAAGCCATCCTGATGGACGCCAATATCCACAAAGGCGCCAAAATTGGCGACATTGGTCACCACGCCGTCCAATAACATCCCAGGCTCAAGATGAGTGATTTTTTCTATGCCATCTTTAAATTGCACGCTTTTGAATTCTGGTCGCGGGTCGCGGCCTGGCTTTTCCAGCTCTTGCAAAATGTCGGTGATGGTTGGCAAGCCGAAGCCAGAACGGGTGTAATTGGCTGGATTCAGGCTGCGCAAAAACTGACTTTGACCGATTAAATCGCGAATCGATTTGCCGGTATCATCCAGAATGGCATTGATAACCGGGTATGATTCGGGATGTACGGACGAGGCATCCAGCGGATTGTCGCCGTTCATTACTCTTAAAAAACCGGCGGCTTGTTCAAAAGCCTTGTCGCCCAGGCGTGGTACTTTTTTAAGTTGGCTGCGGTTGGCGAACGGGCCGTTGGCGTCGCGAAATGCCACGATATTTTCGCTGATGCTGCTGCTAAGTCCGGAAACCTGTTTTAGTAATGCCACGGATGCTGTGTTGACGTCGACGCCAACCGCGTTCACGCAGTCTTCCACCACGGTATCCAGCATGCGCGCTAATTGCACTTGATTGACATCGTGCTGGTATTGGCCAACGCCGATGGATTTTGGCTCGATTTTTACCAGCTCGGCTAGCGGGTCTTGTAGGCGACGAGCAATCGACACCGCACCGCGCAAGGATACATCCAAGCCGGGAAATTCTTTGGCGGCTAATTCCGATGCGGAATACACAGAGGCGCCTGCTTCGGAGACTGTGATTTTTTGGAAATGCAGATCCTTGTGCTGTTTCATCAAGTCGGCAACCAATTGATCAGTTTCCCGAGAGGCGGTGCCATTGCCGATGCTGACTAATTGCACCTGATGCTGTTGAATTAATCGTGCTAGCACGGCTATAGATTGATCCCATTGGTTTTTGGGTTGGTGCGGGTACACGGTGTCGGTTGCTAGCAATTTGCCGGTCGGGTCAACGATCGCCACTTTGACGCCGGTACGGATGCCCGGATCAAGCCCCATGGTGGCTTTAGGGCCGGCTGGGGCTGCTAACATTAAATCGCGCAGGTTGCTGGCAAACACCCGAATCGCTTCCAGTTCCGCGGCTTCACGCAGCCGTAGTTTTAGATCCATATCAATGCGGGTAAACAATTTAATCTTCCAGGCAAATCGAGCTGTTTCAGCTAGCCAGGCGTCGGCTGGTTTGGCGGTGTTGCTGATAGCCAGGCGCTGGCTGACGAATTGCGTGCAGAGTTGGTGTTCTTCTTGATCCTGTTCGGCGGGTTTTAAAGTCAAAGATAGCAAATCTTCGTTTCGACCGCGGAATAAGGCCAGGGCGCGATGTGACGGGATTTTTTTGATCGCCTCGCTGTAATCGAAATAATCCTTAAATTTTGCAGCTTCGGCTTCTTTGCCGCTAACGACGCTGGCGTGAAGGATGCCTTTGTTCCAGATGCGTTCACGCAGTTCGGTGAGTAGTTCGGCATCTTCCGAGATGCGTTCCATAATGATTTGCCGGGCACCGTCTAATGCAGCAGCGACATCCGCAACGCCTTTGTCGGTGTCTATATATTCTAAGGCGGCTTGTTCGGGGATAAGGTCGCGATTATTAAGTATGGCGTCGGCTAGCGGTTCAAGACCGGCCTCTCTGGCGATTTGGGCTTTGGTGCGACGCTTGGGCTTGTAAGGCAGGTACAAATCTTCCAGTAGGGTCTTGGTGTCTGCGTCTGTTATGGCTTGTTCCAATTCGGCTGTTAGCTTGCCTTGAGAGCGGATGCTGTCCAGGATGGATTCGCGGCGGGCGTTAAGCTCGCGCAGATAAATCAATCGTTCTTCCAGGTTACGCAATTGCGTGTCGTCTAAGCCACCAGTCACTTCCTTGCGGTAACGCGCGATAAAAGGCACCGTGGAGCCTTCGTCAAGCAGAGCGGCGGCGGCAGCGACCTGTTGAGGTTTAACGGCGAGTTCTTCGGCAATGCGTTGGATAACGTCCATTTGTCTTGAGTGTAGATTTGGAAAAGATCGTCCATTCTACAGTAGCGGCGAGTGATGAAAAAGCGTGGAGCTAAGGCTTGAGAAATAGC
>CAIOHN010000121.1 GCA_903858105.1 uncultured Pseudomonadota bacterium | reverse complement strand
ATGCCATGCAAGCGCTCTCCCAGCTGAGCTATGGCCCCGTAGTTGAGTCCTCGTATTATACGGATATTCTCAGCTTTGTCTAGGAATTTTGTGAATTGTTTATATATTCGATAGCACGGGCGATTCGATTCAGGGTTTTTTCTTTACCCAATAGCGCCAATGTCTGATCAATCGCTGGCGACATGCCGCTACCGCACACCGCAACCCGCAAAGGCTGCGCGACTTTACCCAAACCCAACTGCAATTGCTCGGCACTATCTAGCACAACTTGATGCAGCGCAGTCGCCTCCCAGTCGCTGATGGCGCTAAACTTCTCAGCCAAATGCTGCAGCACGGCATCCGCACCGTCTTTAAAGTTTTTCTTGGCCGCTTTTTCCTCGTAGCCAGCAAACTCTTTATAAAAGTATTCGCTTTCTGCGGCCATATCCACCAGGGTTTTACAGCGTTCTCGCTGCACTTTCACCACCTCCGCCAAAGCCGGGCCAGTGGCCGGATCTATGCCCCGCTCGCCCATATGCCAGGCCAGATGCCGGGCAACATGCGCCGGATCGCTATTCATGATGTACTGATGGTTTATCCATATCAGCTTATCGGTGTTAAACGTCGAAGCCGAGACATTGACTTTTTCAAGTTCAAAAAACTCGACCATCTCGTCAATCGAAAACAACTCCTGATCACCATGCGACCAACCCAGTCTTACCAGATAATTCAGCAATGCTTCAGGCAGATAACCATCGTTACGATATTGCATCACACTAACCGCACCATGCCGCTTGGACAAGCGCGCGCCGTCCGAACCTAAGATCATCGGCACATGGGCGTAAACAGGTAATTGTGCGCCCAGCGCTTGCAAGATGTTGATCTGCCTTGGCGTATTGTTGACATGATCGTCGCCTCGGATGACGTGGGTAACCCCCATATCCATATCGTCGACCACAACCGTCAGATTGTAAGTCGGCGTACCGTCAGACCGGGCAATAATCAAGTCATCCAGTTCCTTGTTGGCAACCACGATACGGCCTTTCACCAAATCGTCGATCAGTACTTCGCCCTGCTCCGGATTCTTAAACCGCACCACCCGCTCGCCAGTCGAATTCTCAACGCCATGCCGGCATTTACCGTTATAGCGCGGCTTTTCTTTATTCGCCATTTGCAGCTCGCGCAAGGCGTCCAACTCTTCGCGACTGCAATAACAATAATAAGCATCGCCTTGATCGAGTAATTGTTGAATCACTTCTTTATAACGATCAAAACGATGCGTCTGATAAAACGGGCCTTCGTCATATTCCAGGCCCAGCCAGGTCATACCTTCCAGAATGGCATTTACCGACTCCTGACTGGAGCGTTCAAGATCGGTATCTTCGATTCTCAGGATAAATTTGCCGCCATGCTTGCGCGCATACAGCCAGGAAAACAAAGCGGTTCGGGCACCGCCAACATGCAAATAACCGGTGGGACTAGGGGCAAATCGGGTTCTGATACTCATTGTTAGTTTATTTAGTAGTTAAAAATTTCTTTGCGTATTCGCTGGGAATCGAACGGGCGGCACTCAAGCGCATGGCTTGATAGTTGAATTGAACGCTGCCTTTAGCCGCTTCATTTTTACCCAGAATCGCCAGGGATGTGGCATGGCCTTGGGCAGCGGCTTTTTCATACCAATGGGTCGCCGTGCCTCTGTCCGCAGTGACGCCCAAACCTCTATCATACATAGCACCCATCACTACCTGCGCATCGATGACTTTTTGATTGGCGGCTTTTTCCATCCATTCTGCAGCCTTGGCATCATCCTGCGCCAAACCTTCTCGACCCAATAAGTACAGCGACGCCAACTTGGCTTGAGCCAGCGCATTGCCCTGCTCGGCCAGTTCTTTCACCGTCTCGGCAAACGCTAGGTTAGCCTGCAGCAGCATAAAACAAAACATTAAAATCTTGCGCATTACATTCTCCTGGAAAGCCTACAGCTAAAAACAAAAAGGTATTATTTCACGACATCTAATAAGATGAATGTACTATTATAAAATTCAGTAATGATGCTAGACTTATGGCAGCAGGGGATGCTGCTTGCCCTTGATATTAAGAATAACAACCTGGAGAGTCAAAATATGAAACGAAACCTTATATTCACTGCCACCTTGGCGAGCGCATTAGTGTCTGGTTGCGCCACTCAGTCAAGCAGTAGCTTTCAGGCTTTTCAAGCTGAAGATTTAAATGCGCAGGTAAAATCCGGAAAATTGGTGCAAAAAACCAATAGCTTTCTGGTAATCAACGATTCATCGTCGTCGATGAGCCATACCTATTTAAACTCTACCGACTACAGCGGCACCAAACTTGATGTCGAAAAAGCACTGTTAAACAAATTTAATAAAACCATTCCAGCTATTCCTTTGTCATCCGGCTTACGCAGCTTTGGTTATGGCCCATGTCTGTCATGGAGTTCCACCAAGTTAAACCAACCCGTACAAAATTACACAGCGGCCGGTTTCGACAGCGCCATCAGTTCACTGACCTGCTCTAGCGGCGGCACACCAATAGCGACAGCCATGAGCGAATCCGGCCACGATTTGGCCAATGCCTCAGGTAATCTCGCCCTGATCGTGTTAAGCGACGGTATGGAAGAAATCTCGCCACTACCGGCAACCGAAGCCTTAAAAGCGCAATATGGCGACAGACTGTGCATCTATACCGTGTGGGTAGGCAATGATAACGATGCTGCCGGTCAAGCGACTTTGCAGGAACTTTCCAGTGCCTCTGGCTGCGGTTTTTCTGCTAATGCTGCAGACATCAGCACACCTAAAGGCATGAGTGATTTCGTCAAAAATGTCTTCTTCAAAGCCGGAACACCTGCTCCAGCACCACAAGACGACGATCAAGACGGCGTTATCAACTCTAAAGACAAATGCCCTGACACACCAAGAGGCGCCATTGTCGATAAAGACGGTTGCTGGGCATTCCATGGCGTACTGTTTGATTTCGACAGCGATAAAGTCAAATCAAAATACGATCCATTGATTCAAAACGCGGTTGAAGTTATGAAATTGAATCCAGGTTTGACTGTGGAAATTCAAGGCCATACCGACAGCTACGGTACCGACGCTTACAACCAAAAATTGTCGCAACGTAGAGCCAATGCCGTAAAAGGCGAATTGGTCAAACTAGGTGTCGATGGTAAACGTCTGTCTACCGTTGGTTATGGCGAATCGCAACCTGCGGAGTCTAACGATACCGACGAAGGTCGCGCTTACAACCGTCGCGTAAACTACAAACGTACCGACAAGTAATCGCTAAGGATATCGCTAAAAACAACTTCCCTGAATTGATAAAGCGGATAGACGATAATAAACGCTTTCTCCAGGACAAGATTAGAAGCCAGTGATCGGTT
>CAIOHN010000120.1 GCA_903858105.1 uncultured Pseudomonadota bacterium | reverse complement strand
GTTCGTGGTCGGTGACGACGATCAATCCATTTACGGCTGGCGTGGCGCCAAAATCGAAAACATCTTCGCCTTCCAGAAACATTATCCGGATCATCAAGTGATCCGTCTGGAACAAAACTACCGCTCCACCGGCCACATTTTGAAAGCCGCCAACATCTTGATCGCCAACAACGACAGCCGGATGGGCAAGGAATTGTGGACGGAAGCCGGCGATGGTCAGCATATTTCCCTGTACACCGCTTTTAATGAGCAGGACGAGGCTTATTTTGTGGTGGAAAAAATCCGTCAGTGGGTAAAAGACGGTGGCTTGCGCAGCGATGCGGCCATTTTATATCGCTCCAATGCTCAATCCCGCCAGTTTGAAGAACGATTAATGACTACCGGCATGCCCTATCGGGTTTATGGCGGTTTGCGCTTTTTCGAGCGCATGGAAATCAAAAACGCCCTCGCCTACCTGCGTTTAGCCAGTCATCACGATGACGATGCCTCTTTTGAACGGGTCGTAAACACCCCAACCCGTGGCATCGGCGCCAAAACCCTGGACGACATGCGCGTGCTGGCCCGTGAGAAAAGCCTGTCTTTGTGGCAAGCCTCCGAAACCATGCTCAACGAAAACCGTTTGCCGCCCCGCGCCAGCACGGCGTTGAAAGGCTTTTTACAGTTGATCTTGCAACTCGGCGCAGATACCCAGGATTTGGCTTTGTATGAAACCGTCAAACTGGTGGTCGAAAAAAGCGGGCTGATCGAACTGTATCAAAAAGAAAAACAGGATAAAGGCGAAACCCGGGTGGAAAACCTGGAAGAGTTGGTCAACGCCGCCCGGCTGTTTGACTACGACAGCCAGAATGACGAAAATCTCAGCGAACTGGACATGTTTTTAACGCATGCCGCCTTGGAAGCTGGCGATATGCAAGCCGAAGTTGATGAAGATTGCGTGCAACTAATGACGCTGCATTCGGCCAAAGGCCTGGAGTTTAAACTGGTATTTTTAGTGGGCATGGAGGAAGGCCTGTTCCCTTCGCAACAATCCACCGATGACGCCGGCCGCCTGCAGGAAGAAAGACGCTTGTGCTACGTTGGCATCACCCGCGCCATGGAGCAATTGTATTTAACCCATGCCGAATCCCGCCGGCTATACGGCAAAGACAGCTATCCTCGCCCTTCCCGATTTATTCGAGAAATTCCACCGGAATCGTTACAAGAAATTCGCATGCGCGCCAACATTAGCCGTCCGGTTGCCAACAGCGGCAGCGAGTTGGGCAACCTGAACACCAAAACCGGTAAATACCGACTGGGACAATCGGTCAGGCATGAAAAATTCGGAGAAGGCGTGGTGTTACAAACCGAAGGCGATGGCGATCAGGAACGCGTGCAAGTCAACTTCCGCAATGCCGGTATTAAATGGTTGATGCTGGCTTATGCCAAGTTGGATGTAGTTTGATTGTTTTCAAATCTGTTTCATTCATTACACAGAAATTCTGACTAAGTAATTTTGAAATCAGAAATGATATGTTCCAGCTTGCTTGCCATGTCTGCCAGCGCATCTGCAGATTTAGAGGTTTTTGCCGCGATGTCTCGATTTTCGACAGTACTGTCGGCTATCAAGCGAACTCGGTGAGTGATCTCCTGGGTTGAATCTGACTGCTCTGACAAGATTTTTGTAATATCAGCGATGGATTGAGTAACTCGTCGTCCCTGAAAAAGCCGAAATTTTCATAGATACTCGGTCTTATGCAGCCAACAAGAATTGCTCGGCTGATGAAATGCCCCAGAACCGAGATAGTAATTGCCAAAAATAGGGCCAAAAAATCCTCAACCGCCTGAGGATC
>CAIOHN010000119.1 GCA_903858105.1 uncultured Pseudomonadota bacterium | reverse complement strand
CGGTTTTGCGTGAAAACCGGCGAGGTAAAATGTGCGCCGGCCTATGAAAATATCGCGACTTTTCCGGTGCGGATAGTGGATGGCACCCTACAAATAGCCGATCAAAGTTAGCTTAGTCGAAAGATAAACTACGAAAAATTACCGCTAACGTTAAAATTCTTGGTCTTTCGTTCATCCTCAAATAAGCCAAACTAAAATCATGGAACATTTCATCTGGAATATCGACCCGATTCTTATCGATTTCGGCGTACTTAAAATTCGTTGGTACGGTTTGATGTTTGCCTCCGGGTTTGTCGGCAGTTTTTTGACCATGCAATGGATTTATCAGCGCGAAGGCAAAAATATTGAAGAACTGGACGCACTGCTTTGGTATATGGTGATTGCCACGCTACTAGGTGCAAGGCTTGGACATACTCTGCTTTACGATCCGGCCTATTATTTGTCGCACCCATTAAAAATTCTGGCTATTTGGGAAGGCGGTTTGGCCAGTCACGGTGCCACTTTGGGCATTATCCTGGCTTTGTATTTATATAGACGCCGCTACGGCGACGGCTATTTCTGGTTACTGGATAGAGTAAGTATTCCGACCGCTTTGGCCGGTGCTTTGATTCGGATTGGCAATTTCTTTAATTCCGAGATTTTAGGTATTCCCAGCGATCAGCCTTGGGCGGTGGTATTCTCCCGTATCGATAGCGTGCCGCGCCATCCGGTACAGCTATACGAAGCGGCCTGTTATCTGGCAATTTACCTAATTTCGCTGGGGCTGTATAAAAAGCACGGCGACAAACCCGGTTTCGTGTTTGGCTGCTTTATTAGCATGCTGTTCGCTGTGCGCTTTGTGCTGGAATATTTTAAAACCGAGCAAGCCATGTACGATACCGGCGTCATGTTCACCACCGGCCAGTTACTCAGCGTCCCGTTTGTAGCGGTGGGCATTGGTTGTGTCGTTTGGTCGCTGAAAAACCGCCAGCCCAACCCGATGGCGTAATCGTTTATAATCACAAGTTTTTGAAGTCGCCGGGTTAAGCCCGGCGTTTTGTTTGGGTTTTGAGGTTCATGCAAGAAATTAATCCGATTAAATACAAGATAGCCGATTTGCGCGAGCGCAGTAATGGTCTGAAGAGCTATCTGGATTTTGATGTAAAAAGCGAACGTTTGGTGGAAGTGCTGCGCGAGTTGGAAGATCCGTCCATCTGGAACAAGCCGGAATTGGCGCAGGCAATGGGTAAGGAGCGAGCGATGCTGGAAGGCATTGTCAATACCATCATCGATCTGGATCAAGGCTTGTCTGACGCCGAAGAACTGTTATTGATGGCGGTCGAAGAAGACGACTCTGATACAGTCGATACGGTCGCCGCTGACGTGGATCAGTACGAAAAACAAGTCGAAGGCCTGGAGTTTCAAAGAATGTTTGCTGGCGAAATGGACGCCAACAACGCTTTTTTGGATATTCAATCCGGTTCCGGTGGCACCGAAGCCCAAGATTGGGCGTCGATTATCGAGCGCATGTACTTACGCTGGGGCGAGGCCAAAGGCTTTAAAACCGAACTGATCGAGGAGTCGCCTGGCGACGTGGCTGGCATCAAAAGTGCCACTATTAAATTTGAAGGGCCGTATGCGTTTGGTTGGCTGCGTACCGAAACCGGCGTACATCGCTTGGTGAGAAAATCACCATTCGATTCCGGCAATCGCCGCCACACCTCGTTTGCCTCGGTGTTTGTGTCGCCGGAGATTGACGATGATATCGAAGTCGATATTAACCCGGCTGATTTGCGGATCGACGTCTATCGCGCCAGCGGCGCTGGTGGACAGCACGTTAACAGAACCGAATCGGCGGTGCGGATTACGCACAATCCCAGCGGTATTGTCACGCAATGTCAAAGTGATCGTTCGCAGCACAAGAATAAAGACACGGCGATGAAGCAATTAAAAGCCAAGCTTTACGAGATGGAAATGCTGAAACGCAACGAAGGCTTGCAGGCGATTGAAGATTCCAAATCCGATATTGGCTGGGGCAGCCAGATTCGCTCTTATGTTCTGGATCAATCCCGCATCAAGGATTTGCGCACCAACGTCGAGACGGGTAATACCCAGGCGGTATTGGATGGCGCGCTGGATCAGTTTATTGAGGCTAGTTTGAAGAGTGGGTTGTAGTTTTTGATAAAGCTCTAAAAATTCCCTCTCCATGCGGGAGAGGGCTAGGGTGAGGGAGATAAATAAGCAATACAGGTATTCTTTCTCCTCATCCTCAACCCTCTTAAGCTAGAGAGGGAGCTTAACTTCATGGCATTGCCCTTAAAGTGTTTAGTTTTCAGCGAGGTAATTCAGCATGAAAAACTTTGATCGGATTTCATTCAATCCAGCGGTGATGGGTGGAAAACCCTGTGTTCGCGGTATCCGCGTAACCGTGGGAACCATAGTAGGCTTGGTTGCCAGCGGCTATGCCAATCAAGATATTCTTGCCTTATACCCTTATTTGGAACCTGAAGATATTACCGAAGCCTTACGTTTTGCCGCCTGGCGCGCTGAAGAAATTGAGTTGCCGCTAGTCGCAGCATGAAAATCCTTTTGGATATGAATCTGTCGCCGACCTGGGTTCCTGTCCTGCAACCCGAAGGTTTTCAAGCGTTTCATTGGAGTGAATTAGGCGCAGCCAATGCGGTGGATATTGAAATATTTAATTGGGCTCGCGAGCAAAAAGCTATCGTCTTTACCCATGATCTTGATTTTGGCGCCTTATTGGCGATTACCGGTGCCGAGGCGCCCAGTGTTTTTCAGATACGCACTCACGATTTAACGCCGACAGTGCTCGGGCCAAGGGCGATCGCGCTGCTGCGACGCTTTGAAAACCAATTAGCAGAGGGGGCGTTAATCGTCGCCGATGAATTAAGAGAGCGTGTGCGGATATTGCCTTTGGTTGTATAAGTTAATTTTCGACCAAACCGCTTTCATAAAACCGATTTTTTTTGATTTAAATAATCCATATGTCAGAACTCGAACACGACGAACAAGAACAGATTAAACAACGCCGCGAAAAACTTAGCGCTTTGCGCGAAGAAGGTATCGCATTTCCGACCGATTTTCGTCGCAATGTAGTGGCTGGTGAGTTGCTGGCTGAATACGGCGAAAAATCCGAAGAAGAATTATTGGCTGAGCCGATCAGAGTAAAAATTGCCGGACGGATGATGACCCGCCGCATTATGGGCAAGGCCAGTTTTTGCCATTTACAGGATATGTCGGGGCAGATTCAGGTTTACGTAGCGCGGGATAATTTGCCGGAAGGCGTTTATAACGACCAGTTTAAAAAATGGGATATCGGTGACATCCTCGGTGCCGAAGGTACGTTATTCAAAACCAAAGTAGGTGAACTGAGCGTCAGGCTGGACGAGATTCGGCTGTTGACCAAAGCCTTGCGACCGCTGCCGGAAAAATTTCATGGCATCGCCGATCAGGAAATCAAATATCGCCAGCGTTATCTGGATTTGATCATGAGCGACGACGCGCGCAAAACCTTTTTGATGCGCTCGAAAATCGTCAATTACATTCGCGAATTTTTGATCGAACGTGAGTTTCTGGAAGTGGAAACACCGATGATGCAAGTCATCCCTGGTGGTGCCACCGCGCGTCCTTTTACTACGTTTCACAATGCGCTGGACATGGAGTTGTATCTGCGGATTGCCCCGGAGTTGTATTTAAAACGTCTGGTCGTTGGCGGCTTTGAGCGGGTGTTCGAGATCAATCGTAACTTCCGTAACGAAGGCTTATCGACTCGGCACAATCCGGAATTTACCATGCTGGAGTTCTATCAAGCCTATGCCGAATACGGCGATTTGATGGACTTGACCGAAGCGATGTTGAAAGGTATTGCCGAAGATGTGGTCGGTCACTCTGTGATCGAATATCAGGGCGATCAATACGATTTTGGCAAACCGTTTGATCGGATGACAGTGTTGGAGTCGATTTTACATTTTAATCCGGAACTGACGCTGGCTGATTTGCAAACCCGCGAAGCGGCTGTCAAAGTAGCCGAGAACCTGAAAATTCCGGTTAAAGACGGTTATGGTCTGGGTAAGGTGCAGATCGAGATTTTTGAAAAAACCGTTGAACATCGTTTGATGAATCCGACGTTTATTACCGCCTATCCAGTCGAAGTATCGCCGCTGGCGCGCCGCAACGACAACGATCCGCATGTCACTGACCGCTTCGAATTTTTCGTCGGTGGCCGGGAAATTGCCAATGGCTTTACCGAGTTAAACGACGCCGAAGACCAGGCTGAACGTTTTCAAAAGCAGGTCGAGGAAAAAGAAGCAGGCGATAACGAAGCCATGCATTTCGATGCCGATTACATCACCGCCCTGGAACACGGCATGCCGCCAACAGCGGGCGAGGGCATTGGTATTGATCGCTTGGTGATGCTGTTTACCAATTCGCCGAGTATTCGCGACGTATTGCTGTTCCCGCATATGCGGCCCAAGCACTGAAGCCAACCCAAGAGAACATTATGAGCGTTGAAGCCAACCAATTTAAAAATGCCCTTAAATTATGGGCTAGTGGTGTGACGGTGGTAACCACCGAGAGCTTGGAAAATCAGCCCAAAGGTATGACCGCAACAGCGTTCAGCAGTGTGTCGCTGGTGCCGCCACAAATTCTGGTGTGTTTGAATCAATCCACCGATACCGGCGCCGCCTTGCTGGAAAGTCGCCGTTTTGCGGTGAATATCCTCAACAGTAATCAAGAAGAGGTTTCCAATCAATTTGCCGGTGGCACCACGCAAGAACAGCGTTTCGCCAGTGTGGCCTGGCAGCGCGGCCATAACGGTGCGCCGATCTTGAGCGAAGCTTTGGCGGTTTTGGAATGTCGGGTCGTGCAACAAGTGATTGCCGGTAGTCACTGGGTGATTATCGGCGAAGTGGAACACGTGATTTGTCGCGATGGCGATCCTTTGCTGTATTACCATTCCGGTTACCGAACTGTTGCGCCGCAAAATTAAGTAAACGCAAAGCGCGCGTGTAGCAAACCGCTGCAACTCGGCAAAAGTTTGTCGGGTTTGCTACATAATCCGCATGATTTGTGGGTGATTAATTTGGGTTTGGCGAATTGGCTTTTTATAACTCCATGAACTATAAGTGAAATAACTGCTGTTAAATAGTGGCAGTTTTTTTGCATAGAAGACTTTGGTTTTATCCATCCTTCAGAGTTACCACGGAGTTATCAATGTCAATTAAGGTCATCAAAGAATTTTCTGAAAAAGCCAAAGCCGATGAAGGGCTTAAAGAAAAACTTAAAGCCTGCGTCAAAATTAAAGAAATGCTGCTTTTAGCTAAGGAAAGCGGGTTTGAAATTGACGAAGATGAATTGTATCCACCCAACGAACCACAATTTATCGAAGAGCAATTATCAGAAAAACTGGCTAAAGCTCTGCTGAGAGTTTAATTACAGAAACCACCATCCTGCCGTCAGGCAGGATGGCTTAAGCACAGGTTTTACCCATCAAACTTAAAAAAACGACTCGACAACGGTACACTACACCGCTTGTTAACCGAGGAGTTTTTCTGCATGTTCACGCCCACCGCTAGACCCCAAATAATGGGGATACTCAATCTAACCCCAGACAGTTTTTCCGATGGTGGCAAATTTACCGGCGTAGCGGCAGCAGTCAGACAAGCGGAAACCATGATTGCCGAAGGTGCCGATATTATCGATGTCGGTGGCGAATCAACCCGTCCAGGTTCCGATCCAGTTAGCGCAGAAGAGCAAATTAAAAGAGTAGTACCGGCTATCCGCGAGATTCGGGTGATGCACTCCGGCGTTAAAATCAGCATTGATACTACCTTAAGCCAAGTCGCCGCCGCCGCATTAGATGCCGGTGCCGACATTATTAACGATGTCTCGGCAGGCTTGGGCGATATCGATATGTTGAGTTTGGCCGCCGCCCGGCAAGCGCCTATCATCCTGATGCACATGCAGGGCACCCCTAAAACCATGCAGGATCAGCCGTATTACGCCGAGGTTGTCCCAGAGGTGATTAGCGCTTTGCAACATCGTATCGACGCCGCGTTGGCCGCTGGCATATTGCCAAAAAATATCGCTATCGATCCCGGCATCGGTTTTGGCAAGCGCACCCAAGACAATCTTGCATTATTGGCTCATTTGCAAAGTTTGGTGGATTTGGCTTATCCGGTGTTACTGGGCACCAGTCGTAAACGCTTCATGGGCAGCATTTGTAATGTCAGTCAGGCAGACGAGTTGGTCACCGCCACGGCTGTTACCACCGCCTTGGGTGTGATGGCAGGCGTGCAAATGTTTAGGGTACATGACGTCAAAGCCAACCGTCAGGCTGCCGATGTGGCCTGGGCCATCAAGCAGGCAAAGTGACGGCCTTACACCCACAGCTACTCGTATTGCAGCAGCAATTGACTGAGTCGCCATTGACCCGGATCGATAGCGCCGAGTTAGCCGCGCAACAAGTCGAATTATGGATCAAGCGCGACGACTTACTGCATCCGATCATCTCCGGCAACAAATGGCGCAAACTTAAATACATCCTTAACCATGTGCTTTACAGCGGCGCAGATACCATCGTCAGCATGGGTGGAGCGTACTCCAATCACTTGCATGCTTTGGCTTTTGTCGGTAAGGCCTTGGGGCTTAAAACCATAGGCTATATTCGCGGCGAACAAACTGCGCAGTTAAATCCCACGCTAGTTGATCTAGTTACCTGGGGTATGCAACTTAAATTTGTATCGCGCGAGGATTATCGGCTATTGCGGAGGTACAAAGGTCAAGATAGTTTGCCAGAATTGCAGGCCGGTCATTATTGGCTGCCAGAAGGCGGCGCAACCGACTTGGCGCTACAGGGAGTTGCCGAACTGCTCGATGAAATATCTTTGGATTTTGATACCTTGGCCGTAGCTTGCGGTACGGGTACTACATTGGCTGGCTTAATTAATGCCGTGCCACTTCAACGTCAAGTTTTGGGCGTGGCGGCGTTAAAGGGCGGCGATTTCTTAATTGATGACGTGAGCCAGTTGTTGACTAAGCAGCAGTTGCAAGCCGATGCCGATTGGCGAATTTTATTGGATTATCACTTTGGTGGCTTCGCCAAGAGTACGCCAGCCTTGCTGGCTTTTATGCAGGATTTTCAGATGTGTCATGGCATCGAGTTGGAGCCCATCTACACCGGCAAACTCATGTTTGCGCTTTTTGATCTAATCCAGCAAGGCTATTTTCCTAAAGGCCAGCGGATCGTCGCGCTACATACCGGCGGCTTGCAGGGGAAGCGGGCTGACACTGCTGGAATTCTTAGGTAGGGTGCGTTTTACGCACGGTATACCCGAAGATTACTCTTTAAAAATCATGCGGATATTGAGTTAGCAGTCAAAATAGTGATAATAGCCGCAGCCGATAATAATAAAAAGGTGGCATCGTGGTAGCGCAAATTATTTCAATTCCAGAACAAAAAATTATCCCCAAATTACCGGTATCGTTCCGCTTTTTGCTGAGTTTGTACTTGATTGTGCCAGCGTGTGTGCTGGTGCTGTGGCTGGATCAGTTTGCCTTTAATTACGCTTTGCGGAACCTGCTGCCCAGCAGACCCAGTCACTTTTTGTTGTTTCAAGTGCTGTTCGGCACCCCGCATATCATCGCCAGCAGCCTATTGCTGGCTAGCCATACCGAGTACCTGCAAACCTACAAAACCAAGCTGATAGGCATGACGATTTTCATCAGTGTGT
>CAIOHN010000118.1 GCA_903858105.1 uncultured Pseudomonadota bacterium | reverse complement strand
CTAATGGCACGGTTGATATTAGCAGCTCAATATTGCCACGCAACGCAGCGGGCACTTGCGCTTTCTCTGTAACTAAAGTGGCCAAGACTGGCTACATTTATGACGGAAGTGGTCAAGTTACCGGTAGTTTTTCCTGGTAAGTGATGGTCTTTGAGAGGAAGGCGCGGCCTCCACGCCTTCCTCTTACGGAGTTCCGCACCAACGCCAGCCTGTTGTTCCAACCGGCTGCTCGAATGGTCAGTGCAACCCCAAGCTTTAGCTTGTCCAGACAAGTCACTCACAGCAATAAAAGGCCTCGCTCAACTGCGCCTCTGACCGAAATCCAACTATTTTCGATCTAAGGGAACAAAGCCGCCGATCACAGGCTTGGCACCGAGTAACCGCATCTGCTTTTCGACATAAGCGCATTTGCCGCTAATACTTCCCTGGCCAATCAATCTCGTCACTACGCCATTCAATCGCAGGCTACTAGAACCGGTATTGCCGCAGCCCGCTTTATAGTACAATTTCCGCGACATTTAAGCCGCAACGGCGCAGCGACAATCTTAAAACAAAACAGGTTCAGATAATGAAGACGATGGATGATAGAGACGGTTTGATATGGCTAGATGGCAAATGGGTTGAATGGCGGGATGCTAAAGTCCATGTCCTGACGCATACCCTGCACTACGGCTGTGGCGTCTTTGAAGGTTTGCGCGCCTATAAAACCGATAACGGTACCGCGATTTTCAAGTTGGCGGAACATACCGATCGTCTGTTTCGTTCAGCGCATATCATGAACATGAAAATGCCATTTTCCAAAGACGAGCTGAATCAGGCACATCGCGATGCCGTTGCCAAAAACAATCTGGACAGCGCCTATATCCGCAGCATGTGCTTCTACGGCTCAGAAGGCATGGGCTTGCGCGCTGATAATCTGAAAGTACACGTCATGGTAGCCGCCTGGACCTGGGGCGCGTATTTGGGCGCAGAAAACATGGAAAAAGGCATCCGTATCCGTACCTCGTCTTACACCCGCAACCATGTCAACAGCACCATGTGCAAAGCCAAGGCCAACGGTAACTACATCAATTCGATCCTGGCTTTGCAGGAAGCGTTGTCGACCGGTTACGACGAAGCCTTGTTGCTGGACCATGAAGGTTTCTGCGCGGAAGGTAGCGGCGAAAATCTGTTCATCGTTCGCAACGGCAAGTTGTACACCCCCGAAACCACTTCGGCCCTGGAAGGCATCACCCGCGATACCTTATTAACCATCGCCCGCGAGCAAGGTTTGGAAGTGATCGAAAAACGCATTACTCGCGACGAAGTCTATGTGGCTGACGAAGCCTTCTTTACCGGCTCGGCTGCTGAAGTAACGCCCATCCGCCAATACGACAATCGAGACATTGGTTCCGGTACCCGCGGACCGATCACCGAAAAACTGCAAGCCTTGTATTTTGATTACGTCCAAGGTCGTCGCGCCGACCATAAGGAATGGTTGACACTCGTTTCTTAAGTGACGCAACTGCCTTATAAAATCCTGGTCGTCGGCCCGTCCTGGGTCGGCGATATGGTGATGGCACAAAGCCTGTTCATCGCCCTCAAACAACAACATGTTGACTGCGTTATCGACGTGTTGGCGCCAGTTTGGTCTTTACCTTTGTTGGCGCGCATGCCGCAAGTCAATCAAGGTATTGCGATGCCCTTGGGGCATGGACAATTCGATCTATCCGGTCGTATCAGGATTGGTCGGCAATTGCGACAAAATGCCTATGATCAAGCGATAGTCTTACCCAACTCCTGGAAGTCGGCGCTGATTCCATTTTTTGCCAACATTGGCAAACGTACCGGTTATCTGGGCGAATTACGCTGGGGCCTGCTAAATGACGCCAGGCGACTGAATAAAACCCTGTTAAGCATGACCGTACAGCGTTTCGTGGCATTGGGTTTGCCCAGCGCTGCTGAGCCACCAACTTATCAATTCCCCAGGCTGAGCATTGACGCTGCGAAACAACTGGCTGTCTGCCGTAAATTCGGGATTAGTGAAGCAGATTTAGTTACATCCCCTCTCCCTGATGGAGGGGGAGCGTCAAGTGGCAAACAAAAAGTTCTCGCGCTCTGCCCTGGCGCTGAGTATGGCCCGGCCAAACGCTGGCCGGTCGAACATTACGCGGCAGTGGCGCGACAAAAACATGCGCAAGGCTGGCAAATCTGGCTGTTCGGTTCTGATAAAGACAAAGCGGTTGCAGAACAAATCAATACTTTAGCCGGTGAGGTTTGCCGCAATTTTGCCGGCAGCACGTCTTTAGCAGAAGCAGTGGATTTGCTGTCTTTGACCGATGCAGTAGTCAGCAATGATTCTGGTTTGATGCATGTCGCCGCTGCGCTGGATAAAAAACTCATCGCCGTCTACGGTTCGTCAGATCCGGGCTTTACCCCACCGCTGCATGATAAGGCCGAGGTGATTACTTTAAATCTGGAGTGCTCGCCCTGCTTTAAACGCGATTGTCCGCTGGGACACACGCGCTGTCTGGTGGACATAAGGCCAGAGCGGGTCTTGCCAGCGTTGGAACCCTGATTAAATGAAAATTGCCGTCGTCAAACTGTCCGCGCTCGGCGACATCGTGCATGCGATGGCGGCTTTGCAGTTTATCAAAGCAGCGTTACCGCTCGCGCAAATCGACTGGATTGTTGAACAGCGTTTTGCCGGTGTGCTGGCTGATAATCCACACATTGGGCAGGTGCTTGGCGTTAATCTAAAAGCCTTAAAAACCGACAAATGGCAAATCTTTGCCGAAATCGCCAAAGTGCGCCGTTATGCCGAGCAAGACTACGACTTGGTGATCGATGCACAGGGTTTGATCAAATCGGCACTGGTGGCGCGTTTGCTTTCGCCACATTGCGCCGGTTTTGATCAGGATTCGATTCGGGAAAAATGGGCCGCGCTGTTTTACAGCAAACACATTGCCTACCCTTACGACGCCAACACCATCGATCGCAACGTAGCGGTATTGACTCAGCCGCTGGGCATTCAAGTCTCGACCGAGCAAATTCTAAGCAAGCAGCCGTTTTTGTTTTTCCAGCCGCCCCAGGCTCCACTTGACGCTTATTTTGCCAGCGACCAAGCCAACATCATCCTGGTAATTGGCTCCACTTGGCCTAGTCGCAATTATCCGCTGGAAAAATATCTGCAAGTGATTTTTGGTCTGGAGGCCAATTTTTTAATCTGCTGGGGTAATGAAAAAGAACACTGGATGGCACAGTGGCTGGCCGAACGCAGTTTGGCGCGGGTATTGCCGCAAATGAGCCTTAACGATTTAAAAGCCGCCATCGCCAGAGCCGATTTGCTGATTGGCAACGATACCGGCCCCACCCATATGGCTTGGGGCTTGAATCGCCCCTCGATTACCTTGTTTGGCCCCACGCCGGTCAGCCGGGTTTATCAAACGCCGATCAATAAAGTGCTGAAGTCGCCATCGCTGGTTAATCCTTTCAAACTGGATAAAAACGATTTTTCCATTGCCGAAATTGAGGTAAACGCCGTGACCATGCTGGCAAATCAACTGCTTGGAGCAAGACCGCCTGCCGTCTAAGCCAGCGACTTACTCAGTTGCCTGTTCCTGTTGCATTAGCATATTTAGCAGGTCAACAATCGGCTCATCTGTCGCTAAAATCCTGGCGATTTTTACCTGCTGATTTTTGGCGTCGGCCAGATCGATCAAGCATTCTGCAAACAGCAGTTGCTTTACTGGATTGGTCATTAACTTAAGCAGCGGAAACAAGGGATTGTGCTCGTTGCTTTGCACCACCACAGCCAGTTCGCCGGTTTGTAATTCCACCAGGCAACCCAGTGGATACACGCCCAGCATCAGCATAAAACTGGCCAGCAAGTGCTTATCGCACTTGGCGTCGCCAGAACAATGCAAGCAAGCCAAAGCTGCGGCAGGACTTAGCGTTTCGCGAAATACCCGTAAGCCGGTCAAAGCTTCGTAAACCGACGTCAAACTGACGATTCTGACAAACTCACTGATCGCTACGCCTGACAACTGATGCGGATAGCCGCTACCATCCAGATGTTCATGGTGTGCGGCGACAATATCCAGCACCTCGACAGGCATTGCTGGCCCTTGATTCAGCAACTCCAAACCATATTGGGGATGCTGCTCCAAAATGCCGCGTTCATCACCGGTCAAAGCCTCGGTTTTTAATAATATGGTATCAGGAACCTTTAGCAGACCTATATCGTGTAACAGCGCGCCCAACCCTAAAACCGGCAATTGCGGCGCCGACGCCCCTAAATACTCACCAAAGGCCAGGGCCAAAATACAGGTATTAACGGATTTATGCGCCAAGGCATCGCCCGTTTGCTGGGGCTTGATCACATCGATCATCGCCTGTCTGTCGCCAGTCACACCGGCGAGCAGGTCTGTGACTATTTTATCGATTTTGACCATATTAAGCGCTTGGCCCATCCGCACCTCATTCAACACCTCGGCAAACAGGCTATGGCATTGCGCGTAGAGCGATTTTGCGGGGGAGTCTAACGTTAATTCTGCCGGATTTGCTTCTGCTACTGGCTGATCGGCCGCATCGCAGCCCTTGTCG
>CAIOHN010000117.1 GCA_903858105.1 uncultured Pseudomonadota bacterium | reverse complement strand
TCCACGCTTCAATATGCTGACGCCATTTCAAGGTTATGGACATACCCTCTCCTGATCAAAAAATCACAGGATGCAGCAGTCGTGATTTTTTTCATAGGCGGTACGGTTGCTCCATTACGGTTAAGTACACTATTCACCGGTTCCCGACCCTGCGCATGCACCTACCTTCCTTGTGTATGCAAGCTCTAAGCCTCGGATACTCCATGGTATGGGTGAATAGGGCGGGGGCCAATCTACGGAACAGGCTCTGATCAATGATCAATCCTCAGGCTGGGACGGCCTCCCAATGAACGGGGACAGCTTAATCGGTTTTTCTGGGCTATCGGTTGTTAAAATTCATCATACAAGGCTGGGTAAAGCCTAGCAAAGCTCATCTGCTTTATTATGTTGAGATTGATTACACTCAGCCCTGCTTTTTACTAAATCGCCATCAGGGAGAACATATCTCAAAAGGCTGCAAAGTTTCGTCGCAAAAAAAATCGCCCCTTGCGGGGCGACTGTTAGCCTGGTTTTTTAAGGATTAGGCCCATTGTGACAACTGAAACAGCTGACTTGATAACCGGCTGGCCAATTCTTGGTGCCAAATTCGCCGGCATTAATGGTTTTAGCCACCTTGACCGCACTTAATGGCGTCCCGGCACTGGTCGTGCCGTGACAGTAACTACAGCTTGGTGTGCTAGCCGTGCCATTTTTGTTGGCATCTTCATGCTGGTTGACCCAAGCGTTGCCCGTCGTGTGCATGCCATGTGGGCCGCCGTTGACTGTGGTAGGGATGGTTGTATGACAAGCGGTACACTCGGCTACCGTGCCGGCGTGGCCCTGCAAACCAATACTTTGCACATTCTCATCGGCGTGGGCAGATGGATATTCAGCATGCGTCGAACCGTGGCAGGCTTCGCATTGCAAACCGCCATGGCCTTTACTGAAACGGTATAAGTTCAGTCCAGGTACGGGTGTGTCGGCGTTGGTGGCAAACGTGTGATCGGTTGGCACCAACGCTTTGCCGTTGGCATCGACTCCCGTTACTGCGCGTTTGCCTGGCGCTGCGCTGTTGTGGCAAGACTCACAGGCCGGCTCGTTGAACCAGCCTTGGCGAGTAGCACTGCCAACCGCTTTCATATTGCCGTGGCAACTTTGGCAACTCATTAAGGAGTCGCCCTTGGTATCCACGGCTTTGCCCATGGCACCCCGCAAACACTGAGTAACAGAACCCGGATGGCAGTCGTAACAAGCGCTACGGTTGCTAATGCTGTCAAGCGGCAATTGGGTGGTCGGATCTTTTACGTCAGCATGTTTGATATGCAAGGCTTGGGTAAAGGCTGGGATGCCTGGCATGCCGCCCATCACGGTTTTCTTGTTTTCCTTGTCAAAGTAGGCGTTGCTGGCATGACAAGCCACACATAACACCGGTTGACCGGCATCGGCGGTTGCCAGTAAACCGCTGGGTTTATAGCCTTTGCTGCTTAAAGTAGCCAACGCGTCGGTGTAGAGTTTGCTGGCGCTTTGTTTTTCATCGTGTAAACGCAGAATATTTCGTTTCCAATCCTTGTCTGGATTGTTATCAAATACCCAGCCGGCGTTAGGTTTGGCGGCTATTTGCGCTGCATTGGTATTAGCGTCGGTCGAGGCATGGCAACCGTTGCAAGTCATTTCATCGCTAACCGGCAACACTGTGGTGGCACTGGCTAACACTTTGCCGCTGAGCGCGTCTTTAGCGACCACTTTAACGGTTGGATAGAAATTTTTATTGCCTTTGTCGTCAAACGGCGTAACGGGAATACCTTCTGCTTCAAACCAACCGTAGGCCGCGTTATAGGTCATGGCGGCAGGCGTTAAAGAGGGGGTTTTATTGCCGGGCATCGGCGAACCGCTAGCCAGTCCATCCAGATTTAAACCGACATTCGGTGCCGGATTCAACCCGACCAGCTCGCCCACCCAATCCCAAAAATTGGTTTTAGTGGCGCTGCTGGTGTTGATTGAGCCGGTGCTGTCAGCCACGGCCTCGTATGTCAACAGCACATTGTTGGTGACCAATTTGCCATTCTTGTCTTTCAATTGTGCGTGCAAGGTATTGTACGGCGGCAAAATGGCGAAAACAGAAAAATCCAGGCCGTCCATGCAGTGCATACCCAGGTCGTTCCAGGCCAGCAAGGAATAGCTGCCGACGGCTGTGGTGTTTAATACCGTTACTGGTACCGATTTGGAGGTCTTGCTGTCCCTTATAGTTACCGTGGTTGAACCAGCTTTGACGCCTGTCACAGTAGCAATATTGTTGGTATAGCTGACAGTCGCGATCGAGGTACTAGCGGATTGAACGCTCACCGTTCCAGATGCATTGCTTACGGCGATGCTGACACTACTGCCCACATTAACCGCCACCACCGAAGGCGAAATAGTCAGTACGCTTGTTGGCGTGCTAAGGACTTTAACTTCCACCAGTTTAGATTTTCTTCTGTCTTTGACCGTTACTGTGGCGGTTCCAGCCTTAATACCTTTTATGCTGGCAACGCCGCTGGCATAACTGACGCTGGCGACGGTGGTGTTACTCGACTTTGCGCTTACCGTTCCAGAGTAATTTGATACTTTGATATTTGCTATTGCACCTATCTGGATTTCCACCGACGTGGGGCTAAGCTCCAGAGCATAGGCGCTATTAAAAGCACATATGCCCAAAATAACCAGGAATATCCGGGCTAACAATGGATGATTTGAAAATCGCCGGTTGCGTTGTGTTGGCGATGGTGTCTTGATCTGCGAATCCGCCATGCTAGCGGTGTGTTGGCGTTGCCCCAATGTGTGTGCATTCATAATATATTCCATGGATATTATGTGACTGGAAGGGAAATTAATCAGGAAGCTCTAAAAGTTTAAAAATCTCCTTCTCCGTGACTCCCTGAGGGGACTTTTAGAGCTTCCTAATGGTTAATTGCCCGTATCAAACTAAAGCAAACGGTATACATCCAACCCCGTTTCGCTTAGCGGAACTGACTTATCATTTATTTTGATAAGGTTATTCAGTTTGCAGGCTACGCAATGAAGATGAATTCAACATTAAAAAAACATTATTTAACGATTAAGATTGGATTGCTGCCGCTGTGAACGGCAAATGCGGCGACGTTAAAGAATAAAAATACGCATCGTATCTTTTAAGCGGGAGCGGTTAAGTGCGACAGAACGCAACGCAGCGATGCGCTAAAGTCCTGGCGTTGGGTTAGAACAGCTTGCTGTAAGCCCATCAATCGTTAGCGACAGTATCCACCAGCAATATCCGCTCGCTATCCAGTCGCAAGGACAGGGTTTTGCAAAGCAGACTGGTTTCAAAATCCCGATAGCGCTCGGAGGTGACTATTCGGTTATGATCGCCGCAGTTTTCCAGTGCTAGCAACTGAAAGAAATACGGCCGCCAGGACCAGTTAAAACTAATCTTGCGGGGATCGGTGTACCACTGGTTTTCGTTAAAGTTAAAGTCCGGCGAAATCTGGTCGCCCTGGTTATTGCATAGATAAAAGCGGATCACGCCGCTTTGGGTGAAATTCCAGCTGACCAATTCGTTAAGATTAAAATCATCCTGCAGTTTTTCCGCCAGTTTGTAGATCAGGGCTTTGGTGGTATTGATGCCGCTGATTTTCTTTTGCACCTTAACCAAAGTCTGTTTCAAAAACTTGCTGCGCAAGGAGGCGATATGCTGTTCATATAGCCCAGTTGGTTTAAACTCGGCTTCGGCTTTGGCAAACAAAAAGCCCTGCATAAATTGCGCGCCGCAATTTAAACCAAACAAAAATGCTTCGTCGGTTTCCACGCCTTCGCAAATAATCCGGCAACCGGTGCGTTTACCCAAACGCGACATCAAATGCATGATGTCGCCGGCAATCCCGCCTTTGGCGGCCAGTTTGAATAAGCTCATATCGATTTTGATAATATCAGGCTGAATCGCAATCACTCGCTCCAGTTGCGACGAGCCTGCGCCGAAGTCGTCTATGGCGACGCTTAGGCCATGTTTACGATACAGCCGCACAATTTGTTTGAGTTTATGCAGATCGACATGCGCGTCGGAAATTTCGACGATGATGCGATGACGGTCGATATTCAAATCATCCAGCATCCGCAAGGTGGGCAGGGCGTTTAATTGCCGCAGATTATCGATCCAGGCTGCCGAGATATTCAACACCAAATAGCTTTGAGTATCGGCGAGCTGCGAGAATTTTTCCAAGGCTTGCCAGCGCACCTGTCTATCCAGTTCGGTACGCTGCTTGGCGTCCAGTTCGGTAGATGAAAATAAAGCCCCTGCAGACACCACTTTGCCTTTGCCGTCGTATTGGCGGGCCAGGGCTTCGTAGCCGACGATCTGGCCGCTGGCGACTGCCACGATGGGTTGAAAATACGGAAATAACTGGGTTTTGGTTTGCATCGTTCCTTGAATGATCGGGTTAAATGGGTTTGGGTAAAAACTCCTTCAATTCCGCTAAACAGGAACCGCAACCGCTACCGGCGCTTAAACAGGCGCTGATTTGCGCGACGTTTTGCAGTTGATGAGTCTTTACCGCGTGCATAATCACTTTTTCGCCGACATTGAAACACGAACAGACGATTCGGCCAATATCGGCTTCACCTTTTGGTGGCTGGCCGCTGAGTAAACTCAGACGCTCGCTGCGATTCAACTCGGTTTTTGCGAACAAACTGCTCAGCCAACCGGGCTCAGGTAAATCGCTATCCGGGCCGACGAACAGACAGGCTTGTAATTGATCCTCAAGAATGTAAGCGGTGCGGAAATAACCGCCCTGGCAATCGCTGTATTCCAGCCAGTAGCTATCGTCGTCGGCATGTGCGGAATGGGCTAATAGACTGCGGCTCCAAGTGCGCCAGTCTTTGCCGGCTTGGCTGGCGGCTAATTCATACCTGAAAAATCCTTCGCCGCGCACTTTAACTTGATATTCGCAGTCCTCAATTTGCAAGGGCTGCCGCGATAAAATCGTGGCATACCATTGTGCCGGCCAGGCCTTGATATTAACTGGGGTTTGCTTGCTTTCCGGTTGCCCGGAATGTGGGTCTACCACCGGATTAACCAAAGCCCCCATCCGCCCGTGACTGCTGATTTGATCGGTCCAGTGCATCGGTACAAACAGGCTGCCGATTTGTTGGCCGGGATTAAGCTCGATTCGCGCCAGCATGCTGCCCCAGCGACTGCTGATTTTCGCTAGACTGCGGGCGGTCAAACCGTGCTTTTTGGCGTCGTCTGGATGAATTTCCACAAACGGTTCTGGGCGATGCGCATTCAGTTTGGCGACCAAACCGGTGCGGGTCATGGTGTGCCATTGATCGCGCAAACGGCCGGTATTTAAGGTAAAGCCATAGTCAGCACACGGACTATTCACCGGCGGCTTGGGGCTGATGGGGATAAAGCGGGCTTTAGCGTTGGGCGTAAAAAAATGTCCATCGGTAAACATTCTGGCGGTGCCGCGCGGTTCTGCAAGCGTTACCGGCCATTGGATGGGTTGCAAGGCGTCAAACTCTTGCTGATTAATTTTGGCAAAGGCGGACAGGTTGAAATCGCGAGCTTGATGCTGCTCATCGTTTTCAAACGCTGATAACGCAGCATGTTCTCGAAAAATCTCCGCGCTGGATTGATAATTAAACGCCTCGGCAAAGCCCATGCGCTGCGCCACCTGACTAATAATCCACCAGTCGTGTTTAGCCTCGCCGGAGGCGGCAAACAAAGGCCGCTGCCGGGAAATCCGCCGCTCCAGATTGGTGACAGTGCCGTCTTTTTCGCTCCAGCCGGTGGCAGGCAATAACACATGCGCCAAGTCTGCAGTATCGGTAGCGGCGATACAATCCGAGACTACGACCAGTTCGCAAGCTTGCAAAGCGCGTTTGACTTTATCGGCATCCGGCATGGAAACCACCGGATTGGTCGCCATAATCCATACGGCTTTGATCTGGCCGGCGGCGATGGCATCGAACATGGCGACCGCTTTTAAGCCTTGTTTGTCGGCGACTTTGTCACTGCCCCAGAAACGCTCGACTCTATCAACATGTTCAGGGTTTTCCAGATCCATATGCGCTGCCAGGGTATTGGCCAAACCGCCCACTTCGCGGCCACCCATGGCGTTCGGTTGGCCGGTAAAGGAAAACGGCCCCATGCCGGGCTTGCCAAGCCGTCCTGTAGCTAAATGACAGTTGATGATGGTATTGCATTTGTCCGAGCCGGAACTGGACTGGTTAATGCCTTGCGAGTAAACGGTCACGGTTTTTTCGGTGTGGCTAAACCAATCAAATACCTGACGCAAATCCTCCAGGTGCAAGCCGCAGTTTTCGGCAACTTGCTCAATAGGGCCGCTTAGCGCCGCAGCGGCCAAAGCTGATTCAAAACCCTCGGTATGCTGGGCAATGTAGGCCTGATCGAGTTTGCCTGTTTGCTGCAGATAGCTTAGTAAGCCGTTAAACAATACCGCGTCCATGCCCGGTTTGATGGGCAGATGCAGATCGGCAATATCGCAACTGGCCGTCCGGCGCGGATCGACAACGACAATTTTTAAAGCTGGATTGTTTTCTTTGGCCTTGCGGATTCTTTGAAAACTAATCGGATGGCACCAGGCGGCATTAGAACCCACCAGCAAAATCAGTTCGGCTTGCTCCAGATCTGCGTAATTACACGGTACGGTATCCGCGCCAAACGCGCGTTTATAACCCACCACCGCCGAAGACATGCACAGGCGTGAGTTGGTGTCGATATTGGCGGTGCCGATAAAGCCTTTCATCAGCTTGTTGGCGACGTAATAATCCTCAGTTAGTAATTGCCCGGAGACATAAAACGCTACCGCCTCTGGGCCGTGTTTTTGAATAATCTCTTTAAAACGCTCAGCGACATGATCCAAAGCGCTATCCCAATCGCAACGCTGGCCGTTGATTTGCGGGTAAAGCAAACGGTTTTCCAAAGATACTGTGTCGCCCAGCGTGGCGCCTTTGGAGCACAGTTTGCCGAAGTTGGCGGGATGGCTGCTGTCGCCTTTAATTGTCACACTGCGTTCGGCGACATTGTTTAGCGTGGCTTCTATGCCGCAGCCGACGCCGCAATAAGGGCAAGTGGTCTTGATGTTGTTCATGGTTTAGTTGATTCAGGCGGCTTCGGCCAAGGGAGTTTGGCCAAACATTAATCTGTCGCGGATTGCGCTGACCGGGGTTTTATCTTTAACCAAATTAAGATACCAGGCGCTGTCGCTAGTGTCGCCGTACAAGATTACACCCACCACAATATCGCCACGCAACACGATTTTTTTGTAGATACCCAGTGCGTGATCGATTAGTTGCAAACTCTGGCAATCAGCGTCGCCTTCAAAATCGCCAACCGAGAACAAATCGATGCCGGTTACCTTAAGCATGGTAGCTGCCGACAGGGTTTTATAGCTGCTATCAGTTTGGCCGGATAATTGCCGGGCGCAAACTTTGGCTTGTTCGTAAACCGGCGCCACCAGACCAAATAACTCGCCGCGGTGTTGCACACATTCGCCTACCGAGAAAATCGCCGGATCGCTGGTGCGCATGCTGTCATCGACCACAATACCGTGGCCGCATTCCAAACTCATGCGGCTGGCCAAACTGATATTGGGTTTAATGCCGGTCGACATAACCAATAAATCGGCAGGCACTTGTTGACCATCGCTGAGTTGTACCGCGCTGATGTGGCCGTCCTGGCTAATAATCTGTTTGATAGTGGCATCCAGGTAAAAGCAGATGCCTTTGTCGGCTAGTTGTTGTTGTAAAAATGCGGCGGCTTTTTTATCCAACTGCCGGTTTAACAAATGCCCGGCACGGTTAACTACACTAACGCGCATGCCGCGTTGCAACAAACCATTGGCTGCTTCCAAACCCAGCAAGCCGCCGCCCAGAATCACTGCATGAGTTTTGCTGGCGGCGCTGGCGATCATGGTCTCCACGTCGGCTATATCGCGAAACCCCAACACCCCGGCTACCTCCTTGCCAGGAATGTCCAGCATCAAGGGTAGGGAGCCGGTCGCTATCAGCAGATAGTCATACTCAGCAACCGTACCGTCCTTGGCAATTACCCGGCGTTGCTCGCGGTCAACATCAACTACCGTTTTGTCGGCACCGCAATGCAAGGTAATGCCATGTTTTGCGTACCATGCAAAATCGTGGATCATAATGTCGCTGATATTTTTAGCGCCAAACAATACCGGCGTCAGCATGATGCGATTGTAATTGCCGTGCGGCTCGGCGCCGAATACGGTTATTTCATAACGCTCCGGCTCGGCCTGAATCAACTCGTCAACCGTGCGCATGCCGGCCATGCCGTTGCCTATCACTACCAGTTTGGGTTTCATGATTCTAAGTCCGTGGCTATGACTGAAAATGGGTGGCTTTAGAGACGCATGCTGTTTGCGCGCTAAAGGTAAGCTACTAATTCAAAAATGCCTTCTCCTGGCGGGAGAAGGTTGGATTGAGGGGTTAAAATCAGTGATTTACCCTCGCCCTCTCCCGGCGTACCCGCTGGGCACAAAGGAGAGGGGATTTTTAGAGATGCCTTTTAAAAGCTCACGTTGGCTTGTAGCCAGATTTTTTGGGTATCGGCGTACTTGCTTGGGTCGTCTGAATTAAAGTCAGCGTACTTAGCCAGCAACGAATAATGCTTGCCAAATTTTTTCAGCACCGAAAAGTCGAATTCCTTACCGTACTGCTGTTTGCCGGTATCGTCTTTAAAGTCATGGTAAACGCCGGTAATGATCAAGCTATCGTTCATCATTTTGTAGCTGGCGGTGGCGAATACATCGCGAATACCATTGTTGGGGGTGGTGAGGAATAGATCAGCCCAGCCCTGAAACGCATGGTTGGTGCCCAAAGGCGTCTGGAAGGCTTTGCCAGCGCCCAGGCCGTTAAGCTGTTCTACTGCACCCGATACGGTCAGGTTGAAAGCACTGGCACCTGCCATCAAGTTGATGCGGTCGACTTGGTATTCTTTGGGGTTGTTGGTGTAGTCAGATTGGGTACCCCATTCGGCGGTATACACAGCGTTGACCGTATCGAAAAATTGCGGCGATTTGCCATCAAAGCGCAAGCCGTAGGTTTGCGACGATTTAGCGGCATTGGCGACATCTTTAAAATCCAGCCAGTAGCCGTAGCCGATCAAATTGCCCCAATCGTTGATTTTATAATTCAGGTTAAGAATCGGCGCGTTCAAGGTATCGGTTTGACCAAAAATATTTTGCACATGGTCAAGATAACCGACGTTAGCGGTTAAACCGAACAAGGTTTGATTGTTATGGGTGATTAAAATCGAGTCGTAAGTTTGCTCCATTTGTCGCCAGCCAACGTTGCCTATAAAGCGGTCATCATCAAATTTGATGCGTTGCCGACCCACCTTGACCAGCGTGTCGGCGATCCCTTTATAACTCAACCAAAATTGGTTCAATTCGCTGCGATCAGGATCGACGATGGTGGAATATTGAGTACGACGATTGACGCCACTGTTGTAGTCTTCTTGCAAGGCGTAGTTGCCTTCATATTCGGCATAAGCCTGGAAGTCATATAATACCGGCGATAACAAGCCAAGACGCAAGCGCGCGGTATTGGCATTGGCGGTTTCAACTGGTTTGCGGCCATTAGGCGCGGGGCGTTTTTTGAAATTATCCTCATCGACATTCTCCCAGCGATAATTCAAATCCATTTTTATCGCGCCGTTATTGCCGTAATGGTAAAAATTCAGCGCATCTTCCACTTCCTTGGTGATGTCAGCCGATGCTGACAGGCTGGCGATGGTCATCGATAGTAAAGTCGCTGGTATTACAGCGAACGGCAGTCTGGATTTTTGCAGCGGCATAGAGCCTCCTGAGTGAATTGAAACGGGTAAATTAATGTGTATGGTCGCATTCCGCTAGAAAGCTTAGTAAGCTTTCGCGGTATAGATAGTAATCAGGATGTTCTAGCAGGGCTTTGCGGGTGCGGGGGCGCGGCAGGTCAATGTCCAGAATTTTACCGATTTTGGCGTGAGGACCGTTGGTCATCATCACCACTCTGTCTGCTAATAATATCGCTTCGTCGACGTCATGGGTGACTACGATGGCGGTAACGTGAGTGCGCTCCCAAACTTCCATTAAAACTTCCTGTAACTCCCAGCGTGTCAGTGAATCCAGCATGCCAAACGGTTCGTCCAGCAGTAATAATTTTGGCGACAAGGCAAAGGCGCGGGCGATTCCAACGCGTTGCCGCATGCCGTTGGACATGTCGGCCGCTTTTTTGTGCATGGCATCGGTCAGGCCGACACGGGTTAAATAGTATTCAACGATGTCGTCGCGCTCATCCTGGCTGGCGTGAGGATAGACTTTGTCCACGCCCAGCATCACGTTTTGAAACGCTGTCAGCCAAGGAAATAGACTGGGCGCTTGAAACACCACGCCACGATCCGGGCCAGCACCATCAAGTTCGCGGTTATCCAGAATAATGCTGCCTTCGGAGATTTCATTTAAACCAGCGGTCATCGATAGCACGGTAGATTTGCCGCAACCGGAGTGGCCGATGATGGAAATGAACTCGCCTTTTTTCATTTTCATGTCAAAACCGTCCACCACTTTGACGCTACTATTGCCGTCCGGGGTCGGGTAGATTTTGGATAAATTGGCAAATTCTAAATAGCGGGCTTTGCCCAGGTCGCGGACGCTGGGCTTTAGTGCCGAGGTGTCCAGTTTCCAGTCGTTGCTGGTGTTGGGACGCACATCGGGCAGTTTGAGCTTGTCGCCGACGTCAGATTGGGCTTTTTCCATACCGATATCCATCAGATAGCGGGTGATTTCGGCGCGCAGGCGTTTAAACTCGGGGTTGTGATTCAGTGCGGTGCGGTCGCGCGGCCTTTCCAGATCAATGGTAAACGCCGGGCCAAAGCTGGCGTCCGGGCCAGGCTTGAGTGGAATCACCCGGTCTGCCATGTAAATCGCTTCGTCGACATCGTTGGTAATTAAAATAACGGTCTTTTTGTCTTGCTCCCATATTTGCAGGATTTCGTCTTGCAAATTGCCGCGAGTCAAGGCATCCAGGGCACTCAGCGGTTCATCCAGCAGCAAAATATCCGGATTGGCTGCCAATGCGCGGGCGACATTGACCCGTTGGCGCATACCGCCGGATAGTTCGCCGGGCTTTTTGTCCATGGCGCGGCCCAGGTTCACCATATTGACGTATTTTTCGGTATGGGCGTGGCGTTGCTCTGCAGTCCAGTCTTTAAAAATCGCGTCCACAGCCAATGCTACATTTTGGTAAACCGTCAGCCAGGGCATCAAGGAATAGTTTTGGAACACTACGCCGCGATCCGGTCCTGGTTCGCTGATAGGCTGCCCCTGTTTTAAAATATCGCCGCTGTCAGCGTGAATCAAGCCGGCAATCATCGATATTAATGTGGTTTTGCCGCTACCGGAAAAGCCGACGATGGCGATAAATTCGCCTTCGCGAATATCCAGATTAATGTCTTTGAGTATGGAGGTTTTAGCTTTGCCTTCGCCGTATGACTTACAGACGTTTTTCAATTCCACCAAAGGTTTATAGGCATCGTTGGCAGGCGTGCTGGCGATAGTTGACTGTTTAAGCATGGATAACTCGATGATTTTTGCGGAGGCTGCGTTCATGGCCAGTACCTTAAATTTTTTGGAACGAGAACAGGTTTTGCAAAGAGTTCATCACCCGGTCCAGCACAAAACCGATAATGCCGATGGTGAACACCGCCACCATGATCCGGCTTAGCGAATTGGAACTGCCGTTTTGAAACTCATCCCAAACAAATTTTCCCAAGCCAGGGTTTTGCGCCAGCATTTCTGCGGCGATCAATACCATCCAACCCACGCCCAAAGACAAACGCATACCGGTAAATATAAAGGGCAGGGCAGAAGGCAGAATGATGCTTTTGATCTGCGTTGCCCAATCCAGGCGCAGCACTTTGCCGACATTGACCAAATCGCGGTCTATAGACGACACCCCGACCGCAGTGTTGATCAGCGTCGGCCATAGCGAGCAGAGAGTCACGGTAATTGCCGAGGTAACAAACGATTTGGCAAACCAGGAATTGTCGTCGGTGACATACAAGGCGCTGACTACCAAGGTGACAATCGGCAACCAGGCCAGTGGCGACACCGGTTTAAAGATTTGAATCAATGGGTTAAAGGCGGTGTTTAACACCGGGCTCATACCGCAGATTATGCCCAACGGCACCGCAATCAGCGTGGCGACGATAAAGCCAAAGAACACGGTGCGCAAACTGGTAAAAATTTGATCCAGATAGGTCGGTTTACCGGTGTAAGGGCGCGGTTTGATCTCGGCTTTAGGGTCTTCGGCCAGTTTTTCTTGGTTGCGCAATTCCTGGCGTTGATAGAACTCGGTCATTTTGGTTTTTTCCGCAAAATGCTCGTTTACCAATCCGCCCACTTCAGTCCATACCGCGACTGGGCCGGGAATAGCGCCCAGGCTGGTGTTGATTTGCGCGGCAGTGACGCTCCAAAATCCCAGGAACAAGATAAAGGCGATGATCGGTACGCCCATGATCAGCCACAACTGGCGTAATTGCTGGGTTGGGTTTTCGCCGGCGGCAATTTTTACAAAGGGCACGAACCAGGTCAGGCCGGTGATGTTAAAGAATTTGATTAGTTTGTTACTCATTGTCTGCACCTAATTTGCTGGTATCCGTGTAGGAATAGCCCATGTAAACCTATGTTTTAAAAAGGATGCATCCGTGCACCAAAATACATCCTGTCTAGAGCACCCACCAAGGTTCTTAGTCGACGATTTTGCCGCCGTTTACTGTTTGTTTGTTTTTCAAGCCAATCGGAAACTTGGCCAAGTAGTCGTTTGGTTTATTGGCGTCGAAGGCGACTTTGTCGATAAAAAAGTTTTGCGATGGCTTGATGCCGGTGTCTGCTGGAAAGTCTTCCGCTTTGGCTTTACCTTCTGCGACCAGTTGTTTGGCGGCAGCCAGATAAATGTCGGGGCGATAGACTTTTTTCGCGGTTTCCATGTACCAGCCATCAGGTTTAAATTCGTTGATTTGGCCCCAGCGGCGCATTTGCGTCAGATACCAGACCGCGCTGCTGTAAGACGGATAACTGGCGCCGTGGCGGAAAAAGGTGTTGAAGTCGGGCAGAGCGCGTTTGTCGCCTTTTTCGTATTCAAAGGTGCCGTTCATGCTGGCGGCCAATACATCGGCATCGGCACCGACATATTGTTTTTGCGAGAGCATTTCGATGGCTTCTTTGCGGTTTTTATTATTGTCTGCGTCCAGCCACATAGCCGCGCGAATCAAAGCCTTGGTGACAGCTAAATAAGTGTTGGGGTATTTATCCGCCCAGGCTTGGGTGACACCAAAGACTTTTTCAGGGGTGTCTTTCCAAAGTTCTTCGTCGGTAATTACCGGTACGCCTATGCCTTTAACCACTGCTTGTTGATTCCAGGGTTCGCCGACGCAGTAACCGGAGATGGTGCCTGATTCCAGGGTTGCCGGCATTTGCGGTGGCGGGGTGACAGACAGCATCGCTTCGGCAGCGATTTGGCCGGAATTGTCTTGCGGCGGTGCGTAAAAACCCGGATTAATGCCGCCGGCTGCCAACCAATAGCGCAATTTTAAATTGTGAGTGCCAGCCGGGAAGGTCATTGCCATATTAAATTGCTTGCCTTCAGCTTTGTATTTATCCACCACCGGTTTCAGCGCATCGGCTTTGATGGGATGCACCGGCTTGCCACCGTCCATTGGCACATTGGCTTTCATTTGCTTCCAGACGTCGTTGGATACGGTAATCGCACTACCGTTAAATCCCATGCTAAACGCCGTCACAATGTCTGCTTTGGTGCCGTAACCAATACTGGAACCCAAAGGCGCAGGCGCCAACATATGCGATCCATCCAACTCGCCGTTGACTACTCTATCCATTACCACTTTCCAGTTGGCTTGGGCTTCTAACTGCACAAACAAACCTTCCTCTTCAAAAAAGCCTTTTTCAGCGGCCACTGCCAGCGGGGCCATGTCTGTCAGTTTTATAAATCCAAATTTCAAGTCTTCTTTTTCCAGTTTGCCAGCGGCCAGCGTTTGGCTGGCAAAACCTAAGCCGCTGAGTGCAACGACGGTGCTCAGTGCGGCGACAAGTGTCTTGGGGGTGAATAGTCTGTGGTGTTTCATGTCGGTTCCTGTGGATTTAGAAAACTTTGGCCCAAAAAAAAGGCGTCATCGTCCGATTTGCTTACAAATCGTGCGATAGACGCCTTTGTCTATGTTGCTCAGCGACGAGCGGTTTTTAGTGTGCGACTCCAACGTTGGAGTATTGCTTTATGTTAAGCAAACCTGATGCCAATATTTTTTCGGCTTGTTAGGTAAGTGTATTAAATCGTTATTTAACAATGAGTTATTATTAAGTTCTGGGTGTTTGAGATTGGTTTGGATAGCAGTGCGAACGATTCTGGGATGAATTTCCATGCACTTTATTGAGACACGTGGGTAATTTTTGCACGGCAATGGTGCGGTGAATTTATCTCTTGGCAAACACTGTAGGTGCGAATTTATTCGCGCGGTTGATGCTTTCAGGTCGAATAAATTCGACCCTACAGAAACCAAATTGCTCAAATAAAAGACATTAACTTTGACGAGGGGGAAGTTAAAAAATCAGACTTGGTGTGCCTGATAAGCCTTGAGGGGCTAATGCGAAGGTGTGGTAAAAAGCCAAGCGGTTAGCAGAATGTAAGGTGGATAAGCGCTAGCGCTTATCCACTTAAAATTTTTCAGATCGGGTTGCTCGGCGATCATTACCCCGTCAGGTTTGACGACCATTATCTGGGCGCCGGGGGGATTACGCTTCGCTTATCTGCTCTGCAGTTCTGCTAGAGTTCATTGCTAAGCTGTTCCATATTCAGCAGGCTTTTCAAACAGAGTGAATTGAATTGGATGTTCAAAATTTTTCTCAATAGTAGTTGCCAAGAAGTTTGTAACTAACGCCTCGATAACAGGGCTTCTATTTTTTTCTTTTCCACCAACATGATAGAAATGCTCACGAGTAATGACATTATGCTTTGACCACAACGACTTCACATATTCATTTTCACGGTAATCATTGTGATGCCATGTCGAGAGGATAAACTTGCCGTTAAAATCAGAAAGCTTCTCGAATAGTTTTCGTTCGTTGATTTCATCCCAGCCGTTATAGTAATCAACATGCCTATCAATGTAAGGAGGGTCGCAATATATAATATCTGTTGTTGAAGCTTCAGAAATGGTTTTATTAAAATCTTGGCATTTGAATACGAATTCTTTCGCTTTAATGATTCTGCAAGC
>CAIOHN010000116.1 GCA_903858105.1 uncultured Pseudomonadota bacterium | reverse complement strand
GGCAATGCTTTGCCGCAATTTACTCGCCGCCAGAAAGCCATAAAAACTGCGGTTTTTAGCCAGTTGCTGAAACAAGAGCCGAGCCTGATCCTGTTGACCGGTTTCCGTCAACGTTCGCGCTTGCCAGTACTGCCATTTCTCGCGGGATTTTTCTTCCGGATTAAGACTGTTGATAGCCGTGCCGACATCCGGCCAGTTTTGGGTGCTCAATGCCGCGCGGATGCGCCATTCTCGTGCTGATTCGTCGCTGTTATCGAGCTGCGAAAAACGCGCGTAGGCACGGCTATCGTGTTTTAGTGCCAAACTCATGGCAATGCGTTTTTCGATGTTACTGGCAGTTTGCGCTGCGATATTTAGCTGCGATTTCTGGCTATCCCAGGTCGATATGGCCTGTTCAACATCGCTATCCAGCCAGCGGTCGATGGCATGAGCAAACAATTCGCCTGCTTGGTCGTTAAATTGCCGCCAATAGCTTTCAGTTTTGACGCTGTCTGGTTGTTTGTGCAGTTTTAGCCAGGCATTGGCCAGGTCGAGTTCTGATCCGCTCATAAAGTGCGTCAGGTAAGCAGCCAGATTAGCGTTGTCATGCTTGAGTGCGGCGTGAAAGCGCTGTTTGAGTAGATCGGGATTAAAATAGGGCGATGCTTTATAAGCCTCAAATAAGCGGTCGCAATTTTCCGGCTGGGATTTGCCGCTCAGCCATAAGCCGCGCGCCAGATTAAAGGCTTCCAGGGTCTGGCCGGTTTGGAAATAGGCTAAACCGACATAGCATTGCAATTCCGGGTCATCGCCGCCTTGATAATTGGCCAACAGGCTTTGCCATTGCTGTTTTTTGCCCTGTTGCAGCAGCCATTTTTGCCGTAGAGCCGACGCGTATCGATTTGCGGGGTATGCTGTCAGGAAACGCAGAATATCGCTATCCGCATCCAAATGGGTTTTTAGCCATTGATATTGCAGATATGGATATAGCGGATAGCTGCTTAAACTCGCCGCCAAGTTAAAATAATCGGCGTCGCGGTTTTGAGCGATGGCTTGCTCGGCTTGCAAAAACCGTTGGCGTTGGTCCGCCAGGGATATTTCGTCCGCGCCGGCACTGTTAGCCAGAATGCCGGTCGCCGCGGCAAGCAGTAATAAACGCAGGATAAAATACATAGCACTCCACGATAATCTAAAGGTAAGCTCAAAGTCCCCTCTCCCTCAGGGAGAGGGCTAGGGTGAGGGGGTAAACGATTGATTTTATCCCCTTATGCCAACCTTCGCCCTGAGTACCCGCAGGGCATGAAGGATATGAAGGTTTTTTAATTTTTAGAGTTTCCCTAAACAAAATACCCAGCAACACGTTTCTGCAATGCTGGCCGGGCTATTATAATCGTCAAACTTAACCGGATTCCTTTCATTCCTTTGAAAACAACACATCGCCCGCAGCAAGCCGAGTATTCCTGGCAATACATTTACCGGATTGCCCTGCAACATAAAAAACAACTGCTGAATGGACATTTGATTGCGATTTTAGCTACCGCCGCCAGTGTGCCGGTACCTTTGCTGATGCCGTTGTTAGTGGATGAAGTGCTGCTGCATCATCCCGGCGTGGTGCTGGCAACACTTAATCCCTGGCTACTGCCGGAATGGCAGGAGCCGGTGGTTTATATCGGCATCATTTTGTTGGCCAGTTTGCTGCTGCGGCTGTTTGCTTTGGTGTTGAACATCATCCAGACCCGCCAGTTTTCCAATATCGCCAAGGATGTGATCTTTCGCATCCGCGAAGGCCTGGTCAGGCATTTGCAGCATATTTCCATGTCCGAGTACGAAAGCCTGGGCAGCGGCACCGTCAGCGCGCACATGGTTACCGACCTGGATACATTGGACAACTTCATAGGCACTACGATCAGCAAGCTACTGGTCGCCTGTTTAACGGTATTCGGCACCGCCTTGATTTTGCTTTGGATGCATTGGCAGCTTGGTTTGTTCATTATTTTTTTAAATCCCTTGGTGATTTATTTCGCCAGGGCCATCGGCTCCAGAGTTAAAGAGCTGAAAGCCAACGAAAATAAAGCCTATGAGGTGTTTCAACAAGCCTTGAGCGAAACCCTGGATGCCATTCATCAAATCCGCGCCAGTAACCGCGAAGAGCATTATTGCCGACAATTGATCGGCAGCGCCTTGGCCGTGAAAAATCATTCCACGGTGTACGCCTGGAAAAGCGATGCGACCATACGCATGAGCTTTTTGACCTTTTTGTTTGGGTTTGACATTTTTCGGGCCACGGCGATGCTGATGGTGCTGTATTCCAATCTCAGCATCGGCGAAATGTTGGCGGTTTTTGGTTATTTGTGGTTCATGATGGCGCCGGTGCAGGAGATCTTAAGCATTCAGCAGTCGTTTTACGCGGCCAAAGCAGCCTTAAAGCGGGTAAATGAACTGACTTTATTGCAACGCGAACCCTACTATCCGCATCTGGAAAATCCGTTTAACGGCCACAAAACCGTGGCGGTCAGCGTCAAAGATCTGCATTTTAGTTATAACGATGAACCGGTATTGAACGGTATTAATCTGACGATTGCCGCCGGCGAGAAAATTGCTTTGGTCGGTGCCAGCGGTGGTGGTAAATCAACCCTGGCGCAAACCCTAATTGGTTTGTACCCACCCGGCAGCGGCATGATTTATTTTGACGGTGTGCCGCTGGATAGAATCGGTCTGGATGTGGTGCGCGAGCATGTTGCCACGGTGTTGCAACATCCGGCTTTATTGAACGATACCATCCGAGCAAATCTAACCTTGGGGCGCAACATTGCCGACGCCGAGTTGTGGAATGCCTTGGATATTGCCCAGCTCAAACTGACAGTCGAAGAACAGCCGCAAGGGCTGGATACGGTGGTGGGTCGCCAGGGCATGCGCTTGTCGGGTGGTCAGCGGCAACGCTTGGCGATTGCGCGGATGATCGTCAGTCAGCCGGCGGTAGTGATTTTAGACGAAGCCACCTCGGCGCTGGATAGCGAAACCGAGTATAAATTACATCAGGCATTGAGCGGTTTTCTGGCAGGCCGCACCACTATTATCATCGCGCACAGGCTTAGCGCCGTGAAACAGGCCGACCATGTGTATGTCTTTGAACAAGGTCGCATATGCGAACAAGGCAAACATGATACCTTGATCCAGCAAAACGGCCTGTACGCCAAACTTTACGGTGATTACCAATAGTGACGGAACTTTACGATTTACACAGCCATTCCAATGCGTCCGACGGCGCCTTGTCGCCCACCGAACTGGTGCTGCGCGCCCAAGGTCAGGGCGTAACAGCGCTGGCTTTAACCGACCACGACACCACCGCTGGTTTGCAGGAAGCGCGTCTTGCTGCCGAGCAAGCCGGAATTCGCTTTATTGCCGGTATAGAATTGTCCGCCAGTTTTGAAAATCACTGTTTGCATATCGTGGGGTTAAATATCGACCCGCAGCAGCCAGATTTGGTTCAAGGCATTGCCAAACAACAATATACCCGCGATCAACGTGCGCAAAAAATTTCCGAAAAACTGGCTAAAAAGGGCATACCCGATGCCTATCCGATACTCCGGCAGGTGGCCGGTAACGGCGAAATAACGCGTTTGCATTTTGCCGATTTTTTAGTGGCTCAGGGCCGCGTGGCCAGCCAACAAGAAGCGTTTGATCGCTATTTAAGCAAAGGCAAACCGGCCTACGTGCCGACGCTATGGGCGAGTTTGCCGGAGTGCGTGGCCTGGATTACCGCGGCCGGTGGTGTGGCAGTGCTGGCCCATCCTTTGCGCTACAAGCTCAGTACCAAATGGATCAACAAAGCTTTAGTGGCTTTCAAAGCCGCTGGCGGGCAGGGCATAGAAGTAGTGACCGGGCGGGCCAGTGTGGATGATATTCGCTTGAGTTATCTGCATGCTGCCAAGCATGATTTGTATGCTTCGCAAGGTTCTGACTTTCATGCGCCCGGCAATCCCTATCTGGAATTGGGCCGACTGGCGGCGATGCCGACAGGTGCTATGCCGGTTTGGCAGTTGTTTTAGCAGATATGTTCAGCTATGAATGAATAACCGCTCAAATTCGTCGGCCGGTAACGGCTTATGCCAATAATAACCTTGCGCCTTGTTGCAGCCTAGCTGCAGCAGCAGGTCCACTTGGGCCTGGGTTTCCACGCCTTCAGCCAAGGTATGTAATCCCAGTGTTTCACCTAACTGCAGGATCGCCTGAACGATAGCAGCATCTTGTGGCTTGCCAGAGCTTAAATCCCGGATAAACGACTGATCGATTTTCAGTTTGTCGACCGCAAAGCGCTTCAAATAACTTAAGGAAGAGTAGCCGGTGCCAAAGTCGTCAATAGCCAGACTTACGCCCAAGGCCCGCAATTGGCCGATGATGTCGATGACCGCAACCGTGTCAATCATCAATACCGATTCTGTCAGTTCCAACTCCAAATACTGCGGTTCCAGTCCTGATTCTGCCAGCGCCGCCTGCACCGTGTCCAGCAACTTGCCTTGTTTGAATAATAAAACCGAGATATTGACCGCCACCTGCAATTTAAGGCCGGCATCATGCCAGCGCCGGGTTTGGCGGCAGGCTTCGCGCAAGACCCAGTCGCTGATCGGCACGATCATGCCGATTTCTTCGGCGATAGGAATAAATTTAGCCGGCGGAATCATCTCGCCTGCTTCTGTTTGCCAGCGCAACAGGGCTTCGGCGCCGATTATTTTATGGTCGTGCAAGGCGTATTGGGGTTGGTAATGCAGACTAAATTCATTTTGTGGCATGGCCAGACGCAGGCCGTTTTCGATTGTGATACGCTCGATAGTGGCCTGATTCATGTCTGCGGAAAAGTAGCGAAAGGTATTGCGGCCCTGATTTTTGGCCGCATACATCGCTACATCGGCTTTATTGAGC
>CAIOHN010000115.1 GCA_903858105.1 uncultured Pseudomonadota bacterium | reverse complement strand
GGCCATTTTTTCCGATTGCACCAAATGCGCCTGGGCTTCGTGGAGTTGCTGATTTAACAAGGTTTGCTGGTTTTTCTCGAGCTCCAGCGTCTGGTTGGCGGCGGTTAAAGCCTGGGTGCGTTCATATACCCGCTCTTCTAATTGCTGATTGATTTTAAGCAAGGCTGATTCGGCTTGTTTTTGGCTGGTAATATCCATACCGCAGCCCATCAAACCGGCAAATTCGGTTTTCTTGCGTATCCTCGGCACAGCAGTTTCCAGAATCCAGACTTCCGACTGGTCTGGCAAGCACAAGCGATATTCAATTTTGAATTTGCTTAATTCGGCGGCGGCTTTTTGATAGGTCTGCACCACCTTGTCCCGATCTGCCGGATGGATAGTATTCAACCACTGCTGCTGATCGACAAAACCGCGTTTGATGGCAAAGGTTTTAAACCAAAAGCTATTGCAAAAAATCGGCAGGTTTTTGGCATTGGTAATCCAGATCAAAGCTTGTAAATTATCGGCCAGCTCTTTGAAACGATCTTCGCTTTCGCGCAAAGCCGAATACAAATTGCTGTGCATAATATCGATTTGCTCATCCCTGTCGATTTTAACCTCGCAGGCATCAATGCCTTGATTCAGACTGATTGCCATCACCTTGTCGGTTTTTAAAGTGTGGTGACATAGCCAATCGACCAGAAAATCCAGCAAATCTTTGGAAATCACCGAGACATCCGCTTGCGCCTCGATTTGCACTTGCTGCATTTTGTTGACAAAATCCTGATGCTGCTGGCGATGTCGCGCCAGCATTAGCGGGTTGTAGCCCGCCTTTAGCATTAACTCGTCTTCATGCTGAAAGTGATAAACCGTGTAATCCACCAGTTGTTTGACGGTTTCGACGATGGTTTGCTTATCGGAACCCAAGGCCGTCACTTCATCCAGCCGGTTGATCAGTTCCACCAAATGGCGATGCTGATTATCCACGCTGTCTATGCCGACTAATAGCTGGTCATTCCAGGTCAAAATACTCATCTACGATCCATTATCCGAGGGTGGTGGCTGATTACCTATACCCAAAATTATGGCACAATGGCTTTCCCCTGCCGGATATTTAAAAACCGCCACGACTTATGGACTTACACGACTTCGCGGGCCTAAAAGCCCTGCTTGACTCGGCCTTTCCTAAAAAATGCGCCAGTTGCGGTTATGTTTACCGCTCTGCCGAACATTTTTTTATAGAAACCCACGACATGCCCCAAGGCCGTCCGTGCTTAAAAGCGGCTATTGAAGACGGTGGCGTGATCCTGGTATAAGCCTTTAGAAATTGCCGCTGTGGTTCCACGCTAATGGACGAATTCAACTGCCGCCGCGATCCAAGCAATCAAGGCCAATTGCAGCGCCAGGCTTTCGACAATCTGCTGACTACTTTGGAAAAACATCGCATACCGACAGACACTGTGCGCGACGAAATCGTCAAGTTTTTGCACGGCAAACCGGATGCCTTAATAGCCTTGTTGAACACAGATCCTGAGTAGCTGCTGCGGCGCGCAAGGCTGTAATTCGCTATCGCTTGGTCGAACAAAAACGCCGGGATTGCGCGGGCTGCCTATGTGTAAAAAAGCATTGATCAATCAACAGGGGAAGCGCTTGCAAAACGGGATGAGTCCATACGCAGCAATGGGCGACGCCGTATTGCGCTGGATTAAATTAAAAGGATAGAAAACTGCTTACGACAGCCTCAATGTAAAAACACTGGCCTGGATACCTGAATGAGGATGTTAAAGCTGAAAAAACCGCAGATGTACGCACAATATCACCAAGCTCTTCGAGCGCGATGATATGGAGGTTTTGATAAATATTGGCGTCCCCAGGGGGGTTCGAACCCCCGTTACCGCCGTGAAAGGGCGGTGTCCTAGGCCACTAGACGATGGGGACTAAGACTATTTTTTAGACTTTACTGCTATTGTCAAACTCATCAACCGATGCTGATGTTGCCAAATTGGCGTCCCCAGGGGGGTTCGAACCCCCGTTACCGCCGTGAAAGGGCGGTGTCCTAGGCCACTAGACGATG
>CAIOHN010000114.1 GCA_903858105.1 uncultured Pseudomonadota bacterium | reverse complement strand
TTATTCAATCAAAACGCACTAAAAGGCCAAGCGTTTAAAGATGGTGTCGTTACTCAACGCAATACCTTCCAAAAATACTTTACCCAAAGCGAGCTTAAATAATTTTTAACGGATACCTTGGAAACGGAAGCTATTCCTGTCGCCCCCGGCATCTTCTTCGTATTTAAAAATCGAGATGCTGAACAGCGCTTTTTGCTTGGGCGGCAGCGTAGCCAGCGCAACGTTTTACGCTTATCGCATAGACCTATTTCGCCGTCTGAGCCTAAACTGTCTCGAAATGAGAAGAAGTATCTAGCGTACAAACACCTTGTTGACCCGCTGTGGCAGAAAACTCTCGAACTTGGACGGCTACCCGACAAATCGGAAATCGATTCTCTGATTGAAATCACAGAAGCCTTTGGCAGTATCAGCAAAGCCATTCGCTTCACACTAGACAACAATGATGGAGCGCTGTTTGAACAGGCTCAGCAAAGCAAAATCGAAGATTTAATCACCTATTTTGCGTTACAGACCTTTTCAAAACGCAAACCCTACAAACATTTAGAGGCAGGGCTTCAAAGAGACATTAAAGCCTTTTTTGGCGATTATCAAAATGCCATTGAAACAGCCAGATCAATTTTATTTAAAATTAGTAATGCCGAGCTCATTGCAGAAGCCTGTCAACACGCGACAGAGCAAGGTCTAGGATTTCTGGATGAAGGCGAGGCTCTCCATCTGCACACCAGCATGGTTCAGGAACTGCCTGCTTTGCTGCGGATATACATTGGCTGCGCCACGATTTTGTATGGTGATATAGAACAAACGGATTTAATCAAAATCCATATTCAGTCCGGTAAATTAAGCTTGATGCGCTATGACGACTTTGAAAATCAACCCATTCCACGCTTGATAGAACGGGTCAAAATCAATCTCCGTGAACAAACTTTCGAACTATACGAATATGGCGAGGAATTCGAACCGACGAATCTGTATCTAAAATCACGGTTCATCAACGAGCAATACCCACGCTACGCTGAACAACTCAATTTTGATGAACAGTTGCAAGCGTTAAACCTATTTTTTGATCTTCAAAAGGTTGGCCCGTCTGGCGGCTTTTGGACACCCAGTTATAAAGCATGGATTGGGCAATGCCCAAATCTTGGGCCACCTTGGGTACACCGTCGCGATTGGCTCGTTCGACCGCCTGCTCTTTAAACTGCGGCGAATATTGACTGCGTTTGATTGATGATGGTTTGGATTCGTTGGTTTTCATAAGACTCCTCAGGTTGCGAGATTACTCTCTTAGCTGGGTGTCTGGGAATTGGGGGCAAGATCTGGCGGTGATTGGCATGCAGCAATGCATGAGTCGCAAGGGGAACTGTTGGGATAACGCACCTACGGAACGTTTTTTCCGCAGTTTGAAACATGAGCAACTCGAATACGAATCCTTCCGAACCAAAGAGGCTGCAAAGCAAAGTCTGCTGGATTATTTGGCCTTCTAAATGGCCGTCGAAGCCACTCGACCTGTGGCTACCAATCCCCGCTTCATTTCGAGCGGGATTATTTGAAAAATGTGGCTGGGTAGGTGTCCGGTTTTAGTTGACCATTACAAGGCCGCCCGGATCGCCGAAGCCGAACATCATCGCCGATGCACCTTTTATTACTTCTACGCGCTCGACGTTGGCCAGATCGAATTTGGTGAACGGTATCCGAATACCGTTGCGGTAGTTGACGGTGCTTTGCAGGAAACCGCGCATCACGAATTGTTCGTGGTCGCCGCCTTACGAATGGTAGGACTGAACGCCGCTGACGTTCTTGATCACGTCCTGTAAACGGTAGGACTGTTGGTCGTGTAGAACCGCCTTGTTGACGACTTGAATGGAAGCCGGGGTTTCCATGATGGGCGTGTCGGTTTTGGTCGCCAGCGCGGTGTTGGTGCGGGTATAGCTGAGATTATACGGGTCGTCGGGGTCGAGATCGGTTTTGCCGATGACCGTCACCGCTGGCATCGTGGTAGCGGATTGTGGCTCCACGCCCGCCATTTTCTGCAATGTCACGGTGTTGCCGCTGTTGAAATGGTAAGAAATCCCCGATCCGGACAGCAAGCGTTGCAATGCGCCTTCCAGCGAGTACTGCCCGCTAACACCCGCCGAATCAATGCCCTTGACCAATTCAGAGTTGTAAACAAACTGCACACCGGATTGCTCGGCCAGGGCGCTGAGTGCCGCATACAGCGGTTGTGCGGGGATGTTGAAGTTGCGGCTATTGCTGGTAGCGACTGGTTCGGCTTGACTGCTGAATGCTGCGCTGATGCTTATCAAGCCCAGGCAAAGCGGCAACGCACCTAAGACGGATGCGTTTTTAACCAGTGTTTTGCCGGTTGCGGATAGGGATAGCGGTTTTCTCATGTTTGTCCTCAGTAGCAATGTGTTTTAGCTGAGAACGATTGACTGTGGTGAATGCCGTACTATGGGGTGTGTGGCAAATTGTCGCAGTACTGGGTGTTTTGCGGTTAAGACTGGCCTATAAATGGATTGATAATGGTTAGCTGGTTTTCAATGATTTGCCGATGTTGCATATCCTCGGAATATAAAGTGGTGCAGTTGGCACTCAATGCCGCTGCAATAATCAGGCTGTCGTAAATCGAGCAGTGATAGCGTTTGACTATGTTTAATGCGGACAGCGTGGGTCGGCGCGCTAATAATGCCTGTGCTTTACTGCGTTTTGCCTCGTCATCGCTCACACAGTAGATGACGATATTGGTATCGACGAAATCAGCGTTCATTTGCCTCGTCACGATTAAAAGTAAAATCGGCAAAGTTTTTGCGATAAGGCGCAAACGCTAACTCAAGTTCTGTTATTTTGTTTTGCACATCGATAGCGCCAGGCTCAAGCCCATACCGGGATTTGAGATAGCCAATAAAATCCAACACCTAGGCTTGCAAATTTTCAGGGAGGATTTGCGATTCTTGGTAAATCAATTTTGCGGTATTCATAATTGTTCGCTGCCCGGTTTCAAGTGTTTGCAAAAAGCCCTACTACTGTAGCGATTTATAATCAAGACTGCAAAAACACCAACGGCCCCGCTTCGACAATTTTAATTGCTAAGGTGAGTTGCAGGGCTTGTAACCAGGCGTCGATTTGTTGAATATCGACAGCGATATTGACTTCCTTTTCCGCCAAGCTATCGTCCAGCAAGCGGATTTGGCTGCGCCGATAGCGGTTGACTTCGGCGATAACCTGCTTTAACGGCACAAAATTCATCAACAAGCGGCCACGACGCCAAGCATCGGCGTTGCTTAATTCCACCGAATTGGGCGGATTAAAGGCTTGGCTGTCAAAAGCCAGTTGCTGACCGGGTTGCAAAATGGCGCTGTCGGTTTGTGCGCCGTGTAGCGAGGGTCGACTGACGCGTACCTTGCCTTGCAATAACGTTACCCTACCGCCGTCGCTGCCGTCATAACGTACTACAAATCGTGTGCCCAGTGCTTCGGTGCTGGTGTTGCCGCTGGCAACGCGAAACGGCTTGCTGGCATCGTGGGCCACTTCAAACTCGGCCTCACCGCGCAGCAGCACCACACGCCGCTGGCTGTCACTGATGGATACATCGATTGCCGTATCAGTATTGAGATGGGCAATACTGCCATCCGCCAAGGTAATGCTGGTTTGTTCGCCAATGCGGGTGCGGTAATCAGCCGCGGGGTAATGCAGATAATCGGGATAAAAACCGGCCATCACCGCCAAAACCAGGCTGGCCGCAGCCGCCAAACCTGCACCGCGCCGCGCCCAAGCGGCACGTTTACGCTTGGCAGCCAAAGCCAATCGCCGTTGCCGGTCGGCTAACAAAGGGTTGGGCAATTGTTGCCACAAGGTATTTATTTCATGATAGGCCAACTCATGCGCCGCGCTTTGCTGCCGCCAGTTTTCAAACTCCAGCAATACTGCGTCACTCGCCTTGTCGGCGGACAAACGCACCCGCCAGGCAACGGCTTGTCGTTGCAGGGTTTTGCGGTCTGTAGAGGTCGCTGGGTTCATCGGCGGTTTAAGCTTTGCGGGGTGGCTGATTACTATAACGAACGGCGCAGGCTAAAGCCACACTAAAACTCATCGCTAGCAACGGCGTTTCGGCAATGCTGCAAGGCTTTGGCGAGTTGTTTTTCCACCCAACTGGTAGAGATTTGCAGTTGCGCGGCAATCTCCAGGTGGCTTAGGCCTTCTATGCGGCTTAAAAACAAAATTTCTGCGCACTGCTCGGACAATTCCGCCAGAGCGCTTTGGATATGTTGCAATTGGTCATGCGCGTGTGCCGCGCGTTCTGGTACCGCTGTCTCATCTATCTCGGAGGCGCCGCCCAGATACTGGCCCAGTAATTCGCCACGGCGTTTTTGAGTACGCAAATGATCAAGCGACAGATTGGAGGCCACGGTAAACAACCAGGCGCGCACTTCAATCTCACTGCTGGGAGGCGGCTTGAGCAGCAGAAGCCGCAGGTACACATCCTGAATCAAATCCGCCGCAGTGTCCTGGCAACGGATACGCTGCCGCACAAAGTTGTGAATTTGGGGACGGGTGTTTAAAAAGATCTGGTAAATATCGTGCTCGGAAAAAGCCATTCGAGGTGCCAGGCCATGCGCAGAATTAATCGTGGCATTTAGCTCAGCAAAGTTTGCGCCATGCTTTGGCTTGCAAACTTAACGGCTTGATAATCAGTTATTTACGTTTGTTGGCAAAAAATACGCGCATCAGCGGCGCTCGTAAAACCGCGTGAAATGCCACAGTCTTTGGGCATTTCACGCGGTTTTTGCGATCCGCGTCTGGCGGCAGACAGGCCGAATAAATTCGGCCCTACGCTTAACTTACGGCTGACATTCCGGCATCAAAGAACTGCGCCAGTACTGGCCTTCTTTTTCAAACAAGCGCCGACTTTCCTCAGGCCCCCAGGAACCGGCCGGATAAGGGGCAATATAATCGCGCTCCGTCGCCCAGTTTTGCAGGATAGGATCGACGATACGCCAGGCGTATTCCACCTCATCAAAGCGCAAGAACAGCGAACGGTCGCCTTTCATCACGTCCAGCAGCAAATCTTCGTAGGCATCTACCCGGCGTTCATCGGGGTTCCGAAAACTGGCATCCAGACTGGTGGTGCGGGTGCGCATTTCCAAGCCGGGTTCTTTGACGGTCATTTCGATGCGAATACACTCTTCCGGCTGAATACCCAGCAACACCCAGTTGGGCGTCATGCAATGCACATGCGTATCACGGAAAAACTGCAAAGGCGGATGCCTGAAGCAAATCGAAATGGAAGACTGGCCCTTGGCCAGACGTTTGCCGGTACGTAGATAAAACGGTACACCGCGCCAGCGCCAGTTGTCGATCATCAGCTTCATGGCTGCGTAAGTCTCGGTGCTACTGTCGGCTGGGATATTGGCTTCTTCCAGATAGCCTTTGACTTTCTCACCGCCGATATTGCCTCTGGAATATTGACCGCGAAAAGCATGGGCATGCACGGCGGATTTGGGGATGGGTCTGATCGATTTTAAGACTTTAACTTTTTCGTCGCGCAGCGATTCGGCATCCATAGACACCGGCGGCTCCATCGCAACCAAAGTCAACAACTGCAATAAGTGGCTTTGCAGCATATCGCGCATCGCACCGGCGCTATCGTAGTATTCTCCACGACTACCGATACCCAATTCCTCGGAATGCGTGATCTGAATATGATCGATGTAATTGCGATTCCACAGCGGCTCCAGCATCACGTTGGCAAAGCGGAACACCAGTACATTCTGCACCATGCCCTTGCCCAGGTAATGATCGATCCGGTAAATCTGATCTTCGCTTAAATAGCGACTCAGGCGTTTTTGTAAAGCCTGCGCGCTTTCCAGGTCGTAACCGAACGGTTTTTCGATGACCACCCGGCGCCAGCCGTATTCTTCGTTCAGCAGTTCCACCTGGCTCAAGGCTTCGATGACATTGCCAAAATCACTCGGCCCTATCGCCAGATAAAACGCCATATTGCGGGAAAACTGGGTTTGGCCCAAAGTTTGCGCCAATTCTTGATAGCAGGCTGCTTGATCCAGATCGCCGCGATGATAATCCAGGCGTTCGCTAAAACGCTTGAATACCGCTTCGTCCAACTTGCCGCCTGCCTGCTCCTCCAATAACGTCCTGACTTCTGCCAGCCAGGTCGTTCTATCCCAGGGACGACGTCCTATGGCCAGAATACGTGTGCCGTCAGGCAGTTTTTTTTCCAGTTCAAGGTGATAAAAACCCGGCATCAGCTTAAGCCGCGCCAGGTTACCGGTCGCACCAAAAATGACGTAAGTGCAGGGTTCTGTGTTCATAAAAAGTTCTCTTGTTTGTACTTTGCGATATAAAAGCGGATGCAGTTTGCCCGATTTAACTGGGCGCGTCGAACTAGAATAAATAATTCTCGGCTCAGTGGCCTGGCAGATAGACTAGCACTCGTGCAGTATTGATTGTGAATTATCGTCTGCGAGCAGACTCTGCAAAACTGCGGTTTGATTATCCAGCAGCCAATTCAACTTAACTTTCAGCCGTTTAAAGTGTCGATGGGCTTGTTCAGGATCGTTCTGCGTCAAGGATTTTTCTAAACTGTCGACCGCCGCCAGACAATTGGCAAAATCATAAAAGCACAACGTACCCTGCAATTTGTGCACAAGATCCCAGGCCTGTTGTAAGGCATTGTTGCTTACTGAGTGCTCTATCTCAGCCAAATGGTCAGGCAATTCTGCAAACAGCTTGCGCAGTAGCGTTTGGCTCAACGCGCTATTACCTTGGGTTTTGCGCAGCACTTGCTCGGCATAATAAGCGGCATTGTCGTCAGACGTTAATCGCCACCGCGTCACCACCTGCTCTAAATGCTGAAGGCGTATCGGCTTGACCAAGTAGTCGTTAAAACCGGCAGCCAGTGCCAGTTCCCGCTGCTGTTCCTGGGTATGGGCTGTTACGGCGATCGCGGGCGTCTGGCTATTACAGCCGTGCGAGGCGCGCAATTTTTCGATCAAATCCATACCGCCAAAATACGGCATATTCATATCCAGAAATACCAGGGCATAGCTTTGTTGTTGCAACAATTCCCAGGCTTCGCGGCCGTCTTTTGCCAGACTTATCTCGGTAGCCCAACACTCCAACTGCTCCCGCAGTAACCAGAGGTTTATTTCGCTATCGTCGGCAATCAGTATCGAAAATTCGTTTGTCATGCGTTAGTTTTACGCCGCGTCGATGTCATCAGGGTTATCGATTAGCTGGAATCAGGAATGTGACTATTATAAATCGATAGCTAAAACCTTGCGCTCAAAACCGCGACGGCAGCAAAATCATCGGGCAATAAAAAACCCCGGCACCTTGCGGTGACCGGGGTTTTACGACCGAGGCCGAACAGCAATTACATCATGCCGCCCATACCACCCATGCCGCCCATATCAGGCATTGCAGGGCCTTTGCTGTCAGCTGGTGAATCAGCAATCATGACTTCGGTAGTGATCATCAAACCAGCAACAGACGCAGCGTTTTGCAGCGCTGAACGGGTTACTTTGGCAGGATCCAAAATACCCATTTGGATCATGTCACCGTATTCGCCAGTCGCGGCGTTGTAACCGAAGTTACCTGTGCCTTTTCTGACTTCGTTCAATACTACAGACGCTTCATCGCCAGCGTTGGTAACGATTTGACGCAAAGGCTCTTCCATAGCGCGGCGCAGGATATTGATACCCACGGTTTGGTCGTGGTTAATACCTTGCAGACCTTCCAGAGCAGACAGCGCACGAATCAGCGCAGTACCGCCACCGGCAACCACACCTTCTTCAACCGCAGCGCGAGTTGAATGCAGCGCGTCTTCTACGCGAGCTTTCTTCTCTTTCATTTCAACTTCGGTCGCAGCGCCGACTTTAATTACCGCAACACCGCCGGCCAGTTTGGCCAGACGCTCTTGCAGTTTTTCGCGGTCGTAGTCTGAAGTCGCGTCATCAGCTTGTGCGCGGATTTGCGCAACACGGGCTTTGATTTGGCCTTCGTCACCAGCGCCATCGATGATGGTGGTGTTTTCTTTGTTGATTTGGACGCGTTTTGCAGTACCCAGTTGATCGATTTCCGCTTTTTCCAGAGACAAACCAACTTCTTCGGAAATAACGACGCCACCGGTCAGAACCGCGATATCTTCCAGCATGGCTTTACGACGATCGCCGAAGCCTGGTGCTTTAACCGCAGCCACTTTAACGATACCGCGCATGTTGTTCACAACCAGAGTTGCCAAGGCTTCGCCTTCAACATCTTCAGAAATGATCAGCAATGAACGGCCTGATTTAGCCACGCCTTCCAGAACCGGCAACAATTCGCGGATATCGGAGATTTTTTTGTCGTAAAGCAGTACGAATGGGTCGTCAAGTTCGACGCTCATGCTTTCTTGCTTGTTGATGAAGTAAGGAGACAGGTAGCCACGGTCAAACTGCATACCTTCAACCACGTCCAGATCGTTGTCCAGACCGGTGCCTTCTTCAACAGTGATAACGCCTTCTTTACCAACTTTTTCCATCGCTTCGGCAATGATTCTACCCACAGACTCGTCAGAGTTTGCAGAGATGGTGCCTACTTGAGCAATAGCTTTGTTGTCGGTGCAAGGTGTTGAGGCGCTTTGGATTGCTGCAACAGCCGCAGTAACGGCCAGATCAATGCCGCGTTTCAAGTCCATTGGGTTCATGCCCGCTGCAACTGATTTCAAACCTTCATTAACGATGGATTGAGCCAGAACGGTCGCAGTGGTGGTGCCGTCGCCAGCCACATCAGAAGTTTTTGAAGCCACTTCTTTCACCATTTGTGCGCCCATGTTTTCGAATTTGTCTTGCAATTCGATTTCTTTAGCAACCGATACACCGTCTTTAGTGATGGTTGGTGCGCCGAAGCTTTTGTCCAATACGGCGTTACGGCCTTTAGGGCCCAAAGTAACTTTTACCGCGTTAGCCAGAATGTTAACGCCTTGTGCCATCAGGGCACGGGCATCGCCGCCAAATTTTACGTCTTTTGCTGCCATTTTTTATATTCCTAAATCTATTAAATAATTAATAAACAATAACTTGAGATTAACCCAAGATGCCCATGATGTCTTCTTCGCGCATGACGATGTATTGCTCGCCATCGACTTTGACTTCGGTACCGGAATATTTGCCGAACAATACTTTGTCGCCAACTTTAACTTCCAGAGCTCGTACTTGACCGTTATCCAGCGGTTTGCCGGAACCTACAGCCAAAACTTCGCCTTCACTGGGTTTTTCTGCGGCTGAACCTGGCAGAACGATACCACCAGCGGTTTTGGTTTCTTCTTCAACACGTTTTACGACAATGCGGTCATGTAACGGACGAATTTTCATCAATATCTCCTTAATGTAGTTTAAAGTTAAGTGTAAATATCTTATTAGCACTCTATAGCAACGAGTGCCAATAATATCGGGGTTTTGCACTCTGTCAAGCTCTTTGGCATTATCTGCCGCCTACTCATCATTCTTAGCCTTATGAACGACCAACAATTACTCCGCTATAGCCGCCAGATCATGCTGCCGCAAGTTGACATTGCCGGGCAGCAAAAACTGCTAAACGCCAAAATATTGATCGTTGGCG
>CAIOHN010000113.1 GCA_903858105.1 uncultured Pseudomonadota bacterium | reverse complement strand
CAAGCCCGGCAAACTGTCGCCTAAATACATTCCGGTAGGTGCCAATAAAATGTCAAATAGCGGTGATTTGCCGATTGCCTCCAGCATGACTCCGGCCATGGGGGAATCGGGTGCTTTTTTCGCGGCACCGGCTGAACGCACGGTTTATCACTACATGGAAGGCATGAATGCGCCGGATTCCGGCATTCGAACCTACGGCCATGTGCCAATGGCAACCTTGCTGGTGCGACGGGGTTTAAGGCAGGTCAGTCCCGGTCAGTACGAAGCCACCTTTCGGTTGCCTTCGGCAGGGCGGATGGTGCTGGCGCTGGCCAGCGAGAATCCGCGTTTCATGGAATGTATTGGCCTACAGGTCAAAGCGGATCAGCCATCAATCCAATCAGCTGGCGAAAAGCTGGGTTGGGTAGGAGAGACCTTTTTACGCAAAAAAGCGGATGAAGCATTTACCCTGCGGGTTAAAGTGACCCATGCCGTGCCACAAAATCCAGCCCTCAAAGCCTTGGCGGTGCGTGTCGTGCCGGTTGCGGGTGGTGAAGGACAGATGTTGCCGCTAATAGCCGATACTGCGCAGGCTGGCGAATATACCGCCAGCGGCCGTATCCAAGAGGTTGGTAGCTATTATTTACACATCATTTCCGAACCGCAGGTGTCCGCGCCCTTTGCCACTTTGAGTATTGAATAGCCTTAACCATGTCTGCCATATCCACCTCACGTTATCGATCGGTGCTGCCGATATTGTTAGTCATGGCGGCGCTGTTGGTTTCGTCAGCCGGTTGGGCCGCAGCAGACAATGGAGTTAATTTGGAACAGTTTCGCACGGCCGTGACAGTGCCAGCGGTAACCCTGATCGATCAACAGGGTAAGGCGCAGCCACTGCAGAATGTGTTCAAAGATAAGGTGGTTGTGGTGGATTTTGTGTTTACTTCATGTCGTTCGGTGTGCCCGATTATCACTGCGGTGATGAAACGCATTCAGCAGTTGTTGGCTGAGCATTTGGGCGATTCGGTAATGCTGGTATCCATCACGCTACAACCTGAGCAGGATATCCCGGAAAAACTGGCGCAATTTTCTGGACAATTCGGCAACTCACCGCACTGGCTATGGTTGACAGGCACCGCTGCCGAGGTAGCACAAGCGCTATCGGCATTTGGCATCAATCCTTCTGCGGCTGCAGAAACCCATCCACCCTCGGTATTTGTCGGGCGTGGAAATGACTGGTTCAAGTGGGTGGGGTTGCCGGATGCGCAACAGGTCGCCCAGGCCGCCTTGGCTTTATCCAATCAACAGGTCACGCCATGAAACGCTATACATGGGTATTGCTGTTTTTTTTGGCCAGTAGCACGTTGGCTGGCGCGCCACAAACACAGGATCGAGATCAACGCGCACGTAGCTATTTCGGCGACGAGGTGTTGCAGGATCAGGATGGCGTGGGCCGTCAGTTTTATTCGGAATTACTCAAAGACAGGGTGGTCTTGATTAATTTTGTGTTTACCCAATGCCGCGACGCTTGCCCATTAATGACGCAACGTTTGCGCACGGTGCGGCAACATCTGGGCGACAGCTTTGCCAAGCCGGTGTATTTTCTGTCCTTGTCCGTCGATCCCGAGCATGACCGCCCGCAGCAGTTAAAAGCCTTCGCGCAAAAACAGCAGGCCGATGAGCCTGGATGGCGCTTTTTAACGGCTGAACCAGCAACCATGCACACGGTGTTGAAGCGGCTGGGGCAGATTCAAAACCAGCCTGAAGATCACAGTACTTTATTGATTGCCGGTAATCCCGCCAAAGGCCACTGGTTGAAAATCCGTCCGGACACGCCCGTCGAAGCCATCGTCGCAAAACTACAAGGGTTAATCGAAGGCCAATGATTCCATGAAAAACTGGTTAAGTGGATGGAGCCTGTTGCTGCTTGGGTTTTATCATTCTCCTGTTTGGGCAGAGGATTTAGGCTCAACGATTTTTCAGCAGGGCATAGGCCGGGATGGCAGGGAAGTGATTGCCAGCTTGCCGGGACAAGTCAGTTTGCAGGGCGCTACGGTGGCTTGTGCAGGCTGTCACGGGCAAACCGGGCAGGGCGGCAAAGAAGGTTTTGTCAGCGCCCCGGCCATCAGCTGGCAGGCGTTGGTTTTGCGAATAAATCAGCGCAAGGCAAACAACAACTCAGGCTATGACAAAAGTGTGTTGCAACAGGCCATCAGCCACGGGCTGGCTGCAGATGGTCGGCCACTGGACCCGATCATGCCGCGCTTCAGTCTGGCCAGTGATGAGCTTGATGCTTTGGTGGCGTATTTGCAGCATCTGGATCAGCAAGCCTCGCCCAAGCTGGCAGTCGCTCTATCGATATTGCCGGAAGCGGGTGTCAGCAAACTGGCCGATGCTTTGCTGGACAATCTTCAGACCTGCAGCGGCTTGGCGCCCGGCACGCGCCTGTGGCCGCTGCAGGTGTTACGTTATAAAAATCCTGCTGATGCCATCAGTCAATTACGCGAGCGTTTAAAAGTCGGTTCAGTGCGTTTTTTGCTGGCGCCGTTTGTGGCCGGTTGGGAAGCGGACTATGGTGAATTAATGGAAGAGTATCGGCTGGTTACTTTATTGCCGTTTTCCAGAATGGATCTAACCGATCAGCAGCCAGTGTTTCTGGCGTTGCCGGGCCTGCAAAAACAGTTGCGGGCCTTGATTGATGTAGCGGTTACTCGAAACATCAAACAATTGCATGTGTTGGCAGCGGCAGATGATCTATCGGCGGCTTCTCTAATCGAGTCGGTCAGACCTTACGCTGCAAAGCAACATGTCGAGCTGCAAACAGCAACACCGGCACTGAATCCACCACAAAAAAATCCGGTCTGGCTGATCGTTTCACCGTTGAATTTGATTGCGCCGCAACTTAAAGCGCAGGCTGTCGACCCTGACAGCTTGGCTTTGATCCCGGCCCCTTATTTTTCTCCGGATCTTGCCGCAACGGTTTCGAGTTGGTTGATCGCCTATCCGTATCCGCCAAAGAGCCCTGCGAATAAAAACTGGCAATCGCCGCTGGCGCGTTGGTCGCAAGCCGGCTGTAATATCTTAGCCAAAGCGGCAGAGCAACCCGATACGGCTTGGTGGCAAGACAGTCGGGCAACTGCCGAGTTTGATTCGCTAATTCCCAAGCAGGCAGTGGTACTGGCTTGGCCGACCCGATGAATGTTCAGATAAATTTGGCACTTAAACACGAAGAACGGCAGGAGTCTGCCATGCATGCAACCGTTGGATTTTTGGCTATTTGCATTCAGGAGTTGGAAATCAGAATGGCTCCACTCTGCCGCTCGCCAGGGCGGACAAACACCAGCGGGGCAAGTTTTAATGCGCATACGGCTGGCAGTGATCCCTGATAGCCGTGAATTGCTCGCAATAACTCTGCAACCTGTTTGGGTTCGGTAATAGCTGCAAAATGTTCGCTTTTAGCCGGCGGTAATGCGCCGCGTAAATCCGTTGTTATGTTCCCGATCAGATCGACCAGTTGCGACCGCATGGCGGAATACCTGCAAGCATATTTGCAAGGTGCGGTGTGCAGTTTCGATTGTTCCGCGATCCTCTGTCCGCCGCAGGCATTCCAGAATATCTTTGGGTAAGATGTCCAAGATGGATTTAGGATTTGGTAAAAAATAACTTCCCGAAATTAAATTTGCGGGATGGCCCGGTAGTTCCAGCGAGGAAGATAGTCATCAAAGACAATCTTCATGTTTTCAAGGAAATTAGCCGCACACTTTTTTCCCGTCGCATAAACCCCAATCAAAATATCCACGGTGACTTTCAAACCTTTACAGGTCTTAGTTTTCTCCATGAATTGTTTGGCAATGTCGACCGAATGAAACACCACACCCTGGCAAGCACGAGTAATGTGCGAAAACAACCGATGTTCAATCGGGTTGTACTTTGAGCAATAGGTCGGATAGTGCGCCACACGGATTTCCAGTCCAAGTAGTTCGGCCAGTGCCTGCAAGGCTTCCTTGAAAACATGCCGATTGGCGGCGTTGCTGCCGCCGCCATCACAGAGCAGCAGCAAGCGGCTGGCATTGGGATAGTGTTGGGCACCATAGTATTTCCACCAATGCGCAATACTGTCGCAACAAAATTCACTGGTATCGTGGCTGGTATTGAGGTTCATATGCCCTTGGTTTCGCGCCAAGTCATAGATGGCATGCGGGATCAATTTGCCTTCACCGGCACTGGGGAAATCATGATCCAGTGTATCCACGGGTGTTTGTGTATAGGTGCGGCCTTCTCGGCTAAAATTGCCGATGAGCTCCTTCTTTTTGGTGTCAATGCTGATCACAGGCTCACCCTCGTCGATATACGCTGCCTTGAGTTTGGCAATGTTCTGAAACTGTGCATCCCGGTTAGGATGGGAGCCTAATGGTTTCTTCTTACGCGTCTTACGTTGCCCTAAACCATGTTTCTTTAATAGCTTGCGAACCGTATGCCGACTCGCCGATGTGCCCATTTCGGCCAAACGACGGCTAATTTCACTGCGTGATAGATTCGTCCATAACACACCTTCACGCATGGGATCGCCCGCCGTAAACTCCGCCAGCAGTTTGAGTAAACTTTCCTCCAACATCGGCTTATGCTCAATTGAAACTTTACGACCCGCACCTTTTTTTTCTGACCCGGCTCGGTGCGGAATCTTCAGGTAATTCCAGTTCTGTTAGGCCTCGCCGCACTGTCTTAGGATCCATTTCGAATAACCCTGACACATAATCAATGCCACCGTGCCCCAGCTTTGCCGCCTCAATCCCTGCATAGCGCCGCCGGTCTTTTTCGGATAGCGTTGCAAACAGACGCTGCATTTTGATCTCAAGCCCTTTTTCGTAACCCGTCATTCGTTTTCATTTATAAGTACACAATTTTGCTTATTATCCAATTTCTTGCTACAGCTTTCTCGTCCAAATTGTGGGAAGTTATCCGATACCGCCATCAAGAACGCTAAACTCACGCCAGACAAGGCATTTTAAAATGCCTGATGAAAAAGGCATGTATTTGCTGGTGCATCAAAACGGTAGCAAATACTTTAGGCTCGATTACCGTTTTGACGGCAAGCGCAAAACATTGGCTCTTGGTGTTTATCCCGATACGAGCCTGAAGCAGGCCAGAGAGAAACGAGATACCGCCAAAAAACAAATTGCTGACGGTATAGACCCAAGCGAAAACAAAAAAGCTGTTAAATCATCGAAGGCTGAAAGCGCAGCCAACAGCTTTGAAGTAATCGCCAGGGAATGGGTATCAAAAAAAGTTGAAACATGGGCGGAGAAGAATAATCGCTCCAAACGCATGCTTGAGCGTAACATTTTCCCCTGGTTGGGCCGTAAGGATATAGTCAAAAATAAGGGCATGACGGTACAAGCTCCAAGAAATTTCGATATGCCGCTATTTGTACCGTCAAAAGTGGAGCTATTGTCAAATCTGGTGTTCAAGGCAAAATCAAGCGGCAATCCGGTCGGTGGTTTCTAGTTCAATGCCGTCCTTGAAAGGGACACCGGTAATCACTTTGGCGAGATAATCGAATCCTCGCTGGCGTCGCCAGGTTTT
>CAIOHN010000112.1 GCA_903858105.1 uncultured Pseudomonadota bacterium | reverse complement strand
TTCCTTTTGTGCTTCAATCACAAAATCTTTCTGAAGCCCAGCTTCCCCCACTTCATTAGGATTCCTGGTGCACACAACCATCTTCCCGGTTTTTTTTAAAATAAACTCCGCCCACCTTTTATGGAGTGCTTTCGATCTTTATGGGTCGAATGTTTTGAGGGGGAGGAAAGCGGCCTGTTGAAAAGGCTGATAATAATAACAATAAAACAGTAACTGCTTGACTAGACTGCCATACGGCAGGCGTCCAATATAGGTACCATAATAATTATAATAAACAGGGCGGGCCCGCTTCGTGCGGGCTTTTTATTGCCTAGCGTTTAGCGGTTTGGGACACCCATCACCAAGGCTTAAGTGGCCTAAGTCTGTCATTTACCTTATAATTCGGCTTTCCTTGCTTGAAACTGTCACAATCGCTCAAGCTTAAGTCCCTCCGAAAACTCAGATAAGGTTAAATCATGGCACGTGTTACCGTTGAAGATTGTTTAGAGAATGTTGAAAACCGGTTTAAATTGGTGCTGTTAGCCAGCAAACGCGCACGCCAGCTGGAAAAAGGCGCTGACGAATTTATCCCACGCGGCAAAGACAAAGACACAGTTTTAGCCTTGCGTGAAATTGCGGCCGGTTTTGTCAACGAAGAAAACATCGACCGTTTGCATAAAGTGGGTTACGTCTCGGAAACCCATTTGGAAATCTAACCCTTATGCCCGAGATAGCTGTCAAATCGACCTCTGCAATCCCAGCCATCGAGCATCCTGAAGAAAAGCTTCTTCATCAGCTCTGTGAGATTCTGCGTAGCTATCTCGACCAAGACCAGATCAATGACGTCGTCCGCGCCTACCATTTTGGCGCAGCGGCGCATTCCGGCCAATTTCGCCGCAGCGGCGAAGCCTATATTTGCCATCCGGTATCGGTGGCAATGACCCTGGCCAGTATGCACATGGATAGCCATGGCATCATGGCCGCCATTCTGCATGACGTTATCGAAGACACGCCCATCAGCAAAATCCAGCTAGCCGAACAATTTGGCTCAGAAGTGGCTGAACTGGTTGACGGTGTCACCAAACTTTCCAAAATAGACAGTCGCTCCCGCGCCGAAGCGCAAGCTGAAAACGTCAGAAAAATGTTTCTGGCTATGGCTCAGGACTTGCGCGTCATCGTCGTCAAGCTCGCCGACCGTCTACACAATATGCAAACCATGGGCAATATGCCGATGGATAAAAAACGCCGCATCGCCAAGGAAACTCTGGAGATCTACGCGCCCATCGCCAATCGCCTGGGCATGAACGATGTACGGCACCAACTGGAATCGCTGGGGTTTAAAGCGCTCTACCCCAACCGCTATACGGCTATCAATAACGCTGTCAAAAAATCGCGCGGCAATCGCAAAGAAATCATCGACACTATCCAAAACGCCATCCAAAACCGTTTGAACGAAACCGGCCTGGACGGCACTGTGGCGGGTCGGGAAAAAAATATCGCCAGCATTTATCAAAAAATGCTCAGCAAACACATCTCGTTTTCCGATGTATTCGATGTCTACGCCTTCAGGATTTACTGCAATCAAGTTGACGATTGCTACCGGGCTTTAGGTGGCGTACACAATTTATACAAGCCGGTGCCAGGCCGCTTTAAAGACTATATTGCCCTGCCCAAAGCCAACGGTTACCAGTCGCTGCACACCATTTTAATCGGCCCCTACGGCGTACCGATCGAAATTCAGATTCGTACCCACGAGATGCACCGCCTGTCGGAATCGGGCATCGCCGCGCATTGGCTGTATAAAACCGATAACGATAAAAGCGAAACCATTCAGGCCCGCGCCAACGAATGGCTGCGTGATTTACTGGAAATCCAGAAATCGGCTGGCGATTCGCTGGAATTTATCGACAATCTTAAAGTCGATCTTTTCCCGCAGGAAGTCTTTGTTTTTACCCCCAAAGGCAAGATCATCAAACTGCCGCGCGGTGCCACCATTGTGGATTTTGCCTACATGGTGCATACCGATGTCGGCAACGCCTGCATTTCCGCGCGCATTGACAAAAAACTGGTACCGCTACAAACCAAACTGGAAAACGGCATGACCGTGGAAGTGATTACCGCCACCTGGGCCAGACCGAATCCACTGTGGCTGAATTATGTCACCACCGCCAAAGCGCGCAGTTGCATCCGCGCCTATCTAAAAAACTTTAATCAACAAGAAGCGATAAATCTGGGCAGACGTTTGCTGGAAAAAGAGTTGCAAAGCTTGAATCTGCAATTGGAAAACGTCGATAACACCCGCATCATTCAAGTGCTGCAGGTTCTTAAAAAACATTCGTTGAACGAACTGCTGGAAGATATAGGTTTGGGCAACCGCATGCCGTTTTTGGTCGCTAAGCGCATCAGTCAGACCGATGTTAATGCCGCCGTCAAACTGGACGACAACGAGCAGAACCATAAAACCCCATTGATCATCAAAGGCACCGAAGGCATTGTGGTGAGTCTGGCCAAGTGCTGCCGGCCTATTCCTGGCGACTCGATTATCGGCTTTTTTAATCCCGGCAAAGGTATCGTGGTGCATCATCACGAATGTCGTAACAGTAGCGAAGTCAGAAAAAAACAGACGACCTGGCTGGATGTGGAATGGAGCCCGGAAGCCAGCGGCGAGTTTCCGGCGGAAATCCGCGTAGAGCTACTCAATCAGCGCGGCTCATTGGCTACCATCGCCTCGACGATTTCCAGCCTGGATTCCAATATCGAAAACATTACCGTGGTCAGCCAAGACGATCGGGTATCCGTCGATCTGCTAACCCTGGCGGTGAAAGATCGTGTACATTTGGCCAACATCATCCGCAAACTAAAAAAACTCTCTATCGTTTTAAAAATTACCCGTATCAAGGCATAACATGAGCAAGGAAATCATCTCAACACCTCTGGCCCCGCAAGCCATCGGCACTTACTCGCAAGCGGTCAAAGTGGACAACACCGTGTATTTATCCGGGCAAATCCCGCTTGATCCTGCCACCATGCAAGTCGTTGACGGCGACATCGCTGTGCATATCCACCGGGTGTTCGACAATCTGAAAGCCGTCGCTGCAGCCGCTGGCGGCGATTTAAACGACATCGTCAAATTGAATGTGTTTCTGACTGACCTTGCCAATTTTCCTATCGTCAACGAAATCATGGCCGAATATTTCAGCCAGCCCTACCCGGCGCGCGCCGCGGTGGGCGTTGCCGCACTGCCTAAAGGTGTTGATGTGGAAATGGATGCCATCATGGTGCTTGAAAGCGAATATCATTAAGCACATGATTGCAGGGCCGAGCTAATTCGGCCCGCTGCCTGCCGCCGTCCATGACTCATCCCGAACCGCACAATCTGCCAGTCACCACGCTGACCGGCATCGGTTCCCAATCCGCCGCCCGCCTGGAAAAACTCGGCATCCACACCGTGCAGGATCTGCTGTTCCATCTGCCTTTGCGTTATCAGGATCGCAGCCGCATTCAGCCTATTGCGCAATTGTTACCGGGTACCAGCGCCTTGGTCTGTGGCACCATCGAATTTACCGATACCATTCAGCGCGGCCGACCCAGCGTGATTTGCCGCATTGCCGACGCCAGCGGCAGCCTGTCGCTGCGGTTTTTCCATTTCTCGGTGCAACAAAGTCAACAACTCAAACCCGGCAGCTTGTTGGGTTGTTTTGGCGAGATTCGTTACGGCTACAACGGTCTGGAAATGGTGCATCCAGAATATAAACTGGTCAGCGACCCCGAGCAACTAGTGGAAAATACGCTTACTCCGGTATACCCGTTAACCGAAGGCGTTTCGCAATCAGCCATCAGAAAAGCCATCAAGCAAGCCCTGGCATTGTGCTTGCAAAGTGACACAGCCATTGCCGATTGGTTACCCGCCAGTTTGCTAGAACAATACCGCTATCCGTCACTAAACGACGCCCTGCAAACCCTGCACAATCCCCCGCCAGATCTTTCCGCTGAATTGTTTTGCGGTGCCAGTCTGCCGGCTTTAAAGCGCCTGGTATTTGAAGAGTTTCTGGCGCATCACCTGGCCTTGCTCCAAGGCAAACTGGCTTATAAAAGATGGCAGGCGCCGATTTTTAACAGCAATGCAGCGACCAAACAGGCTTTCATCGCCCGTCTGCCGTTTCAATTAACCAACGCCCAACAGCGAGTGATTGCCGAGATCGCCAGCGACTGCTGCCAGGAACAACCGATGCTGCGTCTCGTGCAAGGCGATGTCGGCTCTGGCAAGACTGTAGTCGCCGCCGTAGCCGCCTTATTGGCACTAGAATCGGGCTATCAAGTGGCGGTGATGGCACCGACTGAACTTTTGGCAGAACAGCATTTTCGCAATTTCAGCCAGTGGTTTGCCGATACCGACACTCAGGTAGTTTTTTTGACTGGTCAATTAAAGGGTAAAGCCAGACAAACCACCTCGCAAGCCTTGGCCGACGGCAGCGCCGGCATAATCATAGGCACCCATGCCTTGTTTCAAGAGAGCGTGCATTTTCACAAGCTGGGCTTGATCGTGATTGACGAGCAACATCGCTTTGGCGTCCATCAACGCCTGGCTTTACGCGAGAAAGGCCAGCATAGCGGCCTTAGACCGCATCAACTGATCATGACGGCCACACCCATTCCGCGCACCCTGGCCATGCTGCAATATTCGGATTTGGATATTTCCATCATCGACGAGCTACCGCCTGGCCGCAAACCGGTCACCACCAGCGTGATTGCCTCCGAGCGCCGCGAGGAAGTGATTGCCCGTATCGAACATTGGGTAAGCGAGAAGCGGCAAGCCTATTGGGTATGCACTTTGATTGAAGAATCTGAAGTGTTGCAATGCGAAGCCGCCGAAAAAACCACGATTTATCTCAGCGAATCCTTACCCAATGTACGGATAGGTCTGGTGCATGGTCGGATGAAAGCTGCAGAAAAAGACGCGATCATGCAAGCCTTTAAAAACCGGGAATGCGATTTGCTGGTCGCCACTACAGTAATTGAAGTGGGTGTGGACGTACCCAATGCCGGCCTGATGATCATCGAAAATCCGGAGCGCTTGGGCTTGTCGCAACTGCATCAGTTGCGCGGTCGGGTGGGACGCGGCAATCAGGACAGTTATTGTCTGCTGCTGTATCAAGCGCCGCTATCGCAAGCCGGCAAACAGAGACTGGCGATTCTTAAAGAAAGCAATGATGGCTTTGTCATAGCTGAAAAAGACCTGGAACTACGCGGCCCCGGCGAGGTAATGGGTACCCGCCAAACCGGGCAAATCCAGTTCAAGATTGCCGATCTAGAACGCGACAGCTACTTATTGGAGCTTATTGCACCCGCCGCCCAACTGATACATCAACAATATCCTGCCGCCATTCAGCCTTTGATTCAGCGCTGGATCGGCCATAGCCGTCATTACGCCGAGGTTTAGTTTGCCCGATAAAAGCTTTTTATTTTGCCGCGCCCCCACCTGGAAAAGCCACGAACAGGCCAGCCAACGGCAATTACCCGCCGACTTGCAATCCTGGCTGAATGAAACCGGCTCCTTGACTAAACGTCTGCGCGGCATTTACGGCAAGCAATTTGGGGTTAAAGTATTGTTTAACCGCTGGAAACCGGCATTTATTGATGAATGTCGGCTGTTGGATTTAGCCCCGGCTCGCTATCAATTAGTCCGCGAAGTGCTGTTACACGCCGATGGTCAGCCCTTGGTGCTGGCGCGTACCATCTTGCCGGAACCCACTATCGAAATCGCCCATCGCAACCTGTCGCATCTTGGCAGCAGGCCGTTGGGCGAAGTGATCTTCGCCTATCCCGATTTGCAACTCTGCCAACGCCAGTTTAGCTGTGCAGACAGTGCTATCTGGTCGCCGCGTTTGCAAAACAGTGTCGAAATCGAGCAGGCTATCTGGGGCCGACGCACGGTTTATGCGATTCATAACCAGCCTTTAGTGGTTGCCGAGTTTTTTCTGCCTAAGGTTTTGCAATAATAAAGCTACTGAAACAGCCATCGCGAAAAATCAGCGCTTCATTAACTATTGCTGTTTATTTTTCCTTCCTGCCCAACTACTATTAGCCATCATCGGTTCAATAGTTTGGGAGAGTACGTTGCAGCGTTTAGCCGGATTTTTAAGTGTGCTGGTTCTGGCTGGTTGTGCCACTCTCAGCCAAGAAGATTGTCTGCGCGGCGACTGGTTTGGGGTTGGCATGAAAGACGGTCTTGCCGGCGAGCCCGAAAGCCTTTTGAGCGAACACGCCAAAGCCTGTTACGAATACGGCATTGTCGTAGAAAATCAAACCTATTTTGCCGGTCGTGAGCAAGGACTAAGAGACTACTGCCGACTGGAAAATGCCTTTGCAGTGGGCTTGAACGGTCGCCCATACCACCACGTCTGCCCTGGCCCGATTGATGGCTTGTTTGGGCATTTCCATGCTGCAGCTTACGCGGTGTATGTCGCCCACAGCGAAATGGAGCGGATCGAGAACGAGCTATACAGCAAAGAGCGCCAGCTACACGATAAAAAATTAAACGACAAAGATCGCGCACAAATTCGTGAGGATATACGGCACATGGACAGGCAACGCGATTATATCCGCGACGACCTGTACCATCACGAGCGCCAACTTGATCGCTTACGCTATGAAGCCCAGGCGTATCGCTGACAGGCCAGAATTTACCTATTAACTCTCCCTGGTTCCCGCGCGGCGCACCACATAACTAACAGCTAAACTAAGTTAATTGGCACACCACCAATATGTCACATCACTCAATTATTAAATTGTTGGGCTACCCTGATAAAACGCCCGCAGATGACTTCAACATAAGCACCTGTTTTATATTGATAAATTAAACTAACGAATATATTAGCAGATCCGGCACCTTATTTGCAGACATAAACATACACCCCAGGCAGCAGAGTTTTACAGTAAGGCGGGTTTGACTTACCAAGTCGATACTCGCTTAACCCCTTATCCAGGAGCACAGCCATGCCAGCCAACCGTTCGCCATTGCATACCATTCATACCGACACCACGTTTCAACCCAGTTTGGTAGCTGACGCAAAGCCTGCCGATCAATTCCCCAACTCGCGCTATTTTCAGGTGCACTTTCAACACCTGCACGAAAGCAACCAGCAATTGCAAAACCAAATGCGGCACCTCGAGCATTGCCTGGCTCATTTAAATTTCAATCTGGAACACCTGACCATACTACTGAGCGGAACAAACGATAGTCAGATGCAATAACACACGCTGGTTTACTGCGGCGATTGGCCGCGTTTATTAAAGTCAAAGGTGGGTTTGACATCGCAGTCGCCGTAACATGCATGTTTATGCACTAACTGCATTATTCACAACTACCAAAGGACTTGGTTATGCCCAAACAAGGCTTTAGACCTAAAAAACTTTATGCCTCGTTCCCACGCGCTGCTTGGTAACGTCTTAGCAACATCACCATTTCTACAGCGATAATACAGCCACTAGCGTTTATAATTTAAAGCTGCTTATGCTAGCCAATAAGACGGACTTTTAAACATAATCGCTATGAAACTTAAGCAATACAATTTTAACTTCAAGGCTATGGGTACGCCCTGCGAAATTCAGCTGTTTAGCGAACATCCGGGCAAAGCCAGTCGCCTGGCTAAACGTATGATCGCCGATGTTCAACGCCTCGAAGCCAAATATTCACGCTATCGACCCGACAGTTTTCTGAGTCAGATTAATCAGGTGGCCCTGCAAGGCGGTAGCATTGTTGTCGATGAAGAAACGGCATACCTGCTTAACTACGCCGAAACCTGCTACCAACAAAGTGATGGTTTGTTTGACATCACCTCCGGTGTGCTTCGGCATGCCTGGCGTTTTCATGCCCAAAGCCTACCCGGTCAAGCTGAGATATTGCCCTTACTGGACAATGTTGGCTGGCACAAAGTCAACTGGCTTGCGCCCACACTGGCTTTTTCGCAACCCGGTATGGAGCTTGATTTTGGTGGAATTGTCAAAGAATATGCGGTCGACCGCGCAGCCACGCTAAGCAAAGAAGCCGGGATCCTGCATGGGCTTATCAATTTGGGCGGCGACATTAAACTGCTTGGCCCGCGGGGCGACGGCACACCCTGGATTGTGGGTATCAGCCATCCCAGACAGCCTGGCTCTGTGCTGCTGAATCTTTCGGTATTGCGCGGTGCGGTGGCCAGTAGCGGCGATTACGAACGCTGCATCGTCATAGACGGTGTGCGTTACGCCCACATTCTTAACCCTAAAACCGGCTGGCCGGTTAAGCATCTGGCAGCGGTGAGCGTCATCAGCGATTTCTGCGTCATCGCCGGTAGCGCCAGCACCATCGCCATGCTTAAAGAAGAGCAAGGGCCGCAATGGCTTACAGAACTGGGGCTGCCGCATATTTGGGTCGATGTAAATGGCAATCGCGGGGGGAATTTAGGCAACTGCTAGCGCATAGATAATCTTACGCGCTGATTTCAAAAGATTAAGTATTATTCTGCACCTTGGTCGATCCAGGTCTTGACGAGTAGCACTTCAGCCGGCGAAAGTTTGTGCATTTCAGCCATTTCGGCCCGCTCTCCAGAAATAATCGCCATCAGCGGGCTTTGTGCACTCTGTCCTGGTAGCACCCAAGGGTTATCATGCTTAACAAAATCCTGGCGGAGATCAACTCGAAAATTTGCCCGTTGCTTGCCAGGGCCATGGCAGACAAGGCATTTTGTTTCAAAAATCGGGTAAACATCCGCCCACACGACAGAATGGGTATCAGATTGGTTTGATGATTTGGCTGAAGGATCGCTGTTTACCGCAGCGTATCGCATTGCGCTGTCCAAGTGAGTTCGAGTGGGCCGTTCGATTTGTTTGACATTCATTTCAGCCACCCAAGCAAATCCAATGCAAAGCCCAGCAAAAACTACAACCGTCCATGTCGCGCAACGCACTAGCGAGGGCTGATTGCTTTTTACCGCGCTGCATTTTTTGCCGATTACCGTCACGATCCAATTCCAATGCAGAATCAAATGCCCGATCATCACCAATATCAACCCTAGGCTGATCCAAAAGTGAATATCGCCCCACTGATGACGCGTTAGCCCCCATAAGGTATAGAGATTATTGGTGCCAGGCGGCAAGGGAAATCGCAGCAAATACCCCGTCGCTAGCATGCCGATAAAAAACAGCGCGGCAATCAGATCAATGATGATGTTTACAAGCGTACGATTTATGTTCATAAACGATCCCCGATCAGAAATATGATGGATAAAGTTGAAGATCAAGCGTATTTTGATGCTTCCAGGCATTCAACCGTTTCGCAGTTTGACAATGACAACCTGGGGAATTAATTCCATAGGTTGTCGCATTTGCCAGCAGGATAAAGGCTTTGAATGTTTGCTTAAATCCCCAAAATAGCATCAAACAAGGCCTGATCTATATACTGTGGACTGTATTCAATCCCTTGTTTTTCCAGCAAATCGACAAAGGCGCGCAAGTGATTTTTTGGGCCTTCCAGTAAACTTTCATACGTCGTTTTCAGCGCCAAATTTTCGGTTTTCAAGATAGCATTGCTGATATCACGTATGTCCATATAAAGTGGACCCCGAAAACCAGACAGTAGTTTAAGCTATGCCCTGACGGAAAATAATAGGTAGGACATGAGCGAAAGCAAACGGAAGATATTTACTGGGGCACAAAAAGCCAAGGTCGCCTTGGAAGCCGTCAGAG
>CAIOHN010000111.1 GCA_903858105.1 uncultured Pseudomonadota bacterium | reverse complement strand
GGCCTTCTAAATGGCCGTCGAAGCCACTCGACCTGTGGCTACCAATCCCCGCTTCATTTCGAGCGGGATTATTTGAAAAATGTGGCTGGGTAGGTGTCCGGTTTTAGTTGACCATTACACTGTTCGCTGCGCGGAATTTCGGCGCAAGGTCGCGATTCGTTATAATCACTGACAGCTTTGCTTACTTTTTTCCTGACATGTCCACATCATCAAGCCAGCCGGATTTCCGCCGCGCGGCAGAAGCACCCCCTTTACCCACCCGACCCTGGCGATTTATCCTGTTTTGCCTGCGACCGTTTAGCTGGTTATCGCTGTTGATGTTACTGCTGGAAACCGGCCAGGCCGCCGGTAGCATTCTGGTACCGTATGCCATTAAAGCCTTAATGGATGCGGTTGCCAGTCAGCCGTCCAGTACCGATATTTTGGAAGCGTTTCGTCAACCCTTGCTGTTGCTGGCTGGCTTGAATCTAGCCGAGATTATCTTCAGTCGCAGCAGTGGCGCGGTATTGATTACCATGGGGCCGTTGCTGCGACAGCGCACCAGTCGCTTGTTGTTCGCCTATCTGCAAAACCATTCGCCGCGTTATTTTGGCAATCATTTTGCTGGCGCTTTGGCGCACCGGATCAGCGAAACCGCGATGAGCGTCAATCACACCACCTGGTCTATCATCTGCGATTTTTGGCCGATTGCCGTGACTTTTTCGGTGTCGGTGACTTTACTGTTAGGCGTACATCAGGGCCTGGGATTGTTCGTGGCTGGCTGGGTGTTGATGTATGTGCTGGTGTCGTATTGGCTGGCGACCCGCTGCCAGCCGTATGCCCAGGATTTTGCCGCCACCCGCAGCATGGTCAACGGCAAGATTGTCGATGCGGTAACCAATATTTTGAATGCCAAATTATTTGCGCGTTTACCGCATGAGCGTGGCTATCTGGACGGCTTTCTGGATACCGAGTTAAAAAGCGCTCGCCGCACCTTCTGGTATATGGAGCGGGTACGTTGGTTTCAATTTACCGCGGCGGCTATTCTTAAAATCGGCACCATCGGCTATGCCTTGCAACTCTGGCAGGCTGGCGAAATCAGCGTTGGCGCTTTTGCCATGAGTACCGGCCTGGCGATTTTAGTGATTGGCGATGCGCGCAATTTAAGTCGACGTTTTTTGGAGTTTTTTGAATATGTGGGTAACGTCGCCAATGGCGTGGAAACCATCATCCAAAGCCACGAAATCATCGACATTCCCGACGCCAAACCGCTGTTGATCAGTAAAGGCCGTATCGAGTTTAAAAATGTCTGTTTTAGCTACGAGCCGCCGCGCCTGGTGTTTGATCAGCTAAATGTGGTGATAGAGCCTGGGCAACGGGTGGGCTTGGTGGGGTTTTCCGGCTCCGGCAAATCGACTTTTGTAAACCTGATCTTGCGCAACTTTGAACCGCAAGCCGGACAGATTCTGGTCGATGATCAGGATATTAATCTGGCGACGCAGGAATCTCTACACAGCCAGATCAGCCTGATTCCGCAAGATCCCAGTTTGTTCCACCGCAGTCTGAAAGAAAACATCGGCTACGGCAAACTGGATGCCGACGACGAGCAAATCCGCACCGCCGCCAAACTTGCGCATGCCGAAGAGTTTATCGCCGCCATTCCAGAAGGCTACGAGTCGCTGGTTGGCGAGCGCGGGGTAAAACTGTCCGGCGGTCAGCGCCAGCGCATCGCCATCGCCAGGGTGATGCTTAAAGACGCGCCGATTTTGATTCTGGACGAAGCCACCTCCAGCCTGGATTCTGTGACCGAAAAAACCATCCAGGAAAACCTGGATCGCGTCATGGGCCGCAAAACCGTCATCGCCATCGCGCACCGGCTATCAACCATCGCTCATTTAGACCGGATATTGGTGTTTGATCAAGGTCGCATTGTCGAGGATGGTCGGCATCAGGAATTGCTCGACAAACAGGGCTTTTACTATCGATTGTGGACGATGCAGGCAGGCGGGTTTTTGCCGGATGAAGTGGTTGAAGTGAGCGAAAACGAAAATCAAAAGCAGGGTGGCAATGCGGTGCTGCCCAGCGATGCAGAACAGTAAAGTTAATCCAAAGTGGGTACAAAAATGCGTACCCAAGTAACATGGCTAAATCTCATAAATAGGCTAGTGACCAAGCAGGTAGCAAGCGTTCGGCAGTTTCTGGGTAATATGCGTTAAAAAGCCAAAGAATGACTGAGTAGCCAAGGACGATAAAGGCCACGACTTGTGCAGTGTGCCACCGAGCCAAGGTTTGAGCGTGAGTGACAAATAATGCTTGCCGTTGAATGGATAATTCAGAAAAGACTTTTTCTTCTTCAAGCGGTTTTTTGTGAATGGCTTTTAATCGATCCCCTTGCCACCAAACGGCAAAGGTAAGGCTACAACATAGCCATAATGCTATTTTCACTGGCTCCCAAGCTCCAGCTTGAGAGCCCGCAGGCCACGGAAGCTCTTGCTTCCAGTAATTTTGCAAGCGGGAGCTTCCAAGATAACGATCCCAAGTTGGAGCTGGGAACCAGATTTAATTCCGATAAAGTTTGTAAGCCGGGTTTGGCGCCAGCCGAAACCCGACTCTATCAAATTTACGCCTCTGCTGGCGCACTCAAGCCTTTTATAATATCCAACACTGCCTGCGCATGTCCCTCGTGGTTGACGCTGTACATGGCCTCAACCAGCATGCCGTCTTTACCGATGACAAAGGTCGAGCGGACGATTTTCCATTTTTTCACGCCTTCTTTTTCAACTTCCTGCCAGACGCCGTAAGCTTCGCAAAGGTCACCGGAGGTGTCGGCCAGTAATTGCACATTCAGGCCGTATTTAGCGATGAAATCACGGTGACTTTGGCAATCGTCTTTGCTGACGCCGATGATCACGGTGTCCACTGCGTCAAATTCAGAAGCCAAAGCGGTAAAGTCGTTGGCTTCGATGGTGCAGCCGGGGGTGTCGTCTTTAGGGTAAAAGTACAACACCACGTTTTTTTCGTCTTTGTAATCAGATAGATAAATCAGTTTGTTATCCTGGTTGGCAGATCTAAAAAAGGGCGCTTCCTGGTTTTTTTGTAATTGTGACATGCGATTCTCCTCTTGTTATCAGCCAGAAAAATCTGGCACTGGTTCGGCGGCAAGGCCGGTTTTCAAGACTCTGGGTCTTTGAAACGGGCAGGCTTTTTAGTAAAAGCACGATGGCCGGATTATCACCCAAGTCTTCTGCGGGCATCTACCACAAAAAGGGTGGGATAAAGCAAGATAAGCAAACTGTAGGCTGGAATAAGACCAGTTGAGCGTTAGCGCAAGCGCTTAATTCCGGCGGCATCGCTAAGCGTTACGCCCATTGCTCTTCAACTTGCCCCTCATGCGCACAAAACACCGCACTGGTCAGACCACTGAAAATGCCGTGTTCGACAATGCCCGGTATCGCGTTCAGATGCTCGTTTAAGGCCTGGTGATCTATGCTGGATGTAAATGTTACATCCAGCACCAGGCTGCCATGAGAACTTACCCACAGGCCGTCCTTATTGGCGGTTTGTCGCAATGTGGCTGCACCGCCGATCGCGGCTAGACTGCGTTGCACCAGTTGCCAGGCAAAGGGCATCACTTCGATGGGGATAGGAAAGTTTTCGCCGATGCGTGTTACGCGTTTGCTGTTGTCGATCAATACCAAAAATGAGTCGGCTGCTTTAGCCAATAGCTTTTCGCGCACCAGATCGTAACCGCGGCCTTTCAGCAGGGTCAGATCGGGCGTAACTTCGTCGGCACCGTCTACATAAAGATCAAGGCCGTCGATGTGATTGATGGCTATCAGGGGCAAGCCCAGTTGCTGGGCTTTAATGCTGCTGACCACCGAACTGGCGACCGCTTTAAACTGCAAGCCTTCCTGATTTTGACGGCGCGCCAATTCTTCTATGAAAAAATTGGCGGTCGAGCCGGTACCCAAGCCGACGATCATGCCGTTTTTTACCTGTTGTGCAGCATGCTGGGCTATATGTTGTTTGTCGTTCATGATCGGCTCCTGAGTGAGTTGGTTTTTACAGGTCGGATAAATTCGATCCTACAAGTCTTGTAGGCCGGAATCAGCGCCTGCGTTTCCGGCGGTTATGGTGCGCCAGAAACGCCTGTCGGCTTATTCTGGCCTACGGCTGCTCCCAAGTGGGTTGGTGTTACAGGTCGAATAAATTCGACCCTACTCTTCCAACTTGTTTACTCTGGCTTCCAGCGCCTTGAATTTTTGCATTAACTCCGGCAATTTCGCCAAGGCAGCCAGTTCTTTCCAGGCCACTTTGCGATCTTTAGCCGGGCTGCCGAATACTTGGGCGCCGGGATCGACGTCGCCGGAAATCCCGCTACGCGCCATGACCACCGCGCGTGCGCCGATTTTGACATGGTCGGCGACACCGGTGCTGCCAGCCAGAATGGCGCCGTCTTCGATGATGCAAGAGCCGGAAATGCCGGATTGGCCGCAGATGATGACGTTGCGGCCGACGATATTGTTATGTCCTAGTTGCACCAGATTGTCGATCTTGCTGCCAGCGCCGATGCGGGTTGCACCCAGCGCGCCGCGGTCAATGCAGGTATTGGCGCCGATTTCGACGTTGTCGTCGATTTCGACATGGCCGACATGCGGTACTTTGACATGCTGGTTATCTCTAAATTTGTAACCAAAGCCATCGGCGCCAATCACCGCACCGGCGTGAATAATCACGTTGTTGCCGATGATGCTGTGGTCGTAGATCACAGCGTTTGGGTGGATATGGCAATGTTTACCAATAGCCACGTGATTTCCGATGCGGGCGCCAGCTTCGATAGTGCTGCTGTCGCCGATGCTGCTGCTTTGACCGACTGTGGCGAACGGGCCGACATGCACGTCAAAACCTAATGTGGATGTATCTGCCAACACCGCATGTTCGGATACCTGACGTTTGAATACCGGTTCTGGATGCAACAATTTGACCGCGTTCAAAAAGCTGATTTCCGGATCTTTGCAGACCAGTAGGGTCAGATTTTCTGGAATCTCGCCGTCCGCTAACTGCTCGGCAATAAAGCAGGCGGAGGCTTTGGAATCTTTTAAATATTTTTTGTATTTGCCGTCGCTGAGGACGGTGATCTGATGGGGCAGGGCCGACATGATGTCGGCTGCAGAATTAATGAATGTGCTGGTGTCGCCGCCGCGGGCAGTGGCGTCGCAACGCTGGGCAAGTTCCGTAATGAGCATGTACTATCCTATTTCCAAATGCCGATAATATGGGTGAAATCGTCGGTCCAGGGTTGTAGACCAAACGTTAAAGGCAGTTTCTGCCAGTGTCCGAGCCGGCTTTGCTGTAAGCGTTGCAGGCGCTCGGGCTGTTTTGCAATCACCACCCAGTCGGTGGAGACTACGAGAGGGACATCGGTTTCCGGTTTAAATTCCTGTAACAAGGCCGCCAAATGCATTTGATTGACGTGATCGGCCAGTACTTTTTTCAGCGCCAAGTGCCGATTGGTAATATGGAATGCCAATAAACCGTTGTCTTTTAACTTACTAAAGTATAGATCCAATGCTTCGCGTGTCAGCAAATGCGTAGGTACCGCATCGGAACTAAAGGCATCCATGATCAATAAATCAAAGCTGGCACCGGCTTCCTTGATTAAGGATTGGCGAGCATCGCCCACGATCATTTCGGCTGACTTATTGCAGCGACTTAAGTAGCTGAACCAGTTTGGATTTTGCGCTATCTCCACCACCAGCGGGTCGATTTCGTAGAATTTCCAATGCTGGCCTTCCTTGTTGTAGCAAGCCAACGCGCCAGCTCCCAAGCCTACCGCGCCGATATTCCAATGTTGATCTTCGCCGTCGTACTCGGCAAAAACCTGGCCGATAGGGCCGGGGCGACTGTAGTAAGTCAGCGGCGTGGTGACATGGGCCGCTGTCAGACGCTGGGCGCCGTGCTTGGTGGTGCCGTGGTAAAGCTCGCGGACTGTTTCCGGGCGTTGGTTTTCGTCGGCGACGACGGTGTCGCGGACTGACATCACGCCAAAGAAGGTGCGCTTTTGATACAGGGTGTTGGACGCCATGCTGTGCAAGCCCAGAGTGAATAGCAAAATCACCGCCGTCAGCGCGCCCAAGCCAATAGGGCTATGGCGCAGCGCATAGCTGATGCCGGCCAGCAAAATCAACGCACCGCCGATTAAATCCAGATAATCGAACAGTTGATCGGTAGTAAAGTAAATCGTCAGGCCGGTAAGCAATACCAGCACAGGGAAAATGGGCTGTAACAGCCATTTGCCGGCGAAAAAGCCTGGCCGCAGTAACAAGGCGGCGACGATCATGATCGGATATTCATAGACCGCATCAAAAATAAACGGTGCGACGAAGGTATTAAACAAACCACCCAACATGCCGGCAAAGGACATGACTAAATAAAAGCGGGTCAGATATTGCGGATGCGGCCGACTTTTGGCCAGTTCGCCGTGGCAGACCATGACGGCCAGGAAGAAGGCCAGCAAATGCAGAATCAAATCCAGCCAATACGGCAGAGTAGCGGGATTGATGAAGGAGTAGGCGATAAAAACGGTCAGCACAGCCGGTTGCGCAGCCAGCATCCAGGGCCGTATCCGCTCCGCCCATTTGCTGAACACCAGGATAAAGGTCAGCAAATACAGGGTTAGCGGTACGATCCACAATAACGGAACCGCGGCGATGTCGGTGCTGATGAATTGGGTCAGGCCCAGCAGCAAACTGGATGGCACCAAGGCCAGCGCCAGCCAGCGCAATTGTTGCAGGTTTGAAGGCGGCTCGATGCTAAGGTCGATTATTGCCTCGTCCTCAGCTTTGTCGGCCTGATTGCGCCAGAAGTTGATCGCGCAGACTAAAATTAAAATACATAAACCGATATAACCGGCGCTCCAAATTAATCGTTGATTGACCAAACCCAGATTCGGCTCCACTAAAAACGGGTAGCTTAACAAGGCCAACAAACTGCCGGCATTGCTGGCGGCGTATAAATAGTAAGGATCGTCGCTGCTGCGATGGCCGCACAGTGAGAACCATTTTTGCAACAAAGGCGCTGTGGTGGATACCACAAAAAAGGGCAGGCCAATCGCTAAAAATAGCGTCCAAACCAGCCATAAGGTCGGGTCGCCGTCGGTGGGCGGGGCTGCATTAAGCGGCAGAGCCACCGGCAGCGCAATCGCACTGAAGATCATCAAGGCTGTATGGATTTGAATCTGCCGTTGGCTACCCAGATTGGAACTTAGCCAGTGCGCGTACAGGTAGCCCAAAAACAGCAAGGTTTGATAAAACACCATGCAGGTATTCCACACCGCCGGCGTACCGCCCAGCAGCGGTAGCAAAATCTTGCCGAACATCGGCTGCAGCACGAACATTAACGTGGCGCTGATAAACAAGGTGGCGGCAAATAAAATTACCGGTGAAATCAAGGGCTTGCTGGCGGTTTGCTGAGTGCTGTTCATTATTATTCTAGTCGTTGCTAAGCGTGTCTTAGCCCAATGATAAAGCATTTAATCGCTAAAGTGGCTGTGCAATTGCAAGCTAATGCTTAGTGTTTATGACGGGTTTGCCGATTTTTACATTGAGTAAGCGGCAATTTTGCGATGAGTCGGCGATAATGTGGTTCATCTATAATTGCCGTCTGATAGTTTGCCGGAGTTGCAAAAACCATGTTCAAACGCTTTAAATCCTTCAAATGTTCCAATGTGCTGTTTTCCTGTTTGACGGTAGTGGCGTTGGCGGGGTGTTCATCCAAACCACCATTGCCTAGTCAAGACGATCAACTGGAAAAGCTGGAGCAAGCGATGAGTTCTGGCGCTTACAAAACGGCGCGTAATTTTGCTGTTGCCAGTCAGCACGACAGTTGGTCGCAGGCGGGTGTTGAGCTGGAAGTGGAGTTGCTTGGGCCGACTACGCCAGGGAGCTATCCGTTGATTATTTATCTACCCAGTTTGGGCGAGGATGCCAAAGCCGGTCGAATATGGCGGGAAACTTGGGCCAAGGCCGGGTATGTGGTGTTTAGTATGCAGTCGCTACCCACTAGCCAGGCGCTTAAGGCCTTGGAAGCTGAGCGGAAATACGACGATCCCCTTGAGGAACCACGCGACGAGGAGACTGAACTGGCTGACGAGAGCATGGTAGCTCGTCCAGAGCAGGAGTCTGGCAGCTGGTTTGGCGAGAAGCCGCGTAAGCAATCCAGAACGGCTCGCGACAGTGAATTGCGTTATGTCGGGCATCAATATTTTGCCACCGATAATTTAAAAAAACGGCTGGAGCAGTTGTACTGGGCGTACCAACAAATCCAGGTCAGAGTGGGTTTAAAGCAATCCTTGTTTGCGCAGGTCGATTTGAGCAAAGTGGTTGTGGCTGGCTACGATCTCGGCGCGCAAACAGTCGCGGCATTAGCGGGCGAAAAGTTTGATAGTGCATTGCCACATAGCGACACACTTAAGCCGCTCGCCGCTTTGGTGTTGAGTCCTTCCGTTGATTTGGCTGAGGGGAGTTTACGCAGTCGGTTTCAGAACTTGAATATACCCATGCTGACGATTACCGGCACTGAGGATAATGATCCCTACGCCATCAGTTCGGCTTCTGTGCGCTCTGCTATATGGGAACACGCACCTGCTGGCGGCAAACATCTATTGATGTTGCAGGGTGCTGGACACCGGCTGTTGGCGGGTAACGAGATGGGTGGCCGCTTTGGTCTGAGTTATCAGCGGCGGTTGGAACGTAGCTTGGGGTCGTTGGAATCGAGTGCCAGTTCGAATCGGCGGCGAAGCCTGGATGGCGACGGGCAGTTCGGTGGCTTGTTTGGTTCCAATTCGCGCATCGACCCTGACTTGGGCTATAAACAGGTGGCGGCAATCGCGAGCGTTTCCACGGCTTTCCTGGATATGCAGATCAAACACGACGAGTTTGCTCAGGCTTGGCTCGGCGAAAAAGCGACAAAATGGTTGGGTAAAGCGGGCACCTTACAAAAAAGATAATGACAGCGCCAGAAATTTAAACGCTCTTTTTTCCTCAGGAGGCTGTCGTAAATGCTCCCTCTCCCCGCGGGAGAGGGTTGGGGTGAGGGAATTAGATCAATCCAAGCCACTTCGCGCGCAGTTTGTCACGATGGATATACAGCCACTGGATGGCAATGATCGGAATGCCGGACTCGATCTTGCCGTCTTCCAGCATCTGAAACACCTCGTCGAATTTAACGGCGCTGACCCGGATGTCTTCGTCTTCTTCGTCCAGACCGTGAATGCCACCAACATTACTGCTATCGACCCGGCCGCAGAACAGCGTGATCCATTCCGACGAGCCGCCAGGCGTGGTGAAGAATTGTTGGATCTCGATTAACTCGTCAATCTCGCAACCGGCTTCTTCGCGGGCTTCGCGGTAAGCCACTTCCTCAGCGGTTTCACCTGGCTCGATGGCACCGGCAACGATTTCCAGCAGCCATGCCCGTTCCGGCTGCAGCACGGCACCCACTCGAAACTGCTCGATAATTACCACTTCATCCCGGTCGGGGTCGTACAGCAACACTGCCACGCAGTTGCCGCGGCGGAATAGCTCGCGGGTTAAGGGTTTGCTCCAACCACCGTTGAATAAAGTGTGAGTGAGCGTGTACTGCTCCAGCCGAAAAAAACCGTTGTAGACAACGTGGGTGTCCAGGATTTTAAACTGTTTGTCGCTCATCGCCCGTAAGTCACCCGATAGATAACGCCGAGGCTATCGTCGCTGATTAGTAAACTGCCATCGGGCATTTGGATGATGTCGTTGGGCCGACCTAATACGCTGCCATTTGCCGTTAACCAGCCGGTGATGAAAGTTTGCTCGTTATACGGTTGGCCTTCGCGAAATTTGACCACATTCACTTGATAGCCTTGTGGCACAGTGCGGTTCCAGGAGCCGTGCTGAGCGACAAATAATTGTCTGAAATAGGTGTCTGGAAACTGCTTGCCGGTATAAAAGCGCATCCCCAATGGCGCGATGTGGGCTTTATATTTCCAGACCGGCGGCGTGAATTTGTAACACTTTTTATCGCCGATCAGATCCGGGTCGGGGATGGTGCCGGCATGACAATAGGGGAAACCGAAATGTTGGCCGACTTGGTTCCATTCGTTCAGTTCATCGGCTGGCGCGTCATCACCGAGATAATCGCGACCATTGTCGTTAAAAAATAAATGGCCGCTACGGGTTTCCCAATCAAAGCCGACGGTATTGCGAATACCGCGCGCCAGAGTTTCCATATTGCTGCCGTCTGAATTAAGCCGGATCAGTGAGCCGAATATCGGCATTTCGGAGTCGCAGACGTTGCAGGGTGCGCCCACGGCAGTGTAAAGCTTGCCTTCGGGGCCGAAGCGCAAATATTTCCAGCCGTGGTGATGGTCGGTGGGGAATTGATCGAATACCGTGATAGGTGCGGGCGGATTGATCAGTTGGCTGCTAATCTGGTCGAAGCGAATAATGCGCTGGATTTCGGCGACGTACAAGGCACCGTCTTTATAGGCTACGCCATTGGGTAAATTGAGTTTTGAGGCAACCACATACTGCTGCTCGGCAACGCCGTCGCCGTCTTTATCTTGCACTGCATACACGCTGCCCTGCCGGGAGCCGACATAAACCACACCGTTATCACCCAGAGCCATTTGCCGCGCACTGGGGAGATTGTCGGCAAAAATTCGGATGTTAAAACCGGGTGGCAAACGCAGTTGTTTCAGCACTGCTTCCTGTTCCGGGGTGGCCGCCAGGCATGCGGGGGCGACGGCAAGCAGTATCAATAGTGACTTTATTATTCTCATTTTTATGTCTCTCCATTAAACTTTGGCAGATGTTAACACTCTATAGCCTTGAATTTAATCTTTTGGCACCCCAGATTATTTACACTTTATAACAACAGAGGAAAGTGACGCCATGATGAGAATATTGCTGTTTTTGGCTACCAACGTGGCCATTATGATTGCGATCAGCATCATATTTAACGTGTTAGGTTTGAAAGGCGCACTGGATGCACAAGGCGTCAATTTAAACATAGAAGGCCTGCTGGCCATGTCTGCCGTGATTGGTATGACGGGTTCGGTGATTTCGTTGTTTATGTCGAAATGGTCGGCAAAAAACGCGATGGGCGTACACGTTATCGATCAACCGAAAAACCAAACCGAGCAATGGTTGCTTGGCATTGTTTCCAGACAAGCCCAACAAGCCGGTATCGGCATGCCGGAAGTCGGTATTTTTGATGCGCCGGAAGCCAATGCGTTTGCAACTGGCGCTAGCCGGAATAGTGCGCTGGTGGCGGTTAGCACCGGACTGCTCCGCAGCATGAGTGCCGACGAAGTGGAAGCAG
>CAIOHN010000110.1 GCA_903858105.1 uncultured Pseudomonadota bacterium | reverse complement strand
TTTTACACTTTCAACCATGCCCGCAAACCTGCATTCCTTCGTGTAAATAAAAGTCTATTTGAAATTTAATTTACATATGTTAATCTGACTCTAAGAGATTAATTTACACAACGGTGGCAGTCATGAAAGGTCAAAACGTCGGATATATCAGAGTAAGCTCAACATCACAAAACACAGAACGCCAATTGGCTGATGTGGCACTTGACCGAGTCTTTACCGACAAGGCCAGCGGCAAAGATGCTAACCGCCCGGAACTGTCAAACTGCTTGGAGCATTTGAGAGAAGGTGACGTGCTGCACGTTCATTCAATCGACCGCTTAGCCCGCAACCTGAAAGACTTGCAAACCATTATCGAAAATCTGACTCAAAAAGGTGTCACGGTTAAATTCTACAAAGAGCATTTAGCCTTTGAAGCCTCCAACGCCTCGCCCATGCAAACGCTAATGCTGCAAATGCTGGGCGCGTTTGCCGAATTTGAGCGGACACTGATAAAGGAACGCCAAAGGGAAGGCATCGAAGCGGCCAAAGCCCAAGGCAAAAAGCTCGGCGCGCCGGCCAAAATGACAGCAGAACAAACCGCCGCAATCAAAGCGCGGGCTGAACAGGGCGACGATAAAAGTAAGTTGGCGAAGGAATACGGCATTAGTCGGCCAACACTGTATAAATTGCTCGCGGCATAATCGACCCACGCCAAATACAGAAAAGCCGCTATACAAGCGGCTTTTCATTCCCTAATGACTAGCGCCATTTACTCACTATCTTTTACTCACCAGTCACCGCGGCGTCTCGTTCGGCATAACTATTTAGCAAGGCTGTGGCGTCTTCCAATTCCAGGCGGATGGCCTGGCCGACACAGCGCAATAATTCACCATGAAGACAAGCTCCGTTATCGACTTCGGCGGCAATTTCCAGCAAATCCGCGATTGCATGAGCGCGCTTGATTGACGGCCCCACGGTATCAATCAGGCTCCCAAGCGGGCCATCATCGGAAAGTGTCCAAGGGATGCGATGACTTAACAAAACAGTTTTGGCGCTCATTGTTCGCCACCCTGCTGGACTTTAACTGCCCCGCCTTCGGTTTTTTTCTTGTTCGCCAGGCAAGACGCGGCGCAGCTCACCTCTACCCGCGCCGAAACGGTTTCGGCGCGACTGGCTAAACCCCATAAAATCGACGCAAGATCATTATCAGTTGGCAGAGCCGACTTTTTGTCATCATCTAGCAGCACCGCCAAACTGTTTAAGGAAAATTGAAACACTGGTTTAGATAAAGATCACCTTACAATAGCGGTTATACCCTTTATTTAACGGAAGCCACCGCTTGAGCTCACTACGCCAACTCGTCTCCCAAACCGCTATCTATGGCCTCAGCAGCATCGTTGGCCGCTTTTTAAATTATCTGCTGGTGCCGCTTTATACCTACACCTTCAGCGCCGGTGAGTATGGCGTGGTGTCGGAATTTTATGCGTATGCCGGATTTTTTGCGGTACTGTTGATTCTGGGCTTGGAGACCGGTTATTTCCGTTTTCGTCAAAAACCGGAGTTTAGTGGTGACGAGGTATATCGTAGCGCCTTAGGCTTTTTGCTGATCGCCAATCTGGCTTTTGTCGCCGCGATTTGGTGCTGGCAACAGCCATTGGCCGACTGGCTGCAATATCCGCAACATCCTGAATATTTGCTGTGGTTTGGCTGGATTTTGGCGCTGGATGCACTATCCGCTTTGCCATTTGCCCGGCTACGGGCGGAGAATCGGGCCTGGCGTTTTGCCGGCATCAAAATGTCCGAGATATTTATCGCTATTGCCTTAAATCTGGGATTTTTACTGCTGTGGCCAAAACTGCAACAGCTATGGCCGGATAATCCAGTATCGGTTTATTACGACTCCAAACTGGGCGTGGGCTATATCTTTTTAGCCAACCTAATCGCCAGCGTCTGCAAACTGGCGTTATTGCTGCCCCAGTTTAGAAGGGTGCGTTTTCAGCTTGATCCCAGGGTGTTAGCGCCCATGCTGCGCTATTCCTTGCCCATGGTGGTAATCGGTTTTGCCGGTATGATCAACGAAATGCTGGACCGGGCAATTTTGAAACAATTGCTGCCATACGATCTAGCCACCAATCTGAAAATGCTGGGCATCTATGGCGCTTGCTACAAATTATCGATTTTGATGAGCTTGTTTGTGCAGGCTTTTAGATACGCTGGCGAACCGTTTTTCTTTGCCTACGCCGGTCGGGCCGATGCCAAGCGCGCTTATGCATTGGTGATGCAGTATTTTGTGATAGCCGGGGTGTTTATCTTTTTGCTGGTGATGCTGTTCATCGATTTGTTTAAGTATTTTATCGGTGAAGAATATCGCGCTGGGTTGGCAGTGGTGCCGATTTTGTTGATGGCCAATCTATTGCTGGGGATTTATGTCAATCTGGCGGTTTGGTACAAACTGAGCGATCGCACCGGCTTGGGTGCCTGGGTTTCTCTGGCCGGGGCCGGGCTGACCATCGTGCTGAATGTTTTGTGGATTCCGCACTGGGGTTACCTGGGCTCGGCCTGGGCTACCTTAGCCTGTTACTTGTTTATGGTGATTTTGTCCTGGCTATTGGGTCGGCTTTATTATCCGGTTAGTTATCCCGTACTTAAAATCATCGGCTATTTTGGCTTGGGCTTGGCGCTGTATTTTACGAATAACTATCTGCTGCTGACGTATAGTTTGAATGTCTGGCTTTGTGGTAGCGCGGGCTTGATTGTTTATCTACTGATTGCGGCATTGGTCGATGTTAGGCCACTTTTGCAACGCCGACGCGCGACAAGCTAGCTCGCTTGATTGCTGAATATAGGTCGGTGGCTGTTACGCCGTTTGGCGGCTTGTTGTAAAAACAACGCGCGGGCCGAATCATCGGCAGCCGACCAAAAGCGGATTTCATCTAGCGAGCGAAAGCAGCCCAGACAAATATCATCGTCATTTAAACAGCAATTTCTAACGCAAGGCGATTCCACGTTATTGCTTACATCAGTCATTACGCCACCTGAGTTACGGGTTAAAAAATTGCCGGGCTTGCACTACATCCTGGCTAATCTGCTGTTTAAGCTCATCCAGCGACGAAAAACGGATTTCGTCACGCAGCTTCTTTTTAAAATGCACTTCAACATAATGACCGTAAATGTCTTTGTTGAAGTCGAACAAATGAGTTTCTAACACCACTTTGGAACCGCCGTCGAACGTGGGGCGGGTACCAACGTTGGCAACCCCGCGGTATTCCTGGCCGTCCAGGCCGGTCATCGTCACCGCGAATACGCCGACGATAGGGGTATTTTTGCGGAACATTCTGACGTTCGCCGTCGGAAAGCCCAATTCCCGGCCGCGCTTGTCGCCATGCGCCACTCTGCCGCACACCGAATAATCGCGACCCAGCATTTGCCTGGCTTGATCCAACTGGCCTTCGCCCAACGCATCGCGGATCAAAGTGCTGCTGACTCGCAAGCCTGCCATTTCAAAAGAATGACTATCTTCCACTGCAAAACCATATTCTGCGCCGCGATGCTGCAATAAGGCAAAATTGCCGCGCCGCGCCTTGCCAAAGTGAAAATCATCACCGATTGTCAGATGCCTGATACGCAAACGATCAACCAGAATGTCTCGGATAAAATCATCGGCATCGCAATCGGCCAAGGCCCGATTGAATGGCAGTACCAGCAACTCATCAATCGGCAACTTGGCAAACTGGATAACTTTTTCGCGTAAGCGGGTCAATCGGGAAGGGGCGTGGTCGCTGAGAAAATATTCCAGCGGTTGAGGCTCAAATACCATCGCGACGGCCGGTAAATGTAAACGTTTGCCGTGTTCAGCCAGTTTTTCGATAACCAGTTGGTGACCGAGATGCAAACCATCAAAATTGCCTATGGTCAGTACGCAGCCATCGCGTAATGGCTCAAGATGATTAAGACCCCGGATTAAACGCATGTTGGCAACTTGGCTAAAAAGGTAGATTCTATCAGTTATAGCTGATATTGAGCTATCCAGTTGCCGGTTAGCGGGACTTGCTGAATCATCGCTTTCCGCCGAATATAAGCCCTACTTATTCCTGGACTCAACACACATGACAACGATAAACAGTATTTGTATCTATTGCGGCTCCAGTCCTGGTCGTCTTGAAGACTATGCCAGCGCCGGTCGTGCGCTCGCCGTAGCCTTGGTCAGCCGTAATATCAGATTGGTCTACGGTGGCGCTGGCATCGGCATTATGGGTACGGTTGCGGATGAAGTATTAAAATTGGGCGGCCAGGTCGTGGGAGTTATTCCTAAAGCCTTGGCGCATAAAGAAGTCGCACACCAAAATTTAACCGAAATGCATATTACCGACTCCATGCACGACCGTAAAATGCTGATGGCCGAATTAGCGGACGGTTTTATCGCCCTGCCCGGCGGCATTGGTACGCTGGAGGAACTGTTCGAGATTTGGACTTGGGCGCAACTGGGCTTTCATCAAAAGCCCTGTGGACTGTTGAATGTAGCCGGGTATTACGATGCCTTGATCCAATTTCTGGATCACGTTTTAGCGGAGCAATTTGTTAAGTCGCCGCATAGAGACATGTTGCTGGTGGACAGCGACCCTACCGCACTTTTGGATCGCTATGAAAGTTACCAGCCACCTGCGGTGAAGCGCTGGGTGGCTAAAAACGATACTTAATGGCTGCACAAACGCTCATGCTAAGGCGCTAGGTTTTTACCAGACCCCATATTCTTACCCTGTGCTATGTTTGATAGTTTAAGTCTTCTATCGCCATCATCCACTGGATGAAGGTGGCTATTTCAGGGTGTTGATGACTATGGTTCAGGTTAAAGAAAAGACATTAAATCGGCGAACTGCTTTTCGCATCTACGAACAAGCCAATATTTTCTATCATAAGATCGATAGCCAGTTGTTAACCCAACCGCAAGCCAATTTCGACAATATTTTAAATAACGTTGCCGCGTCGCAAACAAGCACCAGTTTACCGGCATCCGAAAGCCGGGAAAACGATACGCTTAACGTCAATATCAGTGCCAGCGGCATTGCCTTTAGCTGTAATGATGAACTGCAAGTTGGTGATTATCTGCTGCTGAGGATATTGTTGTTATCCAGTATGACGGTGATCATGACCTGTTGTAAGGTGGTGCATTGCAAACCCGGCAACCCATACGAAACCAATGTATATCCGTATGTAATTGGCGCACATTTTGTGAATCTTACCGCCGATGATACCGATTTATTAAATAGACACATCAACAATAAAAAATTTCAAAAGCGGGTGCTGAATGGCTTATTGTTAAGCTTGGCTGTTTTTGTTTTAGCGATGCCCGATGTCGCCTTTGGCCTATTGTTGAGTTTAGGGCATCACCTGCTTGAGATAGTTTTGCACTTGATGCATATAGCGTTTGAATTAGTCGAATCCAATCTTGATCATATTATAGAGCATACATTCCATACTGATACGCATGATACCCAAGTTATTGCATTTTACATTATCGTGTCTTTCGGCTTTATCGGCCTATATCTAATTGGGCGGATTATTCCGCGAATTTGCCTGCGGTTTTGGCAAAACGTCACAGCCTATTGCTCAAGAAAAAAAGCCAGTTACTTATATTATTGGAGCGAGCAAACCCAAGTACAAAAATTTAAGATTATTGGCTTGGGTATTATCGCAATTACTTGCTATAGTTTTTTTGCAATCTAAATATCGGATTAAAACAAACTATCAATATCGTGCGCCTTCAATCCCCAGCTAAATAAACTGGAAAGCCGTTTATTGCCTTGTCTGATGCGCGGCAAAATGATGCCTATCCAATGCGTCAACAGCGGATAGCCTAACTCTGGATTACTATCCAGAAACTGTTTCAGTTTTATCGCATCTATTATAGCTAATTGGCATGGTGATACGGTTTTAACCGTAGCGCTATGCGGCTCATCATCAAAAAAACAGGAATGGGCAAACTCATCACCATCGAATAGCTCGCATAGCCCGGATAACATTTGTTGATTTTCCGAAAGCTCTACTCTAGTACACACTGACACGCTGCCATTTAAAATGACATAGATATTCTTACCTTTGTCACCTTCCAAAAAAACTATTGTATTGGCGTCATAGTCTTGTTTATACCAATACTCGCCTTCGACAAAGTCGGGATGCTCAAGCAAGGATTTAAGTGAATAGGTAGCTGGAGATTCAGACATATTGATTAATTAAATAGTAAGCTCGCTAGACAAGCCGATAGCGCATCCAGCGGGCGGAAAAAAGATTTTATAAACTCGCGATCAATTAGCGGACAAAATGCAATTTTTGCCCCAACATTTCAGCGGTTACCAGCACTACGCCACCTTCACTGACATAAAAGCGTTTTTTATCGTCATCATGATTTTCGCCGATGACGGTGCCAGCCGGTACTTCACAACCTTTTTCGATGATGGCTTTGGTAATGCGGCAATTCGGGCCGATGTCTACCTGCGGCAGCAGGATACTATCTGTTACCACCGCGGATTCTCTGATAGTGACATTTGAAAACACCATCGAGTGCTTAACCGTGGCGCCGGAAATAATGGATCCGCCAGCAATCATGGAGTCTATCGCCTGACCGCGCCGACCGTCGTCATTGAATACAAATTTGGCGGGCGGGGTTTGTTCCTGGTACGTCCATATTGGCCAACTGGTGTCGTATAAATTCAAATCCGGCTTGACGCCGATCAACTCCAAATTGGATGCCCAATAGGCATCAATAGTACCCACATCGCGCCAATAACTTTGTTGGCCGCTTTGCAAATCCAAAAACGGATAGGCATTAACAATATGATCGCCAATCACGGCAGGGATAATATCTTTACCAAAATCGTTAGTAGAACTTTCAATCTCGGAGTCTTTAATTAATTGTTCCCACAAAAACTCGGCATTAAAAATATAAATACCCATTGACGCTAATGCGGTATCGGTTCTACCTGGCATAACCGGGGGATTTTCGGGCTTTTCCACAAACGCCCGTACCCGGCGATTGTCATCAACATCCATAACCCCAAAAGCGGATGCATCTTTTAAGGAAACTTCCAAACAGCCTATGGTTAAATCGGCATTTTTTTCAACGTGGTCGATTAGCATGGCAGAATAATCCATTTTATAAATATGGTCGCCTGCCAGTATTAATATGTGGTCCGGCTTGCGGGCTCTTAATATATCAATATTCTGCAATACCGCATCGGCTGTGCCTTTATACCAGGATGTTTCATCAATACGTTGTTGGGCGGGCATAATATCGACATATTCGCCGAATTCACCACGCATAAAGCCCCAGCCTTTTTGTACATGCCGAATCAACGAATCGGCCTTGTATTGGGTCATAATGCCAATTTTCCGAATCCCGGAATTAACGCAATTGGATAATGGAAAGTCGATAATACGGAATTTGCCGCCAAACGGCACCGCCGGTTTAGCTCGCCAATCTGTCATATTCATTAGCCGCGAACCGCGTCCGCCGGCAAGAATCAAGGCAATAGTATTTTTGGTTAATTGGTGGATATTATGGGTAGGCGCTGACATGATTTTATCTTTACGTAAAATAAACTAGTGACCGAATATATTTAATTATGCGAATTAGAGTTTTCCCAAGGCTATTCAAACCTGATAAAGCAATGGAGAAACTCAAAATACCCGCAGTTTTTCCAACGACGCAATTACGTTTGGGTCGTTGATATCCGGAGTAATGTTCAATTCGATTATGTTTGTATCAGGAAAATTAACAATATGTCGCTCGGACTCGGTTGTGCTGCCCTGAGGATTAAAATTCCATTGTTGGCGCACGATTTCCACGAATGACTTGCCGTTATCTTCAGAGATACGCAGATCGTATTCCTGCGTCCTGCCGATCGCGGATTCAAGAAAATCCAGCTCAATACCGTGAATCGGCTGCGCCTGTTTAAACAGCAGTCGAATCGTTTGTTTTCCTGACTCTCCAGCGCGCCAACCGTGACTAAATCCCGGCAACAAGGCGGCTTCGATAGGGTAGTCGGCATGCTCAGAGCTGATTTCAAGCTCTGCAAGCGTCTCCAAATTCAGCCACTCAGTCGTTAAAAGTACTGGAACAGGCTGACTGTCGCCGATGATTCGTTTTTGCATTGATACCTATCGATTGGCTGATTGACACAGCCGAAATACGGAAGCCGGTTGGCGCACAAGCGTTTGGATGTAACTGATTACTCGCTGATCGATCGCTTTTTGATACGTGCCGTTATTTGCTCGCCAAGGACGACATAAATCACATAAGAAAAGAACAGCACGGATGACACATAAATTAGTTCAGACATGGCTTTGCTCCCATTGAGAGATAAAAAAATTGGGCACATCCTTGTGCCCCAGAAGGGAGGAGTGGCTTACCCTTTTAAGAAGCTGGCCATAATGCCGGCTGGGTCAATGCCTTGGTGTGGGAATTGCTCCCATAGACCGCCACATCCTTCAATATGTGTGCCAAGGTGAGTGTATTTAGGCGTGTAGCCGCGTTCCAATAACCAGGAACCCATGCGACTTCCCAAACCTGTTTTGCGGTTAAACGCCTCGACCACCATCACTTTGGGTGATTTGCCGATTTTGGCCAGCATGTCTTCGTCGATGACGTTAAGCGTTGGTTTATTGATCAAGCCAACATCGATGCCTTGTTGTTTCAGGCGTTCTACGGCATCCAGTGAGCGGTACAGGGCTTCGCCAAAACTGACGATATAGCCTGCAGTACCTTCACGAATCACTTCGTCTTTGCCGGAGACAAATTTATAGTCGCCGCCGAAAAACTCGTTGCCGTTGCTGTCCAAAATGGTCGGCACTTTGGAGCGGGTCGAGAATACAAAACGCAAGCCTGGGTTGAAGAAGATGGTTTCCAGGCAAGCCTTCATTTGCAAAGGATCAGCCGGGAAGTACAGATTGGTCGCGTAACCGTCGCTCAAGCCGTTATCGGCAAACATATTGTTTAAGCCAAAGTGACAGGTGTTGTCGGCCATGTCATCAATCCCGGAGTGGGAAAAGTGACTCAATACGTTGGAATTGTTCAAGCGGGCCATGGTGATCTCGGAAATACACATTTCCAAAAATGCACTAAAGGTGCCGAAAATCCCTTGCTTGCCTGCAGCCATACCAAAACCGGCAGCGGCGGAGAAATTGCCGCGCTCCATGATGCCGGATGAGATAAAGATTTCCGGGAAGGCATTGTGGATTTTGATCAAGCCGCAAGAGCCTTCCAAATCGCTATCGACAACGCGGACTTTTTCAATCCGCTCGGCTTCGCTCAGTCTGCCCAGAATCGCCACGGCTGCATCGCCGAAAACGTTACGGTTGGCATCCCACTTGTCGCTGGAACCCAAAAATACAGCGTCGTTTTTAGGCGCTTGAATGCTTCTGAGATGATCGGCAGCCGCTTGTTGGCCGCGTGATTCCAGATATTCCAACGCAACTTTCACAGACACTACATCATGGCCGTGAGTTGAACCTTCCAGACCGACAATACCAGGGCACATCGGGCGGTGATTGATAACCGCAACCGGGCCAGGCGTGTTGATGGCGGTGCAAATGCGTTTGTACAAATCATCCAGGTCTTCGCCGTCGCCTTCCAGCACGGTAACGCCTTGGCCAGCCAGCGTTTTTGCCGTGCTGCAGCCTTTGAGATAGCTAGATGGATGACCGGCGATGGTGACATCGTTATCGTCAATAATCAGCTTAACATTCAGATTTTGGGCAACGGCCAGACGCGCGGCTTCTGCATCATTACCTTCTTGTTGCGAGCCATCGGAACCCAAACAAAACAGGACTTTTCCGGGGTTAGCGATAGCCACGCCATTAACGTAAGGCCACATGTGCCCAAGACGACCAGAGCTAAATTTAACGCCAGGGGTAAAGCCTAACTCCGGGTGACCGGGTAGATGTGAGTGGGCGGTGCGATATTCCATCAGGCGCTCTGCTGGCAGATCGCCATTCAGAGTAGACATCAGGTATTGCGTAGCTACGCGGTGACCGGCTTCGTCGAAAAATATCGGCACGAATCCATCCGCTGAGCCGCGGAACAAGGCATCCATAATCATGACTTCCGGCACGGTATCATACGGTCCACCCGTGTGTCCGCCCACGCCGTGAGCTGCACCGGTTGCCGTAAAGAATACGATGGCATCCCGACAAAGCTGAATATTGGCTTTTAGGCTGGCCCGTTGCTCGGCGGTTAAAGTTGGGTTATTGGGGTTTAAAGAAATACGCTGGTAAGCGCCAAGGTCGATTGGAAATTTAGACATAACTAATCTCATGGTGAGGATATTATTGTTATAAACACGCAGTTAGTCATTGCGTTGTTACATTTATTACTGGATAAAACGAAACAGCATTTATAGTTTATTTAAAAAATCCCGTTGCTTATTGACCACAATATCGATGCTTTTTTGCAAAAGCCGTTGTGTTTAAGTCACGGTGATTTAATTTTTTAATGCCGTTAGCCAGAACCTTACACCCATTAAAATGGGCTTTGCAAGCCTTATTGAAAATACAATTAAATTTATAAAAAAATTGAAAAGCGTGGACTTGATCACGCATTTTGAAAGCCCAGAAAATCAATCGCTTAATTATTTTTTGTTAGGCTTCTGGCGTAAACAGCGACTTTAGCCAACAGGCCGCCGATGAATACTTGGAGGTTATATTTGTGAGGCTTGATAACTGTTGTGACTAGCCGACAATGTTTGGTGATGTGTGCTCGCGCTTGTGTAGACGCAAACAACAAAAAAAGCCCCTACCCCGAGCAAGGGTAGAGGCTATCGAATGTACACAGGGAGGAAAAACAAAAATCAGATACGTACCGGCTTAAATGTGCGCAGATGCGGCACTAAGGAAGCCATACCAAACAGCATGGTGGACAAGGTTAATTTACCTGAAACCAGACACACTAAGCCCACACTGCAAAACAGGCCGATAGCGATGTTGCGATACAAAGTTGAAGTGTTCATTGTCGGCTCCTGCAGTGGTTTGATTTGATAAATTTCTAACTTGGCTCCACTTTAATCCTTTAATATCAGGTTGACAATAATGCCATTAATGCATTGTTTATTTCTTAATAAGAAACAAATAGCTGATTGTAGTTTTAGGTAATTGGCGTAAGATTAAGTGGATTGCCAGTTGCAGTTTATTGTTCCGCTTTGTTGAATTTAAACTTGCTCGGCTGGTTATGCTTTGAGCCGTTAAGCCGCATACCTAATTGTTACCCTGTTTTCTGTAATGCCCATGAATCACGAACAAGTAGCCGCCCGCGTAGAAAGTATCTCCATGGCGACGGGCATTATTGCCGGTATTTCCGCATTAGCGGCCACCGTTGCCGCTCCCAGTGGCTTAACGGCTTTTGGTGTGTGGCTGGGTTTGGTCGATGAACCCTTAATCGTCACGCTGGCGCCTGTTATGGGCTCAATAGCCACAGCAACCGGCACCCTGTCTGGTGCAACATACTTTTTGGCGATGCGGCAAAGACGCCGACTGAAAAAGCGAAGCATGCCAAGCGATTCGGCACAGACCGATTAATCCGCCTTAACCGTCGTCTACGCCAGCGCGGCGGCAATCATTTATAATGGTGGGCCAAGCTAATTGTCCGTACGCCCCGCCATGATCGACACCCTGTATATCGAATCCGCCATCGAAAGCCATCCACGCACACTGGCAATTAGAGCGCGTTTTCCGCGCGCGCGAACGGTAAGTTGCGAGCGTTACGGCGCAGTGTTTAATCCCAAGGCGCAAAACTTCAGGTTGCAAAAACAGCGACCGGCGTTGATTTTAGCCGAGAAGTATCAAAAGTTTGTGTTACACGCCCCTAGCGGTTACGGGATAGGCGGCCAACGCAATTATTATTTCTCACACATGCTCAACTGTTTGTACGATTGTCGTTACTGCTTTTTGCAAGGCATGTACCAATCGGCTAACTATGTTTTGTTTGTAAATTTCGAAGATTTTCAGCAGCAGATCCGACAAACATGCCAGGAAACGCCGGATCAAGACGTGTATTTTTTTTCCGGTTACGATTGCGACAGCTTGGCTTTTGAGCCGGTCACCGGCTTTGCCGAACAATTTTTGCCGGTTTTCGCCGAACAAGCCAATGCCTGGCTGGAACTGCGTACCAAAAGCACTCAGATCCGAAGCTTGCTGAATCGGGAGGTGGTGCCGCGCTGCGTGGTGGCTTTTAGCTTGTCGCCGGATAGCGTAGCGGACAAAGTCGAAGCCAAAGCCCCAACTGTCGCCAAGCGCATCGAAGCCGCAGCCAAACTGCAACAGCAAGGCTGGCAGATTGGTTTACGTTTTGATCCATTGATTTATCAGCATGATTATCGCCAGCAATACCGGGCCTTGTTTGAGCAAGTGTTTGCTGTGATTGATGCTGAGGCGTTGCACTCGGTAAGCTTGGGCGTGTTTCGCTTGCCGGAGCAATACTTCAAAAAAATCCACAAGCTATACCCGGACGAAAAGCTGTTTGCCAGCCCCCTGCAAAATGCCGCTGGCATGGTGTCGTACAAAGCTGAGCTGGAACACAGCATGATGGCCGATTGCTCAGCTATGTTGCTGGAATACATCCCGCAAACTGCGTTTTTTCCATGCACACTGTAAAACGCACCCTGCTGGTTACAGGCGCCAGTTCCGGCATCGGCCGGGCCATTGCCCGACAATTGCTCTGTTTAGGCCATACCGTGATTGGCATATCCAGAGATACCAGGCGCTTTGTAAAAACACATCCCGGCTTTACGGCGGTGGCACTTGATCTGGCTAAATTGGATGATATTCCGCAGGTCGCCAAGCAAATTCAAAGCGATTTTCCGGCGCTGGACGGGGTGGTATTTGCTGCCGGTTATGGTCAGTTTGGCGGTCTGGAACAGTTTTCTTATCAGCAAATAGACACGCTGATGCACGTCAATTTTACCGCCCAGGCCTTTTTGACTAGGGCGCTGCTGCCAAAACTCAAACAAAAAGCCCATGCCAATCTGGTATACATTGGATCGGAAGCCGCCTTAAAGGGTAGCCGCAATGGTACGATTTATTGCGCCAGTAAATTTGCGTTGCGTGGTTTCACCCAGGCCTTGCGCGACGAATGCGGCAAAAGCCCGGTGCGAGTGTCGTTAATCAATCCAGGCATGGTGGATACCGCGTTTTTTGATACATTGTCGTTTGCGCCAGGCAAACAGTCAGGCCAGGCATTACTGGCTGACGACGTTGCCGATGCGGTTGTGTATATCCTGCAGGCTGGCAAGCATTGCCTGATTGACGAGATCAATCTAAATCCACCCAATAAAGTGATCGAATTTAAGAAATAACCCCCAGATGCTAGCCAAACTGATCGTCTATTGCGCGTATTACCTAAAGTCAGCCGACTGGTATCGACACAGCAAAGTGTTTTTCTACGATTTGTTGGAAAACAGCCATAGCCGCAAAAAGAAATATTTTGACGCCACAATGATCGGCCTATTGATCTTGAGCGTGATTTTTCTGATTTACGACATAGAGCACAACGACAGCAAAATGGGCGGCTATTTTGAATTGGCGATTCTGATGATATTTGTCGCCGAATATTTCATCAGAGGCTGGATTCATTCAGACGCCTATAAGGTCATTATTGAAGAGCACGAGAAAGCGCTGTATTTAAACCTGAATTTAAATTTAAGCAGTGTTTTTAAAAAAATAGCCGCCAGGGATTTGGAATATATTTGGTCGCCATTCGCCATCATCGATATTTTGGCGATACTACCTAGCTACCGGCCGCTGGACATTCTGCGCATCTTTATTATTTTCAGATTGTTCAAGCTGTTTCGTTACTCGGATAGCGCCAAATTGTTTGCCGATGCGCTTGCAAGCAAACGCTACGAATTATCTACCTTGTTGATCTTCACCTGCTTTCTGGTGTTTATCGCCGGGGTGTCGATTTACATGTTTGAATATCAAGCGGCAGGCAGCAACATCAACAACCTGTTTGATGCGTTTTACTGGACTATCGTCACGCTGGCCACGGTGGGTTACGGCGACATTACTCCCCAAACCACCGGCGGCCGTTGGGTAGCGATTTTTCTGATTCTGGCCAGCCTGGGTGTTTTATCGTTTTTTACCTCGATCTTAATTGCAGCATTCAGCGAGAAAATGCTGTCGGTGCGCGAGAGCCGCACCTATGCGCAATTAGATCGCTACAACAGTTTTATCATCATTTGCGGCTTTGGTCGGGTCGGACAGGAGATTGCCCGGCATTTACATAACGAACGCCAAAAATTTGTGGTCATCGACAGAACCCCGCATAAGATCGCGTTGGCTAAACAACGCGGCTATCTGGCTATCGAAAACGACGCCAGCAATAACGAGGTATTAATCAACGCCGGCATATGCCGAGCCGCCAGCGCCATTTTATGTATCACCGGCGACGATGTGATCAATGTTTACATTACCCTGACCAGTAGGCATTTGAATAAAAATCTGCGTATCATTTCGCGCGCCAATCGGCACGATAATGTTAATAAACTCTATCAAGCCGGAGCGGACAATGTAATCAGGCCGTTTGAAATTGCCGGCTTGCTGGCCGCTGAGTTTGTCGGACAGCCGGTGGCTTTCGAGGCGATCTCCGGCATTTTGCATAACCAAACCGAAATCGTCATGGAATCTGTGTTAGTCAGCGAAAAATCGCCGCTGGACAATCAACAGATCGGCCAACTGGATTTAGCCCAACGTAAGCTCACCTTGCTGGGTGTGATCAGCGATAATCCGATTCATCTCAAACACAAGAATAAATATCAGGTTAAAGAACTGCATTTTTATTTCAATCCAGAAACCAAGTTTATTCTGCGCCACGGCGACATGTTGGTGTTGCTGGGTCGTAAATACGGCATCGACCATTTCCGCGATCAAGTGGAACAACGTCGCTTATTCAGCAGGACACGCGCATGAAACACATTGCCGTATTTGGCTATAACCGCTTGTCGTTCGAGGCTATTAGCCGGCTGGATAAAGAGCTTTTTCAAATCACCGTCATCGATCAAAATCCGGCCAAGACCGCCTTGGCCGCAGAAAATGGTTTTGAAACCGCCAATATTGATTTTCGCAGTGGCGATGATTTAAAGCTGATTGGTATCGGCTCACATATCGATACCCTATTTTGCTTTTTTGACGCCGATTCTGAAAACGTGTTTCTGACATTATCGGCACGGGCGCTGGATAAGGAACTGAACATCATCGCCATAGTCGATAGCCCCGAATCGGCGGAAAAACTGTTGGCTGCGGGCGCGAATAAAATCATCGACCCTTACGAAATCTGCGGTCGCAAGATTCACGATATGCTGAAAAGGCCGGATATTCACGATATTTTTGACCATACCGTATTCGGCAGACACGATCTGCATTTGGCCGAAGTGACAATTCCTGAAAACAGCTACCTGGAAAATGCCCACATCAGCCAGTTGCAATTAAGTTCGCAATATAATCTGCTGTTGATCGGCATCGTTAATAAACAGATCAGCGCGCAATTGCACTTTGTCGTAGAAGAGTTTGACCGGCGGTTAAGTGTCGGCGATATTTTGGTAATTTTGGGCCCCTCGCGGGAAATTAGAGCATTTAAAAAAGACGTAGAAAATGAGTTTTGTAAAATTTAGTCCGCGCATTTGTTTTTTTCTGGGTTTTGCTGCCTGCGCATCGCTGCTGGCGGTGGGCGCTTACTTGCAATTTGTGGAAGAGCTTGAACCTTGCCCGCTCTGTATTTCGCAACGGTTGGCGATTTTAGCGACTGGCGTCCTGTTCTTGGTCGGCGGACTACATAACCGTGCCCGCAATGTCTATGCAATTTTGAGTGCCTTGGCGGCGCTGATTGGCGCCAGCGTCTCTGCGCGGCATGTCTGGTTACAGCACTTGCCGCCGGAAGAAGTGCCGGAATGCAGTCCCGGCCTGGAATACGTATTTCAAAACTTTCCCTTGGCCGACACGATTAAATTAATGCTGACCGGCACCGGCGAGTGCGCCAAGATAGATTGGACATTGCTGGGTTTGAGCATACCCGCCTGGACTTTCTTTGCGTTTTTAATGCTGGCGGCTTGGGCTGTTTTACAAATTTTTAATAAGCCTGCGGCTATTTAAACGGTATTAAGCTTCTGGTTGATGCGTTTTGTCGTTTAAAACGAC
>CAIOHN010000109.1 GCA_903858105.1 uncultured Pseudomonadota bacterium | reverse complement strand
GTGAAGAAGTTGATGCCTTCGACATGGATGCCTTGTTCCAGCATGGCTTGGGTGGCGAGCATGGAATCCAGGCCGCCGGAAATCAGCGCCACTGCCTTTCTTGGTTGACTCATAAACAGATGTGTAGCAAAAAAATGTCTCATTATACTGCGGATCGCTGTCTGGATGCGCCAGTTGCGGTGAGTTTACGAAAACCAAGCCGAGTAAATGCCCGGTTACGGCATTTTCTGTGGTAGCAGATTACGGCAACAAAATTGGTTTCTGCTTCACTTGTAAGCCGATTCGCCTACACTTCTCTACAGTTATCAATACGAGATATTTCACTATGGAATTTAAAGATTATCTAAAAATTCTGGTTCAGCACGATGGCTCAGACCTGTACCTGACAGTAGGAGCGCCGCCAGCGGCCAAGTTTCAAGGCAGCTTGAAGCCCTTGGAAAGCATCAAACTGAGCGGCGAGCGCATCAAGCAAATAGCCGATAGTGTGATGGACGCCGACCAACGCGCCAGTTTCGAGCATGTGCCGGAAATGAATCTGGCTATTTCCGAAGAAGGCATTGGGCGCTTTCGGGTCAATATCTTCAAACAAAGAAATTGCCATGCCATGGTGATCAGAAATATCAAAGTGGATATTCCCAGCGCCGAAACCTTGGGTTTGCCGCAAATCCTCAAAGACAAAATCATGGAAAAACGCGGTTTGATTTTGTTTGTGGGCGGCACCGGTTCCGGTAAATCCACGTCATTGGCGGCATTGATCGATTATCGCAACAGCAATGCTTCTGGCCACATTATTACCATTGAGGATCCGATTGAGTTTGTGCATCCGCATAAGAAATCGCTGGTTAATCAGCGCGAAGTTGGCGTCGATACCCTCAGCTACGAAGATGCCTTGAAAAATACCTTGCGGCAGGCGCCGGATGTGATTTTGATTGGCGAGATTCGCAGCCAGGAAACCATGGAGCATGCGCTGGCTTTTGCGGAAACCGGACATTTATGTTTATCGACACTGCACGCTAATAACGCCAACCAAGCGCTGGATCGCATCATCAACTTTTTCCCGGAAGAACGCAGGCCGCAATTATTGATGGATTTATCCTTGAATTTGCAGGCCTTTGTGTCCCAGCGACTGGTGCCCACCGTAGAAGGCAAGCGGGTGGCGGCTATCGAGATTTTGCTAGGCACCAAGCTGGTTAGCGATTTGATCCATAAGGGCGACATTCACGCTATCAAAGAAGCGATGGAAAAATCTGAAAACATCGGCATGCAGACTTTTGATAGCCATTTGCTCAAGCTATATAAAAGCGGCGTGATTTCATTGGAAGAGGCCTTGAGTAATTCCGATTCGCCGAACAATTTGAAATTAAAAATCAATCTTAGCGAAGGTTTGGGCTCGGCAACCAAACAGTCCAACTCACTCGCCGGTCGTCTGTCTTTGGAAGACATTACCAAAAAAGAGGGCGACGAAGACGAAGGTGGGCATTAAGCAGTGTTTTGTGGCGCGCTTTACGATAGATCGTCCGCAGACACGATTTTATGGATTGCATAAGCGGGCTGCTGATAAGGGTGGCAAGCCAGCAAAGTTTTAAGCGCAGCAGCGATGTGATCGTCGCTGCAGACCATTTCAACTTTATATTCAGCGACCTGCTGTACTTGGTTTATGGTGCCCAAATAAGGCTGGCTTCCCGTCAACGGTCGGAACTGGCCTTCACCGAGCGTTTGCCAGGCGCAACTGTCGTAATCGCCGACACGTCCTGCGCCTTGCTCGAATAAGGCTTGCTTAACCTGTTCCAGATGGCTGGTCGGCACATAAAAGCTTAATGTGTACACGTTTTAAGTGCCGATCAGCCATACAAAGCAACATGTTAAATCTGCCATCAGCCCGTCGCCAGTAAATACACGCCCCATAACACCACGACCAGGGTAATTTCCTCGATCATGTTGATGGCGGCTTGTCGGTCGGCTCTGCTAAGCATGGCTGTTTGATTGGCTTTTTGATCGCGCATATGAACGGATTGATGAAGCATAAACTTCTCCTAATGGTGGTTGGTATAACTACGCATTTGTCCAACTAATACCCCTTGAATTTCCACTTGTTCAGGCCGATAACGCATGGCCTGCATGGTGGAGTTAGCCGGAACTAGCAAGGTTTCGTGCGGGTACTGCTCTATAAACTTTAAAGTGGCTTCGGCTTTATCGATCAAAGCGACGACGATTTCGCCGTTACGGGCATGACTGCGTTGTTCGATGATGACCCAGTCGCCGTCGAAGATGCCTTCTTCCTGCATGGAGTCGCCTTTAACCTTAAGCACATAACAGGCTTTTTCGGTTTTGAGCTCTTCGGGCACGGTCATATACGAAACATTCTCGATGGCTTCGATGGGCCGACCGGCGGCGATGTAACCGACAAAAGGCAACATGCCTGGATTTTCTGGCTGTTTGATCAGCGACTTGGCATACTCGGTTAGCCGAATCCCGCGCTGTTTGCGTTCCGGCGCTTCGATCAATTCAGCATCTATCAAGGCTTTGATCTGGCTATGCAAAGAGCCGCGCGATTTCAAACCCATTGCCGCGCATAATTCTTCCAGCGTCGGTGGATGGCTGAATAGATCCTGGCTCTGCAGCAGGAAGTCGAAAATCTCTTGTTGTTTGCGGGTTAGATTCATTTGTTGTTCTGTGTTTGTTTTGTGAAAGCATACAATGAAAACAAATATAGAACAAATGTTTTTTCTGGTTTGTTACTATGTCTTTGAATCAACCGATTTATAGAGCCAGCCACCAGCTAAATCGCTTGGTTTTGCTACGGAACCGGACAGTACATTACGCGTCAGACGCTAATTAACACCATCATTTGCTGTGTTTATTACACTGTGGTGATATGCCTTATTCAACGATAAACACGAGGTTTTTAATGACTACCAGTATCGAAATTAGCGAATCGGTTCGTTACTACTACGGGCAGGTGTTGCAATCCAGCGATGATCTAAAAACCAGCGCCTGCTGCAGTATCGACGCCATGCCCAGCTATCTGAAAGCCTTGCTGGCAGGCTTGCACCCGGAGGTGCTGGAGCGCTTCTATGGCTGCGGTTCGCCGCTACCGCCAGCTCTGGAGGGCAAGGTGGTATTGGACTTGGGCTGTGGTAGCGGCCGTGATTGTTATCTGTTGTCCAAACTGGTTGGGCCAAGCGGTCGGGTAATTGGTGTAGATATGACGCCAGAGCAATTGGATGTGGCGCAGCGGCACCGCGCATGGCATGCCGAGCGCTTTGGCTATGCCAATGTCGAATTTCTAAACGGACATATCGAAAATCTGGCCGCTTTGGGTATTGCCGATAATAGTATCGACGTGGTGGTGTCCAATTGCGTGATCAACCTGTCACCCGAAAAACCACAGGTGCTGGCGGAGATTTTTCGGGTACTTAAGCCGGGCGGAGAACTGTATTTTTCTGATGTATTTGCAGATCGGCGTATTCCCAAACTACTGCAACAAGACCCCATTTTACTGGGCGAGTGTCTCGGCGGCGCTTTGTATTGGGAGGACTTTAGAAGAATTTTGCATGAGTTGGGCTGTCCCGATGTGCGCGCGGTTAAACAAAACGCTATTAGTCTGGATGACCCCGAGGTGTTCGCCAAAATCGGCATGATCAAGTTCAGTTCTGTGACGGTACGCGCTTTTAAAATGCCACTGGAAGATCGCTGCGAAGATTATGGACAGGTTGCCGTGTACCTGGGAAGTATCGAGAATCATCCGCACAGTTTTGATTTGGATGATCATCATCATTTTGAAACCGGTCGGCCCTTGCGGGTATGTGGCAACACCGCGGATATGTTGGCGGCCAGTCGATATGGTGATCATTTTCAGGTGCTGGGCGATAAATCAAAGCACTTTGGCTTATTTGATTGTGCGCCTGAAACCGCCAGCGCATCGGGAAAAGCCGACGGCGCTTGTTGCTGATGAACAGGCGCTTATTGCTATTTATGCTGATTCTGGCGCAGCCTGTCGCCGCCGATAGTCTAGTGCCGATAGGCGAGTTCAGTCGTAATAGTCTGGATGGCTGGGAGCACAAAAGCTTTAAAGGCAAAACACTTTACCGCCTGCAAACAATGGAGGGCGTGACGGCGTTGACAGCCGAGAGTCATGCGTCGGGTTCTGGTCTGTTCAAAACTCAAACTATCGATCTTGAGCAAACCCCAATCCTGAATTGGTCTTGGCGTATCGCTAATCGTCTGACAGGCTTGAACGAGCAAAGCAAGGCTGGCGACGATTACGCGGCGCGAGTGTACGTAGTGGTCAAAGGCGGTTTGGCATTTTGGCAAACCAAAGCCATAAATTATGTGTGGGCCGGTAATACTAAAAAAGATGCGGTGTGGCCCAATGCCTTTGCTGGCGATCACGCCATGATGCTGGCATTGCGCGGCCCCGAGGCATCACTGAATAGCTGGCAAACTGAAAAGCGCAATGTCAAAGCTGATTTTCAAAAACTGTTTGGGCAGGATATTCATAGCATAGATGCCGTAGCAATCATGACCGATACCGACAATAGTAATGGCGATGTGTCTGCCGTTTATGGCGATATCTGGTTTTCTAGGGATTAAGCATGTTCGATACTATTTGGCAGCCTAAAGTCTATGCTGCTTGGGTAAAACCCAAGCGCTTTGATAATAATCTGGTGGTGATCGGCGCCGGTGCTGGCGGACTGGTCGCGGCTTATATCGCCGCAGCAGTTAAGTCCAAAGTGACCTTGATCGAAAAACATAAAATGGGCGGCGACTGCCTGAACACCGGCTGTGTGCCATCCAAGGCGCTGATCCGCACAGCTAAATTGCTGGCGCAAATCAAGCGCAGCAAAGCGTTTGGCATCGACAACGCCAATGCCGATTTTGATTTTGCAGCGGTCATGGCGCGTGTGCAACACGTTATCAAAACCGTGGCACCGCATGATTCCATCGCACGCTATACCGAACTGGGCGTTGATGTGCTGCAGGGCGAAGCAAAAATAATCTCGCCGTGGGCTGTGGAGGTGACTAGCGACGAGGGGGTTAAAACCATCACCAGCCGTTCGATTATCATCGCTGCCGGTGCCAAACCTTTCGTGCCGCCCATTCCTGGTCTTGATCAGATTGCCTATCTCACCTCCGATACAATTTGGGATCTGCGGGTATTGCCAAAGCGTTTGCTGGTATTGGGCGGCGGGCCGATTGGCTGCGAACTGGCGCAAGCCTTTGCCCGGTTAGGCAGTCAGGTGATCCAAGTTGAAATGGCGCCGCGGCTGCTGCTACGCGAAGACTCAGAGGTATCGGCAGCGGTGTTGGCGCGTTTTGTACAAGACGGTGTCGATGTGCGGCTTGAGCATACTGCCAAGCAATTTCTGTCTGAGAATGGCCAGAATAGCTTGCTGACAGAGTGTCACGGCCAAACGGTCAGCATCGCGTTTGATCAGGTGTTGGTAGCCATTGGCAGAGCCGCTAATTTGCAAGGCTATGGTATCGAGGAACTGGGGATAGGTTTGTCGGCACGGAAAACCATAGATACCAATGCGTTTCAGCAAACTAACTACCCCAATATTTTTGCCGTGGGCGATGTGGCCGGGCCTTATCAGTTTACCCATACAGCCGCGCATCAGGCTTGGTATGCGGCGGTCAACGCATTGTTCGGGCAGTTTAAAAAGTTTCGGACGGATTATAGGGTAATCCCCTGGGCGACTTTTACCGACCCGGAAGTGGCCAGGGTGGGGCTGAATCAGCAGGAAGCGGATGCGCAAGGCATAGCGTACGAGGTATCAACCTATGGTATCGATGATCTTGACCGAGCCATTGCCGACAGTGAAGCGCATGGTTTTGTCAAAGTGCTGACTCAGCCGGGTAAGGATAAAATTATGGGGGTTACTATCGTGGGGGAACATGCCGGCGATTTAATCGCCGAGTTTGTCTTGGCGATGAAGTACTGTATTGGTTTAAATAAAGTTTTGGCGACTATCCATATCTATCCAACCCTGGCGGAGGCCAATAAATACGTGGCGGGTGTCTGGAAGCGCAATCACGCGCCCACAGTCTTGCTGAAATGTCTTGGGTTTTATCATGCCTGGCGGCGTAATCGTTGACCTATTCAGTAGTGAATTCTAAAAGCGACCGGCATAAAAAAGCCGGTTAAAACTTAAAGTCTTAACCGGCTTTTAGCAGGGATTACGCTGAGCTTAGTGTACGTCTTTCCAGTACTCTTTTTTCAGCAGGTAAGCCAGTACGATAAACATCAGGATAAAGAACAACACGTATTTACCCATTTGTTGTCTTTCCAGTTGCACTGGTTCGCCGACGTAAACCAGGAAGTTGACCAGATCGTTGACCATCTTGTCGAATTCCTTAGGCGTCATCTGGCCGGGTTGATCCAGTTTAAGTTCAGCGATCATATCCTGACCGTCAACTTTATGGGTAACGGCAGATTGACTGCCTTGCAACTGCCAAAACACGTTGGGCATACCCACATCCGGGAACACTGCATTGTTGACGCCCAATGGTTTGGATGGATCAACATAAAAGCTTCTCAGATAAGAATACAACCAGTCTGCGCCGCGCGAACGGGCAATCAGCGATAAATCCGGCGGCGTGGTGCCAAACCATTTTTCCGCGTCGTGCGCATTCATCGCCGAGTGCATCTGGTCATAAATGCCAGCGCCGAAAGGTGCGACCACTTTCAACACTTCGCCTTCATCCAGTTTCAAATCCAGCGCAATGCGTTTGTAACGGATGTGCTTGGCAGAATGGCAACCCAGGCAGTAGGTAACGTAGTATTTTGCGCCACGTTCCATGGACAGGTTGTCGGTAAGGTCGATGTCGGCGCTATCAAGCTTGAAGCCGCCACCACTGGCCAACACGTTAAAAGGCAGCAAAAACAAAAGAGTGTAGAGTATTTTTTTCATGGCTTAATCCAGGCTCTTTTTCAGGTTTTTTGCAAAACGAATCAAGACGGCTGAGATGCCGGCCCAGTTCGGCCTTTTTTGGGCGACGGTGCCGCCGATGTTGTCTGGCACTTGACGGACTTCAACTACTTCGTCAACTAATGCCAGCAAGCCAGGAAGGCGATCTTCCAGCGACGGTTGCTCAGTCAAGCGCTCTGGAATTGGTTTGGTTTTTTCCCAACGGGTATACAGTGGCATCAACAGGAAAAAGCCAAAGTAGACGGCAGTCAAAACCCGGGCAACTGTAGTTGCGCCAGGTGTGGCAGGTTGGGTGCCCAGATAGCCCAGGCCGATGAAGCTAATGACAAACAGCAACAAGGCTTTTTTGAACATGCCACCGCGATAACGGATGGATTTAACCGGGCTGCGATCCAGCCAAGGCAACATAAACAGCACCACAATCGCGCCGCCCATGGCAATCACACCGGCAAACTTATCAGGCACTGCGCGCAAAATGGCGTAGAACGGCGTGAAATACCAGACCGGTGCGATATGTTCCGGGGTCTTCAACGGATCGGCCGGGATGAAGTTTGCGTGTTCCAGAAAGTAACCGCCCAGTTCCGGCATGTAAAAAATCACCGCCGCAAAGAAGAACATGAATACGCCGACGCCGACAATATCTTTGACTGTGTAGTAAGGGTGGAACGGGATGCCGTCCAGCGGATGGCCTTTCCAGTTCAGATTTTCCTTGATTTCGACGCCATCAGGGTTGTTGGAACCCACTTCATGTAGCGCAACGATATGCAGGAATACCAGAATCAGCAATACCAAAGGCACCGCGATAACGTGAAACGCAAAGAAGCGGTTCAACGTCGCGTCCGATACCACGTAATCGCCGCGCACCCACAGCGACAATTCGTCACCGATCACCGGAATTGCGCTGAATAGCGAAATAATTACCTGAGCGCCCCAATAAGACATTTGACCCCAAGGCAACAAATAGCCCATAAACGCTTCCGCCATCAGACAGACGAAGATCAGCATGCCAAAGATCCAGATCAGTTCTCGCGGTTGCTTGAACGAACCATAGATCAGGCCGCGGAACATGTGCAGATAGACCACGATGAAAAACGCCGAAGCGCCGGTGGAATGCATGTAGCGCACCAGCCAACCCCAGTTGACGTCGCGCATGATGTATTCGACCGAATCAAAAGCCAGTTTGGCATCCGGCTTGTAGTTCATGGTCAGCAGAATGCCGGTGATGAACTGATTAACCAGTACGAGCAGGGCCAGCGAACCGAAAAAATACCAAATGTTGAAATTTTTAGGCGCGTAGTAATGCGCCATGTGCTCATTCC